>JACRCK010000398.1 GCA_016219065.1 Deltaproteobacteria bacterium
AAAGGCCATGAAACGGGAACTGGCCAAATACATCGAATTCTATTTCCGCACGCAACCCGCGCCCAAATAAAGGTCTCCCTTGGACCCGGCTGCCATCTCCCTCTATCGGTACGGCGACAGCCTGCCCCCGGAGCACTGGGCAGAACTCGACCGAAGGGATCCGGCGGCGATCTGCCGTCAAGCCCTGGTGGATTACGAGAAGGGGGACGGATACGGGATCACCTTTCTGGGCGAGCGCTACCAATGCGATCCGATCCGGCGGAAAATCTTTAAATCCCAAAGCCCTCTCGAGCGGCTCGGCTTCCAAGATGCCCTGGTCCTGCTGGTATACCTGCTGCACGCCCGGGAGCTGCCCCTGTCCGGGAAATGGGTGACCGAAAAGGAATTGCCGGGTGGCGCCCTTTTTTTCCGGGGCCCCCACGCCCTGGCCCGGGAACCCCTGGAAAAACGTTACGCCCGGAATCCGCAGGGACTGCTCGAAGCCGGTCAAACCCTGGGAGGAAGGGCCACCGGAAAAGGAGACGGCTCCTTCGTCCTGACCGCCCTGCCCCGGGTCCGGCTGGAATATATCTTTTACGGGGAAGACGAGGAATTCCCGGCCCAGTTGATCATTACCTTCGACCGGACCGTGGAACAGCATTTGCCGCTAGATGTAATCTGGGCCCTGGTGAACATCACCGGCAAAAAGCTGCTGGAAGCAGGAGAAGCCTTGGCTGAGAAACATTAATCCATTCTAAGCTAAACTCGAAATCCGAAATTCGAAATTCGAAACAAATTCAAATGACCAAAATCCAAATCACCGAAACATCTCCCCCTCCCTCGATCCCGCCCGGCAGCGGGACGGGCTCCGGGGGTTGGGGGGTGGGTGAATCCCGCATATCCGACGATGGCCCCCCTTTTTTAATCACCCTGCCTCAACCTTACCCCGGCCTGGAGCGTTTTATCGGCTCCTGGGTGATCCCGGGTCCGCCGACGATCGTGGTGGACACCGGCCCCGCCTCTTCCGTGGACCGCCTGGCGGCCGAAATTAAAGACCGGGGCTTAAACCGCATTGATTATATTTTTATAAGCCATATTCACATCGACCACGCCGGCGGTCTCGGCCTTTTTCTGCGCCACTTCCCCACGGCCCGGGCGGTCGTCCACGCTTCAGGATTGAAACACCTGGTCAACCCCGCCAAACTGTGGGCCGGCAGTCTCAAAACACTCCAGGACATGGCCGCAGCCTACGGGCCGATCGAGCCGGTACCGGCCGACCGATTGTCAGCCCATACGGATTTCGCGCTCCCGGGTCTACAAATCCTGGAGACCCCCGGTCATGCCCCGCACCATCTGGCCTTCGATTATGAAGGGCAACTGTTCGCCGGAGAGGCCGCCGGGGTATATCTGCCCTACTGGGACCGGCTCTATCTGCGCCCCCCTACCCCGCCGCGTTTTTTCTTCGAACAGGCCGTCACCAGCGTGGACCGCCTGCGGACCCTCCCGGACCGGCCCATCTATTTCGCCCATCTGGGTTTTTATCCGCACAGCCGGGAAATCCTGGGCGCCTACCGGGACCAGCTTTATTACTGGCTGGATACGGCCGACCGGGCTTTAAAGGAAAACCCCGCCGATCCGGTGGCCCAGACCGCTGAACGGCTTTTGGCCGAAGACCCCCGCCTGAAAGACTTTCAATCCCTGGACGAGGCCGAACAAGGCCGGGAGCGCTATTTTACCCGAAACAGCCTGGCCGGATTCGTCGGCTATCTGCGGGAGCGGTCCAACGTTTAAAGTTCCAGCTCAGCGCTGCTCTCGTTGCCGCCCGGCGTACAGGATTGGATTTAGCGTGCCTCTTTGGTCTGGGCCGGGATTGCTCACGCCGCCGCGCGAACCATTTCTTCCAGATCGATAAATCGGGCAGTGGCGAACCCCCGGTATCTTTCCGGGTGGCAGGTGATGATCAGGATCTGGAGGCGCCGGGCGGACTCTTCCAGGACATCCAGCACCCGGGCCATGCGGGCGGCGTCGGTGAAGGTCAGCACATCGTCCAGGACCACCAGTTGCCGGTCCCGGGCGGCCAGCAGTTCGGCCAGGGCCAGTCGGGTGGCCAGGTAGATCTGCTCCCGTTCCCCACCGGATACCTGGTCGATAGGGATTCCGGGGGCCGACGGTTCGAGATTTATAGCCGGGGTATCCAGCCCCTGGTTCAACCGGATCGGCCCGGGCCTGCGGCCGGCGATCCTTTGCAGGATGTAGGTGGCTTTATGCTCTACCGGGGCGGTCAGGGCCTCAGCCATCTTCGATCGGCACTCATTGAGGGTATCGAAGAGCAGGCGGACCGCCTGGACCTGCCGGGTTTCGGCGGCCAGTTCCCGCTCCAGTTTGGCCGTCTCCTCTTCGGCCCGGACCAGGATGGAATAAGCCCCCTGGCTTCCCGCGTTGCGCAGTTCCCCCTCGGTGCCCTTTTCAGCCCCCAGGGCCTGGCGGGAGGTTTCCCAGGCGGCCTCGAGCCGTTTTTGCAGCCGCTCCAGAATTTGCAGCGGGTCCTCGTCGTATCCGGCCAGCCTCTTTTTCACTTCTTCCAGGCCGGCCGTGGCCCCTTCAAACTCCAGGCCGGTTCGGGCCATCTCGTCGGCCAGGGTCTTTTCGTCGCCGGCCTCCTGCCCCAGCGTGGCCAGTTTCTTTTCCAGGGTTTGGACCAGGTTTTGGTTCCGGGTCCGTTCGCTCTCCAGGGTAGAGATGCGGCTGGTGGCTGCGGAAAGGCTGATCTGGGCCTTTTCCCATTCGCCTTCCGCCTTTTCCACTTCCTGTACGAAGCGTTCCTTGATCGTCCGGGCCTCCAGTTGCTGCCGCTCCCCGTCCGGCGGTTTGGTTTCCCAATCCGGGTAATTCTCCAGGAGGGTCATCATCCGGGTCTCCACGAGGGCCAGCCGGCTTTGCAGGGCTTCGAAGGCTTCTCCGGCCAGCAGGGTTTCCAGGCGGGTCCGTTGTTCCATCAGCCGGGCCTCCAGGTCCCGGGCCCGTTCCTCCCGTTTTTCCAGTTCCTCCACCGGCACCCCGCCGTAAGGCTCCAGCAGCTTCCGGATCTTTTCCCCGGCCCGTTCCAGGTTTTTCCGCAGCTCTTCGATGGAACCGGCCGGTCCCCGGGCCCGGATCCTGGCGATGCCCGGCAGGCTTACGGCGACTTCCGGGGAACCCTGGATGAACGCCGGGACCCCGGAGCGCAAGGGCAGGGAGCCGGTCTGCTCGCCGGTGAGCACCTCGGCGGTGCCTTCGATTTCCGGGACGATTTCCAGGGTGATCAGGGCGTTTTCCAAACGCAGGCGGGCCTCGTTTTTTTCGGAAACGGCTTTTCTTAAAGCCGATAATTCCCGGGCCGTCGGAGCCACCAGGCGGCCCCTTTCCTCCTTGACGGCCAGCAGGGCCCGGTGGGTTTCCTTGATCTTTTCGAGGCGGCTGGTCAACTCGGCGGACTGGTGTTTTTGATTCAGGAAGACGGAGGCGTCGTCGGCCGTTTCCCGGGCCTGATCCACTTTTTTTCTGCCCAGCCGGGCATCCTCCAGCCTGGCTTTGGCCTGGTGGGCGATTCGCTGCAGCGCTTCCGCCTCCCGCTGCTGCAGGGGAAGCTCCCGGTTGCTTTTTTCCAGGTCGTCCCCGGCTGCCTGCAATTCCGCCTGGGTGGATCGGATCCCTTCCCGCTGCTGGCTCAACTGACCGTAGCGGGACTTCAGGGCCTGGCAGCGGGCCTCCCGTTCCTTCAGTTCCGACTGTGCAGCCTTATACGTGTCGGCCCTGTCCTGCTGGGCGGCGAGGAGTTTCTTGATTTCCTCGGCCTCGTACAGGGCCTGTCGGCTCTTGAGTTGGAGATCCCGGACCTTACGGGAAAGGTCTTCAAAGGCTTCGTGCCCTTTCAAGGCCGTTGCCCGGGCAACCAGGGCCTTTTCCAGAGCGGCCTGCAATTGGATTATCCGGGGGGCCTTCTCTCCGCCGCGCAGTTTGCCGGTGGGCGTGAAGAACTGGGTATAACGGTCCAAGATCAACTTTTCCACCGGCCCGACGCTGCCCACCTGGGCTCCCAAGGTGGCCCGGATGTCCGCCAGGACTTCTCCTGAAAAGGGAACCAGGGACAAGTCCCCCTGAGGGGCCCACAAGACCTGGGCCAGGCCCCAATGTTCCGGCCGGGCCAGGCCCTTTACCGGCGCGCTCCGGGTCAGGACGGCCCGGACCCGTTCATCGGCCGCCGGCCCTTCGGCCAAAGGGACCATTCTCCCCTCTTCCTCCCGTTCAAGTTTGGAAAAAGGCTGGTCCAGAAAACGCTTGGTGATGCGCAGCCTTTCTCCCCGGTTTTCGAAAAGGACCTGCACTGTGGGAGCCAGATCCCGGCCCCAGGGCTTGACGGCCTCGATGTCCTTGCCGCCCACCCGGTGGTTGTCGAGCAGCGCCCGGCGCAGGGCCTCGAAAAGGGTGGTCTTACCGCAGGCATTGGGGGCAAAGAGGATGTTCAGGGCCGGATCGAGGGGGCCCACCGTGACGGGGTTGAGGAAACAGCGCCAGCCCTGGACGGTGATGGACTTGAGGATCATGCGCTCACCTCCCTGGACAGGAGATAGAGTTCCATCAGGGCCTGGGCGGCGATTTCCGGGGTGGCGCCCTCCGGGCGGGTTCCGCCGAATCCGGGATCGGCAAGCTGCCGTACCCGGGCGGCTGTTTCCTGAAGGACCCCCGGCGGGAGTGCGGAGATCCAGGTTTCATCCTCCGGCGATGGGTGCAGGCGGGAGAGGTCCAGGTCCCGGTAGAGAAAACGGGCGTCGATGATTTCCTTCAGGCGCACCAGTTCCTGCTGCTCTCCGGCCTCCAGGAAACCGGTCACCCTTAAAATCAGCAGGGTGTCTTCCGGCCGGGGACGGGTTTCGATGGTTGCCCTGAGCCCAGCCAGGTCACCCGGTTTCCGGATCTCCGCCTCCTGCACCTCCCAGATCAGGCCGCCGACGTGCAGCGGGGTGATCCGGGGGGGCGACTTCGGGGCCTCGATCTCGACGATTAAAACCTTCCCGCTCTCCCGCTCCCCGAAACGAGAAGGTTCGGGCGTGCCGGGGTAGGCGGCCCGGTTCACGCCGCTGCCGTCCGGAAAAAATGCCAGGGAATGCCAGTGGCCCAGGGCCAGGTAGTCGAGTCCCGCCCGGGAGGCTGCGTCCCGGGGGATGGGCATTTCCAGATCATCACCCCCTACCCCTTCGCAGGAGCCGTGGGCCAGGCCGATACGGATGGCCGCGGCGGATTCGGCGGGTATCCAGGCGGTGGGATCCTTCCGGGAGAACTTCTCCCGCACCGGGCAGGGGTAAAGCAAACCCCCCGGGACGGGTACCGGCTTTTCCTCGGAAAGTATCTGCACGTTCGTCCCGGAAACCCAGGAGGGATGCTCCCAGACCGATCCGGGGACCAGAGGGTCGTGGTTGCCGGGGATCAGGTACACGGGAAGACCGGCGCCGCCCAGCAGGTCGGCCGACTGCTGGATCAGGACCCGCTCCACTGCGTTGTCTTCGAAGGTGTCCCCGGCCAGGAGGATGAAGTCCACGGCCTGTTCCCGGGCCAGTTCCACGATCCGGGAGGCCGTCTTGAGCCGCTCGGTCCGGACCCGTTCTCCGGCCCCGCCCACCTGGACGGCCTTCATGCCCAACTGCCAGTCGGCCGTATGGAGAAATTTCATGGCTCCGCCTTTTTAAAATTAGAACTGGATCCCCTCCCCGAGAAAAAGGGAAATTCCTTCCTTATGAATTGCCTGATGCGCTTTCCGGTCAAAGGTCAACCAGACCCCTTTTAAGTCGGCCGCCAGAGCGGCGTAACAGGCGTCATAGCCGGTGAGCCCCAAGCGGACATAACGGGCGGCCCTGACGGCCAGTTTTTCCGTCATGGGTTGGCGAAAGAGGCCCGATTGCAGCAGCGGGATCACGCCTTCCCGGAAGGCCTGGAGCCCCTGGGGATGGAGCCGCTGCAACACGGCCAAGACCTCAAAGGCAAAAAGTTCCGGGACGGCAAAGGCCTCCGGTTGAGCGATCAGGGCCTCCAGCACCCGGTCGGCCTGGGGGTGCGCCTCCTCGGCCAGGAACCATCTGACCGCTACCGAAACATCGACCACCCGGATCATCCTTCGTAACCGCGCAGGCGGCGCAAAGCCGTAAGGCTGTCTTCACCGCCCTTCCTCGGTTTTCGCCAGGCCCGAATGGCTTGCAAAAGCTTTTCCTTTTTTTCCTCCGCCTGCCAGTCGAGAAACCGTTTTTCAAACTGGTCCGGAGTCACCAGGACCGCCCGGACTCTCCGGCCTTTGCTGATCTTCACCGGCTCTCCGGTTTTTTCCAGCCGATCCAAAATGGCCCCCAGCTTATTGCGGACCGTCAAGGCATTGACCTCTTCCATGTTTACCGCCTCCCCTATGGGATTTGAAATCAGGATAGGCTATTTTGGTGTATAGTTCAAGTGTATAGTCAGCAGTACAGTTTATGCCTCGGCCGATAGATTATAATAAGTTACCATTTACCTCCCCGGGGCCAGCGATGATAAGTCCCGATGGCGGAGACTGGGGGACAAGCCAGTTTTTCTATTACTCCCCTTCCCTTACCGCTTTATCTCAATAGAAATTTATGATAGTATTCTTTCCAGTTGGAAAATAAAAAACCATAGCCATCAGGCAGCGAAAAAAACTTGCAGTGAAATCATTAAAGCCCCTGTAGCTCAGTAGGATAGAGCGGCAGATTCCTAATCTGTAGGCCGCCCGTTCAAGTCGGGCCAGGGGCACCAGCCCTTCAACAACCGGACGGTCGATCCCTTTAAGGGATCTGATCGATCCGGTAAACAATCCCCCCGGTCAAATCCGCGTAATAGATGTTGGCGGCTTCGTCCTCCCCGAAGGAGCTGATGGAATGGACCGTGTCCAGGAGCTCCTGCCGCTGCCAGATCCCGCCGATGTTGCGCAGTCCCCAGACCCGGCCGGTGCAGAAATCAGCAAAAAAATAGATGCCCGATAATCCCGGAAAGGTCGATCCGCGGTAGACCGTACCGCCGGTGACGGAACAGCCCAGGGTATGGTCATACTCGGTTACCGGCAGGGTCAGGCCGGTCTGGATGCAGGTGGGGGTGAGAAAGCAGTGGAGGCCTTCCATGATATTCCAACCGTAATTCCGCCCTCCCCCGCCGACCGCCGGCTGGAAATCTATTTCCTCAAAGAGGTTTTGGCCCACGTCGCCGATATAGAGGTCCCCGGTCAGGCGGTCAAAGGAAAACCGAAAGGGATTGCGCATTCCCAGGGCCCAGATCTCCGGGCGAAAGCCGGGAGTGTTTACGAAGGGATTGTCCGGCGGGATGCGGTAGGCCAAACCGGCTTCGGCCTTGAAGATGGCCGGAAAAAACGTGCGGAAAGGGCCGGACACTCCGGCTGGAGGAGGTTCCACGTCGATACGGAGCATCTTGCCCAAAAGGGATCCCGGGTTCTGGGCGTTTCCGCTCGGGTCACCCCCCCCGCCCCCATCTCCCGTTCCGATATAGAGGAAGCCGTCCGGGCCAAAGGCCAACTGGCCGCCGTTGTGATTGGTAAAGGTCGGATGGCTGAAAAAGATAATCAGCTCTTCCCGGGCCGGGTCGGCCACATTGTCATCCGCGGTGAGGTGAAACCGGGAAACCCGGTTGTCTCCGTTCAGATTGGTGTAATAAACGTAAAAATACCTCTTGGCGGCAAAGCCCGGCGGGAAGGCCACGCTCAACAGGCCCTCCTCGGTCCCCAACACTGGGGGCTGTACGCGGTCGGAGATGTTCAGGAAGGGGGTGGGCAACAAAACCCCGCCCTGCACGATCCGGATCGTCCCGCCCTTTTCCACCACAAAGATCCTCCCGGAACCGTCTCCGGCGTGGGTAATATGGAGGGGCAGGTTAAAACCGCTGAATACCGGCGTGGCGGCAATGTTCACCCCGAGTTGAGCCTGAGCCTTCGGTTGGAGAAGACCGATTCCTAACAACAAAGCCAGAGCGAAAATATAGAGCCCTCTGCGGACATAATGGATGGCGATCATGGGATTTCTCCTTGCTGGTTGCTGGTTAAAAGCCAGCGGTTTTCATTAACGATTAACAATTAATTATTGATTATTAATTATTGCTTTTCGCCGGTAAGTCTCTGCCCCGGTTTGAGATTCAACTACGGAGTCCCCCCTCACCCCATCCCTCTCCCGCGTGGGGGAGAGGGAGCCCTTGGGAAAAGCCCGGGCTCAGCGATTTACTGCCCTGATATTGTTTTTAGCTCCTTAAATTATTATGGTAGATGGCCTAATTGGAAAAAGTCAACTAGGAGATAGCCAACCCGCCAGCCTCAATTAGATACGGCTTGACCGGTATACGGGAAGGTCTTATAGTCTGATTCTTAAAAAAATCCGGAAAAAGGAACGTCATGGCTCTGTCTCCCGTGTTCGAAATTTTCTCCGATTACATCTGACCCTGGTGCTATTTCATTACCGGGCGTAGTGATCGGCTGCAGCAGGAATTCCAGATAGCTATCCGTTGGAGCGCTTTTCCGCTCCACCCCGAAATCCCGGAAGAAGGGCTGACGCTGGAGCAATTGTTCGCCGGCCGGAATTTCGACCTGAACGAGGTCATGGCCCGCCTGGAAAGGGCCGCCCGGGACGCGGGGCTGCCGTTTACCCGCCGGACGATGACCTACAACAGCCGTCCGGCCCAGGAGCTGTCCAAGTGGGCGGAAACCAGGGGCCGGGGGCACGATTTTCATCAGGCCGTTTTTCGGGCCTACTTCGTGGCGGGTAAAAATATTGGAAAAGCGGACGTCCTGACGGGCCTGGTCCGGGACCTCGGCCTGCCCCCGGAAGAGGCGCGGCAGGTCCTGGCCGATCGGCTATTCAAGGAAGCGGTCGACGCCGACTGGGACCGGTCACGGCAAATCGGGATCACGGCCGTTCCCACTTTTATCCTGGAGGATAAGGCCCTGGTGGGGGCCCAACCCTATGAAAAACTGGCGGCCCTGCTGGAAACCGCCGGCGTAAGGAAGCGGCATGAAGCCTGATCCCTCTGTCCAAGGAAAAAACGAAAAGGGCCGGACCCGGAACAAATCGGCCCGGCCTCCCCAAAAAATCGCAGCCCGAAAAACGGTGCGATCGACTCCCCTGCCCGATTGCGGCGCCTGCGGCTTCCCCATGCAGCAAAGGATCTGTTTCACCGCCGACGGGTCGGCCTCCCGGGGCTGTCCGACTTTGACCCGCAAAACCGTTTTAGCCTCGGCCAACCGGGAATACGAAAAGCCGGACGTCCACGAGTTTGCCCGTCAGGCCTCTCTCCAGGAGGCGGCCTGTTACGCCAACCGCCACGAGCGCCCTTACGTAATGCAGCCGACCAAGACCCGCCTGGAGGAGATCTGCGAATTCGCCGGGCGGATGGGCTACCGGCGGCTGGGTCTGGCCTTCTGCATCGGGCTGGCCGCCGAGGCGGTCCGGGTGGAAGCGCTTTTCAAAACCCGGGGGTTCGAGGTCGTCTCGGCGGTCTGCAAGGCCGGCAAGACCCCCAAATCCCTGATCGGCATCCGGGACGAGGAAAAGATATTCCAGGGCACCGACGAAAGCATGTGCAACCCGGTCTTTCAGGCCGAACTGCTGAACCAGGCGGCCACCCAGTTCAATGTCTTACTGGGTCTCTGCGTGGGCCACGACTCGCTGTTTTTCCAATACGCCCAGGCCCCGACCACGGTTCTGGCCGTCAAGGACCGGGTGACCGGCCACAATCCCCTGGCCGCCGTGTACCTGGCCGACACCTATTATCAAAAACTGAAAAAAACCGGAAAGAAAAATGACTGACGCCATTCTGCTGCTGGCCCTGTTGGTGGGGCTCGAATTGGTCCTGGGCATCGACAATGTGCTGGTAATCGCCGTTTTCGCCTGCCGGCTGCCGGAGGAACAGCGTCCCAAGGCCCGGATGGTCGGTCTCAGCCTGGCCCTCCTGGCCCGGATCCTGATGCTGGGGCTGGTCCTGTTCCTGGCCGGTCTGACCGATCCGCTGCTGCTGAACCTCTCGGTCCGGGACATGATCCTGCTCGCCGGCGGGCTTTTCCTGCTGTATAAAGCCGTTCGGGAGATTCACCATACGGTGGAGTTGCGGGAAGAAAAGGAACGGCTCGCCGGGACCCTGAAAAAAAGCTTTCCGGCCGTCATCACCCAGATCGTCCTGCTGGACATCGTTTTCTCCATCGATTCGGTCATTACGGCCGTGGGTCTGACCGACCAGGTCTGGGTGATCATCGGGGCGGTGATCCTTTCCTTTGTCGTTATTCTGTTCTTTGCCGGCCCGGTGGGGGAGTTCATCATCCAGCACCCGGCCCTGAAGATATTGGCCCTGTCCTTCCTGGTCACCATCGGCGTGACCATTTTCATGGAGGGGATGCACAAGCACGTCCCCAAGGCCTACATTTACCTGCCCATGGGTTTTGCCCTCCTGGTGGAACTCCTCCAGATGCGCTACGAACGGAACCGCCGGTTTATTGGGGAGTGAGTAATTCGTACCAAAATAAAACCTGTTGCTGGTTGCTCGTTGCTGGTTACTGGCTAAAAAAACGTCCGGTCCTTTAAGAATTAACAATTAAGAATTGATTATTGATTATTAGCCTTATGCCTTACCAGGCCCTTCATTTTCATGCTTCGCGGGTGCTCGCCCCGAAAAACCCCAACCGGCGCAGGTCTTTTTATCGAAACCATCATATTTTTCTATTTTCCGGATTAAAAAGGTGCTATATTCGATTGGTTTAAGTAAATACTCCCCGAAAACCATCCCTGTCGGGGCAACGATTATAGTCAAAAGGAGAATACCATGAAAACAAGCTTGAAAATCGTCGGGTTCGTAACGGCCCTGCTTCTGGGCGCCTTCCTGCTGGCCCAAGCCCAGGCGGAAACCCAGGCCGCCCCGAGCCCGGCCAAGACCCCGCCGGCGAAAGCGGCGCCCGCCGCCAAAGCTCCGGCCCCGGATAAAAACGTCGTGGCCCGCATCGGCAACCGGGTCATCACCATAGCCGACTTCAATAAAATCATGGGGTTTTACGAACCGGAACAGCGCAAGATGATCGAAAAAAATCCGCAGGCCAAGCCCACCCTGCTCTGGCAGACCGTGCAGGGCATCGTCCTGGCTGACCTGGCCCGGCAGAAAGGGTTCGATAAAAAACCCGATATCAAGGGCCAGATGGAATTGATTACCAACAACTTCCTGGCCTTCCAGTATCTGCAGCGGGAAGTGATCAGCAAGGTGACGGTCTCGGAGAAAGAGGCCAAGGCTTATTACGACAAGAATACCGACCTGTTCAAATCGCCGGAACAGGTCAAAGCCCGCCACATCCTGATTCAGGTCCCCAAGGATGTCTCCGAAGAGGATAAAAAGAAACTGAAAGAAAAAACGGAAGGCCTGCTCAAACAGATCCAGGGCGGCGAGGATTTCGCCAAACTGGCTGAAGCGAATTCCGACGATCCCGGCACCAAGACCAAGGGCGGCGACTTGGGCTTCTTTTCCAAAGGGGCCATGGTCCCGGCCTTTGAACAGGCCGCCTTTGCCCTGAAACCGGGAGAACTCAGTGGGATCGTGGAATCGGATTTCGGTTTCCACATCATCAAGGTCGATGAGAAGAAGGATGCGGTCGTGGAATCCTATGAGTCGATCAAAGACAAGGTCAAGAAGCAGGCCCTGCGCGAAAAGCAGGAAACCCGGGTCACCGAATTCGTGGAAAAAGCGTTGAAAGACGCCAAGGTCATGATCAACCCGGAAGCGCTGATGGAAACCAAATAAAGGCGCATTCACCGCAAAGAACGCCAAGGACAAAAGCCCCTGGCCTTTCCGGTCAGGGGCTTTTGATTCCGGTCCGGGAATCCAGCATCTCGGACAGGGACGGGTGCCCTTCCCCAGGGACGAATCCAAACACCTTCCGCCAGACCGCGGGGTTTTCCATGCAGAGATAGACCATGGCCCCGGCCCCCCGTTCGGCCAGCCATTCCAATAGGCGGCTGTACATGTCCACCCGGAGCGACTGGGGATATCTTTTCTTCCCGTCCAGGGCCGGTATGAATTCTTCGTGGATATAATCGGCCCGGGGAAACCGGTTCCGGATGATCGCAGCCAGGGGCGGCAGGTAACGAAAACAGCCCAGGCTGATCCAGGCAATCCTTTCCGGATCGATCCGTCGAAACAGGCGGTCCACCGTATCCCGGTATTCCTTTTCCCAACCGGGGAAATAAAAGATCGGATCGAAATGAAAACCCAGACGAAAGCCCTGCTCCTGACAGGCCGCGGCCGCGTCCAGGCGTTCGTTCAAGCCGGCAGCCCCCCGCTCTTCCCGGGCGATCACCTTTTCCGGATTTAAGGACCAGGAAATAATCAGCCGGTCGGTCTTGGCCAACTCCAGCAGGTTTTCGACCGCCCGGGATTTGGTTTTCAACTCCAGCACCAGGTTCGGGCAGGCCTTGATCTCTTCGGCCAAGCGAACGGAGAAGTGGGTAAAGGGGTCGAAGGCCAGGCTGTCGGTGAACTCACCGGTGCCCAGGCGGATGATCCGCCCGGCCTGCTCCTGCCCATAAGCCCGCAATTGGAAAAAGATATCCTCCAGGTTGGCGAAGATCCGGATATAAGGCTGATTGAAATAAGCCTGCAGGATGCAATAAGAGCAGTCAAAGGGGCAATTGGTCGCCGTGTTCAGGATCTGGTAGCCGCAGCAGATGTATTCCCGGGTTCCCGGGCAGGGTTTGATCAACTGGCCTTTGAAGGCGGTAAGGTAAAGGATCTTTTTGGACCCGGCGATCGACAGGTTCGGATCGGATTTTGGTTCGCCGGAGATGATTTCAACGGGCAGGGAGGGAAAGGCCCGGCGGACCCGGTCGGTCAGGGGCAGCCCCGCCACGGACTGATCGATGAAAATTTTTTTGAAAGGATACATGGTTTATTGTTGCCGATTGCCTACTGGATAGCAGCAGGTCCCGTTAACAATTGATAATTGATTATTGACAATTGATTATTGATGGTTTCGGAAAAAGCCCCAAAGGCAGTCATTGCGAGGAGTGAAGCGACGAAGCAATCCCCCGGAATCAGATAGTTACACCGGGGGATTGCTTCGCTTCGCTCGCAATGACGACTTTTTGCGAGTTCATCATTATTGGTTATTAGCCTTTTCTTGGCCCGGGAAAAAATAATTATCAATTGTCAATGATCAATTGTTAATTATCAATGAAAGACACAAGGAATCAGGGCAAATCGTCGAGTTTTCCCTCCTCCAGGGCCTTTTGAACTCTTTTCAGGGAGGCCTCCAGGTCGGTTCGGCCGGTGAATTGAACGGCCAGTTCGTAGCGGCCGCCCTCAAAGAAAGGCGGGGGTTTGATGCGGGTCCGGTCATCCAGGCCCAGCCCTTTGACCTGTTCCGAGAAAGCCCGTTCCGTGGCGGTCAGGGCCGGAAAACGTTCGGCCCGCAGGGAGCGCCTCCAGGCTTCCCCCTTTTGCTGGGGGGTCAAATTCTCCCGCCTGAGCAGGTCGAAGATCCCGGTTTTTCGGAGCAGGGTTTCCAGCGGGACGGACCGCCTCCGGATAATCTCCTGCAAGCCCTCCAGCAACTCCTTCTGTTTTTGAAATCCGAAGCGTAAGGAAAGGCACAGGGTCAGGAGCAACTCGGTCCAGGGCTGAAGCCTTTCTTGAGTTCTCCAAATCCCGATTTTCCTTCCCAGGTATAGGTCGGCATAGCTAATCCCTTTCCGTG
>JACRCK010000384.1 GCA_016219065.1 Deltaproteobacteria bacterium
ACCAACATCCTTTTCTCTTCGGCCAAACACGTCCCCCAAGTCATCCTAATGACCAGTTCGACCGCCAAGGAAGGAAAAACCTTGATTGCCTCCAATCTGGCGGTGGCCATGGCTCAGGGAGGAGGACGGACTCTGGTTCTGGATTGTGACATGCGCCGCCCGCGGATCAATAAAATATTTGGCCTGCCCCGCGATCCCGGCATGTCCAATATCTTAATCGGAGAGCGTTCCTGGGAGGATCTGGTTCTCCCCACCCCGGTGGACAAGCTTTGGGTTATCCCCTGCGGGCCGATTCCCCCCAACCCGGCCGAACTGGTCAGCTCGGACCTGATGGAAGAACTGGTTACTCAAATGCGCGGCCAGTATGACCGGATCATCATCGATTCCCCGCCGGTTACGGCCGTTACCGATTCGGTGGCCCTGTCCCGCTTGGTGGATGGTTTGGTCCTGGTGGTCAAGACCAGCGTGACTCCCCGGACTATCATCCGTACCACCGTCCGGTCTTTAAAGGAAATCAATGCCAAGATCCTGGGGGTGGTTTTGAATGATATACCGGTAGGCCCGGACAGCTATTACTATTATCAGTATTACTACTACTATTACGGGGAAGACAAAATCAAAAAATACGGGAGGAAAGAACGTCGCCGGGCCAAACCGGAAGCCCCCTTGGAAACATGATTGACCTCCATTGCCATCTCCTGCCCGGAGTGGACGACGGGGCGAAGGATCTGGAAGAATCCCTGGCCATGGCCCGCCTGGCAGTGAACGACGGCATCCGGGCCATTGTGGCCACCCCCCACGTCCGGAACGGCCTCTACCACCACACCCGGGAGGAGCTTGAGGAGCGCTTCATCCGGCTGAAGGAATACCTGCAGGTCCAGGGTCTGCCGCTGACGCTCTATCTCGGAGCCGATATCCATCTGTCCCCGGGCCTGATCCAACACCTGGAAAGGCAGGAATTGCCGTCAATCAATAACCGGCGTTATCTGCTCCTGGAATTGCCTTCTTTTGCCCTGCCCTCGGCCCTTCAGGAAATTCTGTTCAAGCTGCGGGCCAAGGGTTTTATCCCCGTCGTCACCCATCCGGAACGTAACGGGGCTATCCAGAAAAATCCCGAACAGGCGGTTGAACTGAGCCGCTTCGGGGCCCTGTTCCAGGTAACGGCCATGAGCCTGACCGGGGAGTTTGGGGGCAAGGTGCGGGACTGCGCCGCGGCTCTGCTGGAGAAGGGGCTGGTCCAGGTGCTGGCCACCGATGCCCATTCCCCCCGCAACCGCCCTCCTTTTCTGGCCGCCGGGGTTCGGGCGGCTGAAAAGCTGATCGGAAAGGAAGCGGCCCTTCGTCTGGTTACGGACCATCCCGAACGGATTCTGGCCGGGGCACCTTGGCCGGATCAGGAATTTCAGAAGAAACCGGAATCCTCCCGCCTGAAAAAACTTCCCTTCTTTGCCCGTTTGCTCCGCTGACCTACCCCTCCCTACCCCCACCCCCATCCAAAAACTGACTACTCCTCCCACTTGAAATAAAGGGGTTCCTTGTTTAGTGCGAAGGTGAAACCCCCGCCCTAAGGGCGTGGATCATTTACCGCCCGCCGGAATAATCAGGGAATTTTGGTTACCGTCAGGGTATACAACCGCTCCCGCTCAAAATAATCCTGAGCCACTTGATAGTTAAATTCCGGATTGAAACCCAGGGTCAGGGTATACCCCTTTCCCGAGGGGAGGACCGAGAAGAACCGCAGCAATCCCTCCCGACGCTGAAATTCCAGAGGCAGGAAAGAAGGCTCCCCGCTTTTAAAACTTAGAATGATGCGGGATTCCGTCTCCCCTTTTTCGCTGCGGACTTCCGGAATCGTCCGGCGGTCCAACAACAATTCCAGACGAAGGAAGTCCGGTCCTTCCTGAAGCTTGAGCGGGCCGTCCTGGCGAAGAGTTTTTTCCCGAGGGGCAGGCGGTTTGGAGTCCATTCTTGATGCCATTGCTTTATCATCTATTTTATTAATTTGTTGCAATAATAATATAAAGTTATTAATTATATTTTTGGCCTTCAGGTTATTTCCATAGGCCAGGGCTTCTTCTTTATTTTTAAAGGAATCGATATAAACGATGTACCAGATTTTTTTTTGGGCATCCGAGATTCGGGATAAGGTAGCGGAAATGCCGAGAAGTTTCAGCCGGTCCACTTCCTTTCGGGCGAAAACCTCGGTCTCGAAGGAAGCCACTTGGAGGCTGAAACGAGGGCTTTGGGCCCAGAGCAGGTGGCCAGGAAGGGGGATTGAAAAAGACCCCGTCGACCCTAGAGCCAGTAAAAACCAGAGGATTATGAAAAAACGTCCCAAGCCCGTCTCCTTTCGGTGATTGAGCAGAAAAAAAATGGGTACCAGCACTGAAGCAGATGGATTCTTCACCGTTATCTTGGGTTATGATTTGACTTATAGCAACCAGTGGGTATAATTCCAACTGAAAATTTGGGGCGGTCCTGGAGAATCAATCCGGGGCCGGGTGCGGCCGTTATGGAGCCCTGTAACCGGTTTAAACCAAAAGATGAGATTTTAGTTTAAAAATATAATTATTTAATATTTTTATACATTAAGACCGCTGAATATATAAGGAGATTAATCCTATCATGAAACGCGCTTTGATTACCGGAGTTACCGGACAAGACGGGTCCTATCTGACCGAACTGTTGCTGGAAAAAGGGTATGAAGTTCACGGCATCATCCGCCGCAGCAGTTCCTTCAATACGGCCCGGATCGATCATCTGTACGGCAACCCCCTGCTCTTCGACCAGACCTTTATCACCCACTATGGGGACCTGACCGACTCCAGTAACCTGAACCGGATCCTCGAACGGGTTCAGCCCGATGAGATTTACAACCTGGCGGCCCAGAGTCATGTGCGGGTATCCTTCGAAGTCCCGGAATATACGGCCGAGGTGGATGCCATTGGGACTTTGCGTTTTCTGGATGCCATCAAGAATACGGGCATTAAAACACGCTTTTACCAGGCTTCCACCAGCGAGCTGTTCGGGAAGGTGCTGGAGATCCCGCAGTCGGAAACCACACCCTTTTACCCGCGCTCCCCCTATGGAGTGGCCAAGATCTACGGCTACTGGATCGTGGTCAACTACCGGGAGGCCTACAACCTGTTCGCCTGCAACGGGATCCTTTTCAACCATGAGTCCCCGCGCCGGGGGGAGACTTTCGTAACCCGGAAGATCACCCGGGCTGCGGCCCGCATCCGTCTGGGCCTGCAGGAAACCTTAACCTTGGGCAACCTGGAGGCTAAGCGTGACTGGGGCTACGCCCCGGAGTATGTGGAAGCCATGTGGCGCATGCTCCAACAGGAAGAACCCGATGATTTCGTCATCGCCACCGGTGAGACCCATTCGGTGCGGGAATTCTGTGAGGTGGCCTTCCGGACGGTGGGTCTGGAAATCGAGTGGCAGGGGTCGGGGGTCGAGGAAGTCGGCCTCATTTCCCGGGTTTTTCCGCCGGAGCCGGGAGAGGGGGGACCCGACCGGCTGAATGAAAATGCCATTAGCCGGGAGCCGTTCCTGTCCCTGGCCGAAGCCCGGCCGCCTGAGCCGGGTTCGGTGGTGGTGCGAATCGACCCCATTTATTATCGGCCCACGGAAGTGGATATTTTAATTGGCGATCCGTCCAAGGCCCGAGATAGACTGGGCTGGAAAGCCCGGATCACCTTTGACCAGTTGGCCCGGATGATGGCGCGGGCCGACCTGGATAAAGTCTGCCAGCGGGGATTTTAGGGATCAGAGGTCGGAGGACAAAGGTTGGGGGGCAGCGGGGCCTAGGGGCGACCGACCGGTTGGTCACCCAGCCCCGAAATTTCCTTCAGCAAACCACAACGAATTCATCAGCAAGAGGTAAAAGATGATAATTTTGTCAAAAAAATATTTGGTCGCGCTTTTTTTGATTTTCACCTGGTGCTGGGCCGGCTATCTAGGGGCCGCCGGTCCCCAGCTTAAAGTGCTTGAACCGACTTTTGATTTCGGGGAAGTGGCCGAGGGCGAAACGGTCAGTCATGAATTTATAATCCAGAATACCGGGACCGAGGGCCTGCAGATAAACGACGTCCGCCCCGGCTGAGGCTGCGCCGTGGCCCGGTTTGACCGGGTCATCCCCCCCGGCGGGGAGGGGAAGGCGGTGTTGAAAGTCGATCTCAAAGGGTATCAGGGGAAGGTGAGGAAGAGCGCCACCGTGTTCAGCAACGACCCCCAGCAGCCCAATTTTACTTTGACGGTTATGGGCCAGGTCCGGCCCTTCATTGAAGTGAAACCCGGTTCCTCCATCCAATTTTCTTCCGCTCCGAGCCCCGACGAAAAAATCGTGGAGCTGCTGGCCGTCGACCGGGAATTCAAGGTCGTGCAGGTGGAAAACGGTCTGGAAGGGAAAATCCGAACCCAGTTGGAAACGGTGGTCCCCGGCAAACAGTATCGCCTGCGAGTCATCAATCTGCAAAAAGAAGGAAATTATTTCGGCTTGGTCAGGTGCCGAACCGATCATCCCCAAAAACCGGAAATACAGATCAGAATCAGCGGCCATTTCCCCAAACCCCAGCCAAAAACAAATTAATTTGAGTTTTGGGCTTATTGTTTCGGATTTCGGATTTCGGATTTTGAAATATGCACCTCCTTTGCCTGACCCACCTCTTTTATCCGGCCCGCGGTGGGACCGAGACGGCCTTGCTGGAGCTGGCCAGGCAACTGGTTAATAGAGGGCAGCGGGTTACCGTGCTCACCTCCAACCAGACCGGACTGGAGGATTTCAGCCATCCTCGATTCCATCCGGCCTTGCTGGATGAGGAAAAACTGGATGGCATTCATATCATCCGGCTGCGCCTTTCGCGATTTCAGCGGACCCTGCTGGCGAAGCTGGGAGCCCTGTGTCTGCGGAGCCGATCCGCATCCGGACAAGCCCTCTGGTTCATGGCTCATGTCCCCCACCTGCCCGGAATGATCCGGAAGGCCGAACAGCTCCAGCCGGATATCCTGTATGCTGTTCCCTTCCCAACGGCCACCCCCTACTACGCCTGGCAGGCGGCCCGTCGCTTAGGCTGCCCCTGGGTGATCCAGCCCCATATTCATGAAGCCCAGATGAACGATTCGCTGCTCGCCATCATCGACTGGCTGTTTCCCAGGGCCTCGGCGATCCTGACCAACACGGAACCGGAAAAAAATTTTCTGGCGGCCCGGGGGCTGGAGGCCTCCAAGATCCGGGTCTTCGGTCAAGGCCTTCCGGAAAGGGCGCAGCAACCCGGCGACGGGGCGGCTTTTCGCCGGCGGCTGGGATTGGGCGATCAACCGCTGGTGGTTTTCCTGGGGCGCAAGGCAGAGGGCAAAGGACTGGAATTGTTGCTGGAGGCTATGGCGCAGATCCGGTCCGAAGTCCCGGAGGCCGTGTTGCTGCTGGCGGGCCAGACCAGCCCCTATTTCCGGGATTTACTGGAGGGGAACCCCAGTGCCCGAAGCCACCAGGTTCGGTCCCTGGATGATTTCCCGGAAGGAGAAAAAAACGATCTGCTGGCAGCCGCCGACGTGCTGGCCCTCCCTTCGGCCATCGAAAGCTTCGGCGTGGTTTTTTTGGAGGCCTGGGCCCAGAAAAAACCGGTTGTCGGCGCCGATATCCCGGCCGTCGCGGCCCTGATCGAGAATGGCAAAGACGGACTGCTGGTCCCGGCCGGGGACGCACCGGCCCTGGGCGCGGCCCTGGTGCGTTTATTGAAGGACCCCGGCTTGCGTCAGGCCCTAGGCGCGGCCGGAGCCGCCAAGGTCCGGGAGCGCTACGAGGTTGGGAAGGTGGCCGCCGGGATGGAAAGCTTTTTTCAGGAGCTCATCGAGGAAAACAGGCAACGGCGGGCAGAGGGAAAAGCCTAGAGGTCAGAGGACAGAGACCGGAGGACAGAGGACAGAGGGATGATGGAAGAAAAAACATCCTAGGGGCGATCGGCCGGTCGCCCAGCCCCCGGTTTTCAACATGCAGTTGATGTAGGGTGGATCAAGCGAAGCGGAGCCACCGGCTCCAGCATTAAACCAGTAACTAAGCAACCAGCAACAATGAATCCACAACTCCCTACCGTCTCCGTCGTTATCTGCACCCTCAATAGGGAGGAGTCGCTGATCCATGTCCTGCGCCTGCTCAAAGACCAGACGATGCAGCCTCTGGAAATCCTGATCTTAGACCAGAGCACCCGGCCGGTTCCCAAAACGGTGACTTATCTCCAGGAAGAGGGCCGGGATATCCGGCGTCTGACCCTGGCCCCACCTTCCACGACCGCGGCCCGTAACCTTTCGATCCGGGAGGTGCGGGGGGAGGTCGTCCTCTACCTGGATGACGACGTCCTGTTTCAGCCCGATTTGATCCACCGCCACCTGGAGAACTATTTCGACCCTATGATCGGGGCCGTGTCCGGAAAGGTTATGTACGACGGGGCCGAGGAGAACGAGGAACCCTGGGCGGCCCGCCTGACGCGCAGCGGCGCCTACCTGCGGAACTTTACCACCAGGGCGCGCTGCGAGGTGCCGACCCTGTACGGCTGTAACATGTCCATCCGGACCGAAGTCCTTCGGGAGGTGGGGGATTTCGACCTCAATTATTGGGGCAATTTTTTGTGGGAGGAAGTGGATTACGCCCTGAAGATCCGCCGGCAGGGCTACCGGATTCAATACGAGCCCCGGGCTTCCGTTTTTCATGTCATGGTAAAACAGGGTGGCAGCCGCAACCCAGTACCGAAAACCTACCTGGAAAGCACTGTTTTCAACGACTGGTATTTTTTTTTCAGGCACGTTTCCAAGGGCTACTGGCCCTGCCTGCTTTATCGCCAGAAACGGGTCTGGTTGACCTACGGCCACCTGAACCGGCTGAACCTGCTGCCTCTGTTTCGGGAGATATATCGGGCTTGGAGGAAATCCACGTCCGTTGTGGCCTGATTTCCGGGCCCGAGCAGGCACGGGGGCCTGCCCCTACGGTACTGATTTTGATGGGGGCCACCTGTTCTATCGTTCCCCCGCTCTGCGTAGGAACGTAAGTCCTCTGACGCTCCCGCATCCCCTCCTGGACCGCTTCCCTGCCACCGAAATCGGGTCTATAGCTATTTTCGTATTAATTCCTCGAACAATTCCAGATGGGCTTTCGCGGCGGCTTCGTAGGAATAGCTGGCGGCAAAGGCCCGGCCGGCTCGGCCCAGCCGCTCCCGCAACTCCGAAGAGGAGAAGAGTTGTTCCAAGGCTTGTCCGAGGGCGGGTACAGTGTTTTCCGCCAGGACGATCCCCCGCTCGCCGACCAGCTCGGGCATGGCCCCGAGGGGTGTGCAGACCACCGGCTTGCCGGTGAGCATTCCTTCCAAGAGGAAGATCCCCCAGCCCTCCTCTTCCTGCGAGGCCAGGACCACCACCTCCGCGGACGCATGGTAATAAGGCAGGCGCTCCCGGGCCACCACCCCGTCATAACGGAAATGGCCCTCCAGGTTGTGGACCTCCAGAAAACGCTGCACCTTTTCTTCGGTCTGCCGATCGGTCACCCCGGTGGCAAGGACCAGCAGTTGGGGAAAACGGTTCGCCAAATCTTCGGCCGCCTGCAGGACCTGGAAGATGCCCTTGTTCAGCCGCAGGGGGCTGGTGTAGACCACCAGGCGGTCCTCCAGTCCCAGCTTCTTTTTGGCCTCCCGAGGATCCACAACGGGCCAGTCCCGGGTTTCCGCCCCCACCGGGATCACCCGCACCCGGTCGGCGGCAAAACCGCGTTCGATCAATTTCGCCCGCCAGAACCGGGAAACGGTCACCACGGCGTCAAAGCGTCTGGCCAGGTGGTCTCCCCAGGAGTGGTAGAGGGTCTGAAAAGGCTTGCGGTACGTGTCGGCGGTGAGGAGAAACCGGGGAATGGAAGTCTGGCGGAACAGGTGGAAGACGGCCGCCACGGAGGCCCGGGGGCGGAAAGGGCCGGAACGGCAGAGCTGGTTGACGATATTGGAGGGGCCGCCCACGGAATAGAGAATATCGTAGGGCTCGCGGACCAGTTTCTTCAACTCGCCTACCGCGGCCCACTTGGCCTGCAGGAAAGAAAACCCTTGCCCCTTTTCCGGCGAACGTCCGAAGGTCAAGTCGATCGTTTGGGAGATCACTCGTAAGGCCGGGTCCCAGACGATATCCCGGGGCGGCTCCAGGGTGATAAGCGTGACCTCCACGCCCAGTCGAGAAAGCTCCGCCGCCACCCGGGCGACATAAAGATTGCCGCCGGTGGCCAAACCCAGACGATCTCCGAGGAAGGCAACGCGCAAGGGCGACCTCCTTAAATCCGAAATCCGAAATTCGAAATTCGAAACAAATTCGAATGACCCAAATTTAAAATTCGAAACAGGCCCTCTTCTTTTATAGGGATCTTGGGCACTCGTGCTTCACCCACCCTCCAACCCCCTCCCGTCCAGGGAGGGGGTTGGAGGGTGGTCATTTGAATTTTGAACCTTTGGATTTGTTTCGGATTTCGGATTTCAGATTTCGAGTTTAGCCATCCGCAGGTTATGAGGTCATCCATTGCTAGTTACCTTTTCAAACACCTCCAGCGTCTTCCGGGCGCTTTCCTCCCAGGAAAACTGCCTGGCCCGAACCAGGCCGGATTCCCGAAGGCGCTGCCGCAATCCCGGCTCCTTTACCATCCGTAGCATGGCTCCGGCCAAATTCTCCGGGTCTCCGGGATCGATCAGCAGACCCGCTTCCCCCAGCACTTCGGGCAGGGCGCTGATCCGGGAAGCGATGATCGGGCAGCCTGACTGCATGGCCTCCAGCAGGGGCATGCCGAAACCCTCGTACCAACTGGGATAAACCAGGAAATCGGCGGCGTTGTAGAAAAGGACCCGGTCTGCATCGGGAATATAGCCGGTCCAGAGCACCCGATTCTCTAAACCGTATTTGGTTACCGCCCGAAAAATTTCTTCCCACAGCCACCCTTTTTGTCCCACCAGGACCAGGGCCTGGGGGATCTTCTCTTTCAGTGAGGCCAGCGCTTGGATCAGGGTGGTCAGATTCTTTCGCGGCTCCAGGGTGCCCAGGAAAAGGATAAAAGGGGTCGGCAAATCATATTTCCGTACCAACCCGGCAGAGGCTTCCGGATCCTCCAGCGGCCGGAATTCCCCGGCGGCCCCGTGGTGGGTCACGGTGATTTTCTCCCCCGGGATCCGAAACAGACGGATCAGATCTTGTTTCGTTGATTCCGAGACGGTGATCAGGTGGTGATAGTTGCGGAGCATACGCGGGTAGGCCCAGCGGTCCAGCATTTTCTGCATGAGATTGAAAACGAAAAAATGCGGAAAAAGATA
>JACRCK010000388.1 GCA_016219065.1 Deltaproteobacteria bacterium
AGTTGGAAACCCTGAGAAGCGGCAAAAAATTTTGGAAAATGAAAGGTAAAGCCCTGGTCAACCAGATCATGGTGACCGAGGCGGAGCTCATGGCCTCGGTGGGCGTGGAGGGAGAGTGACAACGCCTCAGATTCATCCCACCGCTTTAGTGGATGGAGCCGCACAACTGGGCCCGGGCGTCTCCGTGGGTCCCTACTCCATCATTGAGGGCCGGGTGGCTATCGGCCCGGAAACCCAAATCGGCCCCCACGTGATCATCAAGGATTTTACCACCATCGGCGCCCGGTGCCGCGTCTTCCAGTTCGCGGTGCTGGGGGAGATTCCCCAGGATTTGAAATTCAGGGGGGAGGAAACCCGGCTGGTCATCGGCGACGACAACACCATCCGGGAATTCGCCACCATGCACCGGGGCACCGCGGGAGGCGGCGGCGTCACCAGCATCGGCAACCACAACCTGTTTATGGCTTACACCCACGTGGCCCATGACTGCCACGTGGGCAACAGGGTCATCATGTCCAACGCCGCCACCCTGGGCGGCCATATCCTGGTGGAAGACCACGCCATTCTGGGGGGGCTGTCCGCGGTGCATCGGGACGTGCCGCCCTATGCCATGGCCGTGGGCAACCGGGCCAAGCTGGTGGGCCTGAACCTGGTGGGCCTCAAGCGTTCCGGGTTTAGCGACACCGCCCTCCAGGGCCTGAAACGGGCCTATGAGCTCCTTTTCCTGTCCGAGTACAACTTGAAAGAGGCTATGGCCCGGGTAAAGCAAGAATTTCCCCAGGTGCCGGAAATCAACCATCTCCTCCACTTTTTGGAAACCTCAGAACGGGGGCTGCTGCCGGCGGATGTCCGAGAACATCGGCTTAATCGCGGGTAAGGGCCAGTTCCCTCTCCTTTTTGCCCAGGCTGCCGCTAAACAGGGCTTCTCCGTCATCGCCGTGGCCCACCGGGGAGAAACGGACCCGGCCCTGGAGCGGTTGGTGCACCGGCTCCACTGGGTTTACGTCGGCCAACTGGGGAAGATCATCCGCATCTTTAAAAAGGAAAGGGTGAGCCGGGCCGTGCTGGCCGGAGGCATCAGCCGGGGCCGCCTCTTCAGGGAGTTCCGGCCGGACTTGAGGGCCCTCAGCCTCATCCGCCGGGTGGGCGGGGGCCGGGACGACCGACTGCTTAGGGCGGTGGCCGATGAAATAGAGGGAGAGGGGATCTGGATCGCCCCTTCCACCCTGTTTCTGGACGAGCTCCTGGCCTCTCCCGGGCAGTTGAGCCGCCGGGCCCCCACCGCGGAGGAACTCCGGGACATCAATTTCGGTTATGAGGTGGCCAAGGAGATCGGCCGCCTGGACATCGGCCAATGCGTGGTGGTGCGCCGGGGAGTGGTGGTGGCCCTGGAGGCCATTGAGGGAACGGACGAGGCCATCCGCCGGGGCGGGCTCCTGGCCGGAGAAGGAGCCGTGGTGGTGAAGGTGAGCAAGCCCCATCAGGACCTGCGGTTTGACGTGCCCGCAGTGGGCCTGGACACCATCCGCACCATGGCGGAGGTTAAAGCCGCGGTTCTGGCCGTGGACGCGGGCAAGAGCCTGATGTTCGACCGCACGGAGATGCTTCAAGAGGCAGACCGGGCGCGCATTTCCGTTTGGGGGATTGAAGAACGGAACTCCTGATTACCGTCGGCGTTGCCTTAATATTTTATGGGCGGCATGATTTTTAATCTCGATCACGGCCAGGCCATTTTACCTCAAATCCCACTGATTACAGAATTTCTCTTTTCTTCATTGCATCCTACCATCCTTTAACTAATTAAGGATTCCAATATGATCACTGACTGGGAAATCATCTTTAGGCTGATTCTGGCCTCTCTCCTGGGAGGGGCCGTGGGGCTGGAAAGGGAGATGCACGGCCGGCCTGCGGGAGTGAGAACCTATCTCCTCCTCTCCCTGGGCTCCGCCTTGATCATGATTATCTCCGAATACCTCTTCCATAAGTATCGGGGAGGGGTTCCAGGCATAAATTTGCAGGTGGACCCGGGGCGCATTGCCGCCCAAGCCATCACCGGCATCGGTTTCCTGGGGGCCGGCGTGATCATCCGCAGTAAAGACACCATCCGGGGTTTGACCACCGCGGCCTGCGTCTGGGTGGTCTGCGCGGTGGGCTTGACCATCGGCGCGGGCTTTTATTTCTATGGCGGTGCGGTCGCGGCGATCACCGTGGTTTCTCTCCTGGGGTTAAAACCCTTGGAGAAAAGATTACGCCGGGATTGGTATCAGGAGCTGACCGTGGTTTCCGCAGACATGCCCGGACAGGAGGAACGAATCCAGGAGATCATTGACCGGCACGGCTTAAAGGTCGTCAATTCCGGTCTGAGCAATGACCTGGAAAAGAAGGAAGTGACCCTTACCTTCCTGCTGCGGCAGCGCACCGTGCAACCCCAGCGCCAAGCCTTGCCGGAGGTTTATGGTCTGGCAGGCATCAAACGCGTGGATTTTAAATAGAAAAATTCCCGGGGGAGGCAGTGCCGGCAGCCTCCCCGTCGCGGGGCCAAGAGGGTTGAGAGG
>JACRCK010000389.1 GCA_016219065.1 Deltaproteobacteria bacterium
AATAGCTTTAAATACGGCCCCCTCACCCCAACCCTCTCCCGCGTGGGGGAGCGGGACCCTGGGGACCGGCGAAGGACTAATAATCAATAATCAATTCTTAATTGTTAATTCTTAACGGACCGGACGTTTTTTTAACCAGTAACCAGCAACCAGCAACCAGCAACAGGTTTTATTTTCGTATTAAACGCCCATGTAACGCCTGCGGTGTCACACCCACGAGGCATGAAAATACGAGTTTAGGTTTATCATTGCGAGACCCGCCTAATGCGGGTCGAAACAAACCCCGGATAGGATTTCGTGGAGCCCCACGCTGCGATGGGGATTGCTTCGTCGCTTAACTCCTCGCAATGACAGGTTAACTTTAGGGGTTTTGAATCTGTTTTCGTTTTAGCCAACATGTTTTTGTTTTGAACTCTTCCGCCGAACGCCGAACGCCCAACGGTATTTCAAGTTTTAACTCTTTCGGCGGCGCTGCCGCCGGCCACCCAGCCGGTGGAAAAGGCGGCCTGGAGATTGAAACCGCCGGTCATCCCCTGGATGTCAAGCACCTCCCCACAGAAAAAGAGGTTTTTGACCAGCCGGGATTCCAGGGTCCGGGGGTCCACCTCCTTCAAGGAGATCCCGCCGGCGGTAATGATCGCTTCGGCCAACGGACGGTGGCCCGCAATGGGAATGGGCCAGGCCCGCAGGTTACTTCCCAGTTGCTTCCGCTCCCCGGCGCTGATCTGATGCGCCGGCTTTTCCCCGTCCACCCCGGCCCGCAGCAGGAAAAAAGGGATGAGCTTCGCGGGGAGCAGGTTTTTCAGAATGGACTTGACCATCTGGCGGGAATGGGTCTGGAACTCGCGCTGCAGGCGGAGGTCGACTTGCCGTTCATCCAGGCCGGGCTTCAGATTCAGGACGATTTCCACCGGCCCCCGGGCCAGGAGTTCCACGGCCCGGCCGCTCAAGGTGAGAACGATCGGTCCGGAAAGGCCGAAATGGGTGAAGAGCAGTTCCCCGAACTCCGTTTGGTCCGGTTTGCCCCCCTGATAAAGGGTCGCCCGGACATTTTTCAAGGCCAGGCCCTGCAGCTCTGCCACCCAGGGCTCGGCAATAACCAGCGGGACCAGATGGGGGTGAATCGGCGCCACCGTATGGCCCAGCCCTTCGGCCAGGCGGTATCCGTCGCCGGTGGAGCCGGTCTGCGGATAGGAAGCGCCCCCGGTGGCCAGAATGACGGCCCGGGCCGGCTGAAATTGCCCCGACTGCCGGACACCTCGGATGACGCCCCCCTCGGACTCGATCCCTTCCACGGCGGCTTCCTTGACAATCGTCACCCTCCCCTGCCGCGTATATTTCAACAAGGCGGAAACGACATCGAGGGCCCGGTTGGAGGCGGGAAACACCCTTTGCCCTCTTTCGACCTCCAGGGGCACGCCCCGCTCTTCAAAAAAGGCCAGCAGTTCCCGGTTAAAAAACCGGCCGTACACGTTGCGCAGGAATTTTCCATCCGGGGCATAGCTTTTAAGGAAAGTCGTGATATCCCCCAGGTTGGTCAGGTTGCAGCGGCCCTTGCCGGTGATCCCCAGTTTCAAACCCAGGCGGGCCATTTTTTCGAGGAGCAGCACCGAGGCCCCGCACTCCGCGGCCCGGCCGGCGGCCATCAGCCCGGAAGCGCCGCCGCCGATGACAACCACATCAAATACCTCATCCATTGGGGTGGCCGAGGAACAGCTTCGCCAATTTAGACTTGCCGTCATTCCGGCGAAGGCCGGAATCCATCCCGCCGCAGGCGGGACTGGATACCGGATCAAGTCCGGTATGACGACCCCAAGGTAAAGGCCTAACAGACGTTGTCATTTCTATTTGAGGTCTATTTGAGGAGGATTATTTCTTCAAGGTGCGCAGTTTGGCCAGTTCCCAGACGTAGTCATAGAGATGCAGGCCCTTGCTGGCGGCAACGATCTGGCCGTCTTCCACCCCGATCTCCTGGGCCATGTATTCTTTGAGCATCTGAATGGCGGCCAGGTTGGCCGGAAATCCGTTCCAGAGGTCCCAGGAGCGAAAATAGACGAAGAAATGCAGACGGCCGTCCCGGATGCGGGTGTCGATGCCCCGCAGGCAGGGAGGGTCTTTCAGGTAAATCGTTTCGGGATTGCCCACGGTCATGAAGGCCTGGTTGGTCCCGAACCCGTCTTCCTTGTACATGCGGATGACCTCTTGAATCTGTTTTTCGAGGTACTGGCCGTACGTATAGTCCTCGTTTTCCTGCTTGATAGAGGTCATCAGGTAGGGCAGGTACTGTTCCACGTAGCCTTCGGCCACCGGATTGGGGATGCCCAGATTCGGAGGGATGTCCGGCAGCAAAGGACGGGTCCCGGGGTGCTTGATCTGGACCGTTATATAATCGAATTCCAACCGTTGCTGTCCTTCACAGCTCCCCCGATCGATGACGTATTCCCGGCCCTGGTCCAGGATCTCATACACGGCTTGGAACCAGGCATCCGGCAGGTCCCGGGCCTTCACAAAGTGGAGTTTCATGGAATCCTCACTCTCGTTTAACCTGTTGTAACAGTTTAGCCTTCTGGAAAAAATGCTCACCGCGGAGGCGCAGAGAGCGCAGAGAAAGTTTTTTCATAAAATCGAGAGAGACCGATTTTATGAAAAGATCTCCTTCAAAAACAATAATTAAATATTATAGCACTATTTTTAGTTGGGAGGGAAATGAAGATTAGGCTCGGGCAAAGGCTTCCGGATGTTTTTTTCCCTCTTTTAGATTAGAATTGACATCGCCCGGACGGACTTGCATAATTTAACCATGGCTTCGACTTCCGCTCAGGCATCTTTTTTCGTCCCCTCTTTTGAAATCGAGCGCCGCATCCGCTGCGCGCAGGATACCTTTTCCCAAAATGGTTTCGACGCCGGGCTGTTATTTCAAAACCTGGATCGTTTTTATTATTCCGGAACCATGCAGCCCGGCGTCCTTTTCCTGCCGGCCGAGGAAGAACCACTGCTCCTGATCCGGAAAAACCTCGAAAGGGCTGCGGAAGAATCCTCCCTGGGCGCCATTCGGCCCCTGGGATCCTTGAGCGGCCTGGGGACGATCCTGATTGAAAACGGCTATGCCGTCCCCCAGACCCTGGGACTGGAACTGGACATCCTGCCGGCCCAGCTATACATCCAGTTGCAGAATATTTTCCCGTCGGCCCGGCTTCTCGACGCCAGCATTGCCCTGCGCCGCTGCCGGATGATCAAATCCGAATGGGAAATAGAAAACCTGGTTCGGGCCGCCGACGTGGCCGCCGGCTTGATGGGCCAGGTTCGGGAAATCCTGCATGCCGGAATGACCGAACTGGAACTGGCCGGACTCCTGGAGGCCTTCCTGCGCCGGGAAGGCCACCAGGGGTATATCCGCACCCGGGGGTTTAACATGGAAGTCTTCTACGGCCATATCCTTTCCGGCCCGGAGGGCACCAGGGCTTCCTATATCGATTCCCCTTCCGGGGGGCTGGGGATCGGACCGGCCTTCTGCCAGGGCGCCGGTTTCAAGGAACTGCGGGCCCATGAACCGATCAGCATCGATTATTGCGGCTGCTTCAACGGGTACATCGTCGATCAGACCCGCATGGTGTCCATCGGGGAACCGGCGCCGGCCGTGCGAAAGGCCTTTGAGGCCATGCGGGAAGTTCAGGAGATCCTGAAATCCCGGACCCTGCCCGGCATTACCGGCACCGAGGTCTACGACTGGGCGCTGGAGGAGGCCGCAAGGTTGGGTTATCGGGACACCTTTATGGGGTCCGGCCCTTCCAAGGCCGCCTATGTGGGACACGGGGTGGGACTGGAATTGGACGAACTGCCGTTGATCGCCGAAAAGTTCGACTGGCCGCTGGAAGAAAACATGGTCCTGGCCCTGGAACCCAAAGTCATCCTGCCCGAGCACGGTCTGGTGGGGATCGAAAACACCTATCTGCTCACCCCCGGGGGGCTGGAGCCCCTGACCCGCGCCCCCGAGGATTTTCTCCTCCTTTAAATTCTCCCCCCAGAGGTTCCGCATGATCCTGAATAAACCCTTGACCGCGGCCCGTCTGCGCCGGCTCATGCAGACCGCCCGGGGACAACTCCCGGCCGATGCGGTCATCGAAAATATCTCACTGGTGAATGTCTATTCCGGGGAAATCCTTCCCAACCAATCCGTAGCCCTTTCCGGAGATCGGATCGTCCGCGTGGACGAAAAGCGGTCCGGAATGACCGGGCCGAAAACCCGGGTAACGGACGGCCGGGGAGGCTACCTGCTGCCGGGTTTCATCGACGCCCATACCCATCTGGACAGCATCTTCACCTGCGCCGAATTCGCCCCCTACGCCCTGGCCACAGGCAATACGACCGCCGTTACGGAAATGGCCATGGCTGCCAACGTCCTGGGGACGGCCGGGATCGAATGGTTCATAGACGAAGCCGCCGCGACCCTCATGCGCATCTTTTTTTTGGCCCCGGCCCTGACCCCGCCCTTTCCGGAGCTGGAAACCAGCCAGGGAATGGACCGGAAGGCCTTCAGGCGGATATTGAACCGGCCGGAGGTTTTGGGGGTGGGCGAGTCCTACTGGCCCCGGGTCGTCGGAGAGGATCCCCGGGTCTTAGCCGCTTACGTCGGCGCCCATGGTCTGGGCAAAACCCGCGAAGGCCATGCGGCCGGAGCCCGGGGAGAAAATCTGTCGGCTTACACGACGGCGGGCACCACTTCCTGTCACGAGGCCACGACCCTGGAGGAGGCCCTGGAAAGGCTTCGTCTGGGGCTGGGGGTCATGATCCGGGAAGGATTCGTCCGGAGGGAATTCCCGGCCATCGCCCCGCTGTTGACCCAAGGGTTTGATCTGCATCGGGTGATGCTGGTATCCGACCTTTTCGATCCGGCGGATCTGGTTCAAGGCCGGGGGATGAACGCTCTCCTGGCCCAGGCTGTAGCAGCGGGTTGCCCTCCGGTTACGGCAGTGCAGTTGGTCACCCGCAACGTGGCGGATTATTATCATTTGCGGGACTTGGGCGGGATTGCCCCCGGCAAGCTGGCCGACCTGGTCCTGGTCGAAGACCTGCGTTCGTTTAACTGCCGCCAGGTGTGGGTAAACGGGCAGTTGGCCGTGGATGAGGGACGGCCGTTGGCCGGTCCGGCCCCTTTCCAATATCCTCTCGAGGCCCGGCAGACCTTCTCCGTTCCCCCCATCCAGCCGGAGATATTTTCTCTACCGGCTGCCGGCCGGGAAATAACCCTTCGGGCGGTCCGCATTAGCAATCAAACCATCACCCGGGGAAATACGGTTCGGTTGGCTGTTCAAAAGGGGCAAATCCCTTCGGATCCCCGGCAGGATGTATTGAAAGCGGCCGTTTTTCAACGGCGTGATGCGGTCCCTCGTCCGGCCCTGGGTTTTGCCCAGGGGATCGGCCTGAAACAGGGGGCGGTGGCCACCAGTTTTACCTGGGACGCCGGCAACCTCCTGGTGATCGGCGTCAGCGATCGGGAAATGGCCCTGGCTGTAAACCGTCTTTTGGATCTGGGGGGCGGCCTGGTCGTAGCCGCCGGGGAGCGGATAGTGGCCGAGATGCCGATGCCGATCCTTGGACTGATCTCCGAGCAACCCCTACCCGAATTGGTCAATCAGATCAAAGCTCTGGAACAGGCTTTCCGGACGCTGGGCTCCGGCCTGGAGCGTCCTTTCCTGACCCTGCAAACTTTTTGTTTTACCGGCCTGCCCTTTATCCGGCTGACCGATAAGGGCCTGGCGGACGTGCGGGAGAAAAAGCTGATCGATCTGTTCCTGGAAAAGGAAGATTGATAGGAAAAGTAACCGTTGCATTTCGGAAAGCCTGAGCGGCTTTCCGCCGGTGGAGGTCTCCCCGGCTCCGGCTCAAGTACTAAACCACCATGCTCGGGGGAGCACCCACGAAGCCTGAAATCGCGGGCGTGGGCCGCGGGCGACCGGCCGGTCGCCCCTACAACAGAGACTGCTCATGCCGCCGGACCGTAGGGGAAGGTACTATTTTCGTATTAAGGAAGCCATGGTGTTAAAGGGAAGGGAACTTCGGTGACCGGTTCGTTGGACTGGGAAAACATCATCCTGGGTCTGAAAAGGACCACCCGGGATTTCCTCGAGACCGTCGTGGACAACCTGAGCGAATCCATGATCGTGACCGATCTGGACGGGAAAATCGTCTATTTCAACAAAGGCTCGGAGAAAATTTTCGGGTACCGTCCGGAAGAGATCCTGGGTAAACACGTCGTCACCCTCGGGGTCAGGAAACCGAACGTCCTGGCGGAAATCCGCAAGGGAAAAACGTTTCGCGGGGAACTGGTCCATACCCGCAAGGACGGCGAAACCTGCCCCACCTATGTCATCTGCATCCCCCTCAAGGACGAACATGATAGACCGATAGCCATGGTCGGTTCCGCCCGGGACCTGACGGAAGAAAAGGAGATCAACCGGCTGAAGGCCTTTAACGAGAAGGTGGTCACCTCGTTGAACGACGGGATCCAGATCATCGACCGGAACGGCCGGATCACCTTTGTCAATCACCGCTTTCAGGAAATGTTGGGCTGGGAGAGCGCCGAGATCATCGGCCGGCCTTACCAGAGTTTTGTGGCCAAAGAAAGCCTGGAAAAGTTCGTGGGGGAACTGGAATCCTGGGACCCGGCCCGGGGCAAAAAAGTTTTGGAGACCACGTACGTGACGAAAGACCAGACCCGCCTGCCGGTCCTGGTGAGCACCTCGTACCTGCAGCACGACCAACATTACGACGGCATGATCAGCGCCATTACGGATATCACGGAAGTCAAGATCCTCAAGGAAGAGCTCTTCCAATCGGAAAAAATGACCTTGCTGGGGAAACTGGCCGGTGAAATCGCCCATGAAATCAATAATCCGCTGAGCGGGCTGATCCTGGCCACACAAATGCTCCAGCAAGATTGCCAGGCGGGACCTCTGGACCTTCCGGATCTGCTGCGGGAGTTGCAGGGGATCGAAGAGGACGCCCGCCGCTGTAAAAAATTTATCGGGAAGCTGCTCGGCTTCTCCCGAATGATCCCGGAAGAAAAAAAAGTATTGAATGTGCCTGACCTGATCGAGGATGCCCTGCTGCTGGTCCAACGCCAGGCCGCCCTCGATAATGTAGCCATCGTCAAGGTCTTCGCGGATACCGAACTTTTGGTCTGGGGCAATTCGAACAACCTGCAGCAGGTCATTATCAACCTGGTCAATAATGCCCGGGAGGCGATTTTCCCCTCCCCGGGGACGGTAGAGATCAGGACCCGGGCGTCGGCCAAAAACCAAAAGCAGGAAGTGGCCATCGAGATCCGGGACACCGGAAAAGGGATTCCTCCGGCGGTGGCGGCCAAGATCTTTGATTCCTTTTTTACCACCAAAGAAAAGGGTACCGGCCTGGGACTGGCGGTCAGCAAAAGAATTATCGAGGAACACGGCGGGACCATCACGGCGTCCAACCGCCAAGAGGGCGGGGCGTCTTTCCTGCTGACCCTGCCGAGACCTTAGCCTTCGTGGCCCAAAAAAGTTGCCCTTTGGCTAAACTCGAAATCCGAAATCCGAAATCCGAAACAAATTCCAATGACCAAAATTCAAAATTAAAAACTATCCGCCCCTTGAACCCCGGCTGTTCAGTAGTAGAAGACCGAATTTTTCTCTCCGCAAGAGAAATGTTTCGGACATTTGAATTTTTGAACATTTAATATTGTTTCGGATTTCGTGCTTCGAATTTCGAATTTATAATGATCTCAGGTTTAATTGTGCGCGATACACTCTTGAAATTCATTTTATAAAAACCTATTACGGGTAGCCCGAGGAAACTGTGCCTGACGACAAATTTGAAGTGCTCATCGTGGACGACGACCCGAGCATCCGCAAGCGCTGCGTGCAACTGCTCCACAAAAAAGGCTACCGTGTGGAAGGGATCAGCAGCGGGGAGGTGGCCCTTTCCATCGTGGCCGGCCGGTTTATCGGCCTGGTGGTGACGGATATCCGCATGCCCGGGTTGAACGGCCTGGCCCTCCTGGAGCAGATCAAGGAAATCAATCCCCGCACGGAAGTGATCATGATCACCGGCTTTGGCACCGTGGAGAGCGCCGTAACGGCCATCAAACTCGGGGCGTACGACTACCTGACCAAGCCCTTCGATATGGACAAATTACTCAAGGTGGTCGCCAACGTATCGGAAAAATTCTCCCTCGGGGAAGAAATCCGTCTCCTGAAGGAACGGCTCCAGGCCTATGCGGAAGCCCCCGAAATCGTCACCATCAGCGAGCGGATGCAGCGGATCCTGGAGCTCATCCGCAAAGTGGCCCCCATCGACTGCAACGTCCTCATCCAGGGAGAAAGCGGAACCGGCAAAGGGCTGGTGGCCCAACAAATCCACCGGCAGAGTCCCCGTCGTTCCCACCCGCTGGTCGTGGTGGATTGCGCCGCCCTCAGCGAAACCCTGCTGGAGAGTGAATTGTTCGGCTACGTGAAAGGGGCCTTTACCGGGGCTTACGGCGACAAGGACGGCTACTTCAAAGTCGCCCACCAGGGAACCATCTTCCTGGACGAGGTGGGGGAACTATCCCCGGCCTTGCAGGGGAAGCTCCTGCGCATGGCCCAGGACCGTGAAATCATACCGGTGGGCAGCACCCGGCCGCTCACGATCGACGCCCGCATCATCGCCGCCACCAATAAAGATCTGGAAGCCCTGGTGCGCGCGGGCCGTTTCCGGGAAGACCTTTTCTTTCGTTTGAACGTCGTGCGGATCGATGTGCCTCCTTTGAGAGACAGGCCGGAAGACCTATCCCTGCTGGCCCATTTCTTCCTGGAAAAATTCAAAATCCGGTTCCGGAAATTGAATTGCACCCTGGAGCCCAAGGTGCTGTCCCGGATTCAATCCTACGACTGGCCGGGGAATGTGCGGGAACTGGAGAATTTAATGCAGCACCTGGTCGTGGTATCCGACGATGCCGTCATTGGCCCCTCGTCCCTGCCGGAAAAAATGCGGAGTGTCGCCACCGGGAACGGAGATCCGGATCCGGCCCTTCTCGGCCGGGATTTTTCCAGGGCCCGCAAGATGTATCTGGACCATTTCACGCGGAATTACCTGGTAAACGCCCTCCGTAACAATCACGGGAATATTTCGGCCACCGCCAAACAGATCAGCTTGCGCCGGTCATCCCTCCAAAGAATGATCAAACGATATGCCCTAATGAATACGGATTGGGTTTAATCTTCCTCTTCTGCCTCCTTGCGGAGGCAGATCGATAATTGGCAAGAATTTTCATCTCCAGCCCGGGGGATTATCTTTTTTAATGTAATTTCAAACGGCTGAATATAAATCCGCTCAACGTTTCCCCCTTGATTTTTTTTTGCCCTTCTTAGGACTGCTTCCGCAGAGTAGCATGGACAATTCCACCATCATTTTAATCACCTGTGATTTCAATAGGATATAATTATTTCCGCCGCCGGCCGACTTTTTGCGTTACGAATTTTCCAATCCTAAGTTTACCTCGCACAGGAGTCTTCCCCAATGAGATTACCAAACTTTGATTATCGGGACCCCGCGACCCTGGAGGAAGTCCTTTCGATCATGGAGAAGCTCCAGGGAGAGGCACGCGTGCTGGCGGGCGGCACGGACCTTCTTCCCCTTATGAAATACGGACTCATCCTGCCCGCGACCCTCATCAGCCTTAAAAATGTTACCGAATTGCAGGGCATCAAACTCCGGGAACAGGAAATTTTTATTGGCGCTCTGACTTCTTTGGCGGACTTATCGGCTTCCGCCCTCATCAAAGACCGTTTGGCGGCCCTGCACCAGGCAGTCGAAACCGTGGCGGCACCGCCCCTCTGGAACGTGGCCACCC
>JACRCK010000390.1 GCA_016219065.1 Deltaproteobacteria bacterium
ACGCTTTTGGCTTTGGTCAAATCGTCGATTTCGGTCAACATGGCTTTATATTCTTTGTTGTTTTTCACTTCCATGAGTTTGGCCCGGCTTTTTTTGATCCGCTGTTCCAACTCCTCGACTTCCTTTTCCACCCCCCGGCGCATCTTTTTAAAGGTTTCCAACTCATCCAGCAACTGCTCGTAGTCCTGCCGGGTTGCCTCCAGCTCCTGATCAATGCCGGCCATGATTTTAGGGTGGTCTAAAACCCGGGCTTTGATCTGTCCGATCTCGTTATCGATCTCCTGCAAACTGATCAACTGACGAAGTTGTTCCTCCATGCATATCCCCCATCCGCTACAACCCAACGTATATTTACTTTAGCTTAAATTCGAATTTAACGCCTATCTTTAACCCGCTCCAGTCGGGGCTGGCGCCCGCCGATCAAACCGTCCGGCAATAGGGATCTCCCGGCGGCAGATAAACCTCGATGGTCACTCCCCAGTTTTGCTCCTGGTCGGCCCGGGACAGCCAGCCGGCCAGTTCCGGTAAAATCCATTTCTCGGAACAATAATGGCCGATGGTCACCAGGACCGGTCCGGCCTCCTGACATTCGACCGCGGGATGGTAGCCGACCTCCCCGGTCAACAGCACCTGGGCCCCTGCTTTCCGGGCCCAGGGTATGGCGGTGCGCCCCGATCCGCCGCAGACGGCCACCGCGGCCACCCGGTCGGGAGCAGCCCCGCTCACCTGGATGACCGGGGCCTCCGTCCGCTCCTTTAGGACGCGAATGAAATCGTCCCAGGCCAGGGACGGATCGAAAACCCCCAGTCTTCCCAGTCCGGCCCCCGGGACGGGGTTTCGGACCGGATAAAGATCAAAGGCCATTTCCTCGTAAGGGTGGACCGCGCGCAATCGATCCAGCAGTCTTTCCACCACCGCCGGGGGCACCAGCATTTCCAGCCGTGACTCGGCGGTCCGGCTTTCCCCCCCCGTTTCCCCCCGGAAGGGCTGGGCGCCCGGGCCCGGAGTGAAGCGCCCCTCGCCCCGGACGGTAAAACTGCAATAATCGTAAGCCCCGATCCGGCCCACCCCGGGCATCCGGCGCAGGGCCTGTTGAACGATCTCTTCGCAACCGACCGGAACGAAAAGGACCAGTTTGAGCAACCCGCCTTCCGTTCTTGCCAGGGGCCTGAGCGCTTGCAGACCGATACGACGGGCCAGGGCCGTACTGACTCCTTCGGGAGCGGCATCCAGGTTGGTGTGGGCCACCCAGAGGATCAGCCCCCCGCGGAGCAACTCCCCGATCGTCCGACCGGGTTCCCGGTCCGTTTCAATCCGGGGCAGGGGCTTAAAAATCAGGGGATGATGGCAGAGCAACAGATCGATCTTTTCGTTCAAAGCCCAGCGGACGGCTGTGGGCGTAGCCTCCAGGGCGAGCCCCACCCGGTGCACCATCCCGGCCGGATCACCCACCTGCAGCCCCACCGAATCCCAATCCTCCGCCCATTGGGACGGAAACCGGTCCTCCAGCCAATCTAAAATTTTCCGAGCCTGAATACCCATGCGGTCAATAAAAAAGGCGCCCCTTCAATCAGAGCGCCTTTTTTCCCTGTTTCCCCGTCTAAGTGGGGTTCCCGTTTTTCAACACCATTATAAAAAAAGATAAGGCCATTTGCTTCGCGGGGTTTCTTGGTGGGCCCACCTGGCCTCGAACCAGGGACCTTCCGGTTATGAGCCGGTGGCTCTTCCAACTGAGCTATGGGCCCGTGGCTTCCCAATGTATTCGAAGAACTTAGGGATGTCAACCGGTAATCCCGCTATTCGACAAAACTTTTGAGCCGCTTACTCCGGCTGGGATGCCTGAGTTTCCGCAAGGCCTTGGCCTCGATCTGCCGGATTCGTTCCCGGGTGACGTCGAAATCCTTGCCCACCTCCTCCAAGGTATGGTCCGCTTTCTCCCCGATCCCGAACCGCATCCGCAACACCTTTTCCTCCCTCTGGGTCAGGGTCGCCAGCACCTTCCGGGTCTGTTCGGACAGATTCAGACGAATCACGGCTTCCGCCGGAGACATGATCTTTTTGTCTTCAATAAAATCCCGCAGGTGGCTATCTTCCTCCTCCCCGATGGGGGTTTCCAGGGAGATCGGTTCTTTGGCGATCTTCAGGACCTTCCGCACCTTGTCCAGGGGGAACTCCATCCGTTCGGCGATTTCCTCGGGCGTCGGCTCCCGGCCCATCTCCTGCACCAGGTAGCGGGCGGTTCGAATCAGCTTGTTAATGGTCTCGATCATATGCACGGGGATCCGAATCGTCCTGGCCTGATCGGCAATGGCCCGGGTGATGGCCTGTCGCACCCACCAGGTGGCATAGGTACTGAACTTGTAACCCCGCTGGTATTCGAATTTGTCCACCGCCTTCATCAGGCCGATATTGCCCTCCTGAATCAGGTCCAGGAACTGCAGGCCCCGGTTGGTGTATTTTTTGGCGATGCTGACTACCAGCCGGAGGTTGGCTTCAATCAGTTCCCCTTTGGCATTTTTCGCCTTGTTTTCCCCTTCATCGATCTGCTTGAGTATCTTTTTTAGGGCCTTGGCGCTCATCTTGGATTCCTGCTCCACCCGGCGGATTTTCCTTTCACCGTTGCGGATCCGGCGATCCAGGTCCAACAACTGCTCCTTGGTCAGCCCGGTCGCCCGGCTCAGGGCCCTGGCCTGACCGTCCTGCTTGAATTTTCGCAGGGCCTTCTTCAAGTCCCCCAGGGGCAGCGCCGTTTTTTCGACCATTTCCTCGATTTCCCGATCCCCTTTTTCGATGCGCTCGGCAAAAGCCCGGAGCTTGTTGACCACCCGGTCGATCTGTCTTTTGTCCAGCCGGAGTTCTTTCAGCCGTTCGATAATCTTCCGCTTGTTTTCGTCGATCTGGTCCCGGATCTTTTTCTTCCGGGCCGCGATCAGATCTTGCCCCAGTTTTTCCTGGAGTTTTTGATTTTTTTCGTAAATTTCCTTCACTTCCAGGAACAACTGGGACACCTTTTTCCGATGGGCCTCGGTCTCGATAAAGAGTTCATCGTCATCCATGTCCCGGACGATTTCGCGCAATTTCACGATACCCTGCTGGAACTTCTCGCCCAGGGTAATAAATTCCTTGATGCCGACCGGAGATTCCAGCAGGGAATCCATCACCGCGTGTTTTCCCTCTTCGATCCGTTTGGCGATCTCCACTTCCCCCTCCCGGGTCAATAGGGAGTAATAGCCCATCTCCTTCAGGTACATTTTTACCGGGTCGGTGGTTTTTACCCCCATCTCCGGTCCCCAGCGGAGTTCCTCTTCCTCCTCTTCCTCGGGCCGGTCCTCCTCGGTCTTATCCCGGCTCCGGCCGCGCGGGGTCCCTTCCATGAGTTGGATCTCCGTCTCTTCAAACAGCAACAGCATATCCTCGATCGGTTCGGTGACCACCAGATCCGACGGCAGCGATTCGCCGGTTTCCTCCAGATCCAGGTATTCCTTCTCTTTGGTCATCGAAATGATTTTCAATTCATCCAAGGTGGTATTTTTCGCCATAAAAACTCCTTAATTTTTTGAAGAAACGCTCAAGGCCTTCCGCTGTTGCAGCAACGCCTGTTTCCGATTCAGGAGATCTTTCAACTCCGGGGTCATCCCTTCCCCGACCTGTTCCTGGATGGCCTGCTGGACGCTTTGTTCCTGCCGGCGGAGTTTCCGGAGCTGGAGGGTTCGGATCAGGTCCTGCAGGAAGAGCCGCTGGTCCTCGGCGGGAAATTCCTTCAAGGCCATAGCGGTCACGCGGTTTTTCAAATCCTGGTCTTCCAGTCGTTCCAAAACCAAGGCCAGGTCCGGCGTTCCTTTCTCCGCCGCCACCTGCTGCAGGACTTCAAATATCCTGACGGCCTGGGGGTGCAGAATAATCTCGGGCAGCTCATAAGGTAACAACTGCTCCAGGGCGCCGGGTATGCCGATGAGGGCCTCCAACACGGGCCATTCCAGCCCCTGGACCTGCCCCTTCCGGATTTCTCCGGCTAGTCGGCGGGTCTCGCCGGCTGGGCCCGTTTTCCGTTTCAATTCCTTCCGGATGACCGTTTCCGAGATCCCCAGCCGTTCGCCGGTCAATTGAATATAATAAGCACGTTCCACCTCGGAGGAAAGGCCCTTCAGGGTGGGAATCAGAAGTTCCAGGCGGCGAATGCGGTTTTGGATATCACCGGAGACCTCCGCCAGTTGGGTTTCGAAGTAAAAAGTCCACATGGGGACCGCCTGCCGGAGTTCTGCGGTAAACCGTTCCGCCCCCACCCGGGACACGTAGGTATCGGGGTCGTCGGCCGGAGGCAGCATCCGGATCCGGGCCGACACGCCCTCCTGATGAAAGACGGACACGCTGCGCAGGGCGGCCTGTTGCCCGGCCGGATCGCCATCGTAAATCAGGATCAGTTCCTCGGCCAGCCCCTTCAAACGCCGGACCTGTTGCGGGCCCAAAGCGGTTCCCAGCGTGGCCACCGTCTGCCGTAAGCCCTGCCGGTACAGCGTCAACAGATCGAAATACCCCTCCACGATCAGCACCTGCTTCCGCTCCCGGATGGCCGGCCGGGCCTGGGCCAGGCCGTACAGCAGCCGCCCTTTGGAAAAAAGAAGCGACTCCGGAGAGTTGAGGTATTTGGGGGAATCCTCTCCCAGGGTCCGCCCCCCGAAGGCGACTACCTGCTTCCGCTCGTCGAAAATGGGGAACAT
>JACRCK010000391.1 GCA_016219065.1 Deltaproteobacteria bacterium
AGCCGGCGGTGACCGTGGTCGACCTGGCGATCCTGGCCGTGCTGGAAGTCCTGGGATACCACCCGGCCGCCGTGGCCGGCCACAGTTTGGGCGAATATTCGGCCCTGTATGCCGCTCGGGTTATTTCGCTGGAAGATACCCTGCAACTGGTCAAGACCCGGGGAGCGCTCATGGATCAGGCGGCCCAAAAATATCCCGGCGCCATGGCCGCCGTCATGGGGTTGTCTGCGGAGCAACTGGATTCTCTGCTGAGCGGGCTCCAGCCCCGGGGGGCCATCGGCCCGGCCAATTTCAATACACCGGAACAGACGGTTATTTCCGGTTCCAAACCTCTGGTGGAGGAGGCCTGCCGACTGGTAGCCGAGCAGGGGGGGAAAGCCATCCCCCTGGCCGTGAGCGGGGCTTGGCACAGTCCGCTGATGCAGGAGGCCCTGGAGGCCTTCCGGGAAACGCTGGCTCCGGTTTCCTTTCAGTCCCCCCGCTGTCCCGTTTACCTGAACGTAACCGGTCAGGCGGTGCAGGACCCGGCTCAGATCAAGGAAATCATGGGCCGGCAGATCATCAGTTCCGTCCGCTGGCTGCAGATCGTGCAGGGACTCAAGGCCGACGGGGTTTCCCAATTCGTGGAAGTAGGCCCGAAAAAGGTTCTCCTGGGGCTGGTCCGAAAGTGTCTCCCCAAGGATTTCCCCTACACGGCGGCCAACGTGGAAGACTTGAAGAGCCTGCAGGCCTTCAGCGAGGCTAATAAATAGCAATAGCGGACTGGAGTAATGGAATGCTGGAGTAATGGAGTATTGCGTAAAGCCTGTTCTTCCATCACGCCATTACTCCAATACTCCATTACTCCGGTATAAATAAATTAGAGGATTTATTTTTATGGCTAAAGTCAGTTTCCGTGAAGAACGCTGCAAGGGGTGCGGTTTGTGCAAGCTGGCCTGCCCCAAAAAGATCATCGTCCTGAGCGATCGGATCAACCCGCAGGGGTACAATGTGGCCTGCCTTAAAGAGGAAGAGCCCTGCACCGGCTGCGCCCTCTGCGCCGAGATGTGCCCGGATGTGGCCATCGAAGTTTGGAAATGAGGACTTAAATGACGAAAACAACCACCGATTTAGTTAAAGGCAATGAAGCCGTCGCCATGGGGGCCATCGCCGCCGGGTGCCGTTTTTATTTCGGCTACCCCATCACGCCTCAGAACGATATCCCGGAATACATGTCCAAACATCTGCCCCTGATCGGGGGAACATTCATCCAGGCCGAAAGCGAAATCGCCTCCATCAATATGCTGCTGGGCGCCGGGGCCACGGGGGCCCGGGCCATGACCTCTTCCTCCAGCCCCGGCATCTCGCTCAAACAGGAAGGCATCTCCTATATGGCCGGATCCGAAATACCGGGGGTCATCGTCAACATGAGCCGCAGCGGTCCGGGTTTGGGGGGCATCTCCCCTTCCCAGGGCGATTATTTTCAAGCCACGCGGGGCGGCGGCCACGGGGATTATCGGACGCTGGTGCTGGCCCCTTTTTCGGCCCAGGAAAACTATGATCTGACCATGAGGGCCTTCGATCTGGCGGATAAATACCGCAACCCGGTCGTGGTTCTGGGCGATGCCCTGCTGGGCCAGATCAAGGAACCGGTCACCCTGACCCCTTACGAGTCCCAGGAGTTCCCCAAGCCCTGGGCTTTGACCGGGGCGGCCGGCCGGAAAAAGCAGTACCTTAAAAGCCTTTACCTGACCGAGGGAGAGCTGACGGTTCACAACTGGCATCTTTTTCAGAAATACCAGTCCATGGAGGCCGAAATCGACTACCGGACCTACTTGGTGGACGATGCCGATCTGGTGGTGGTCTCCTTCGGCTCCGTGGCCCGGATTATCAAGTCTTCCATCGACATGGCCCGGGGACAGGGACTGAAGGTCGGCCTGTTCCGTCCGATCACCCTTTACCCTTTTCCCAAGGAACCGCTGCGGGAACTGTCCCGCCGCCTGGGCCGGTTTTTTGTGGTGGAACTCAACACCGGTCAAATGGTCGAGGACGTGAAGCTTTCGGTAGACAAAGAGGCCCAGGTGGATTTTTACGGACGACCCCCGGGGTCGATCCCCACACCGAACGAATTGTTCGAAGAAATCAAGAAGGTGTATCGATGAAACAGGTATTCCAACGCCCCGATAGTCTGATCGACGTCCCTTTCCATTTCTGCCCCGGCTGCCATCACGGCATCATTCACCGTCTAGTGGCGGAATGCCTCGACGCCTATCAACTCCGGGAAAAAACCATCTGCGCCGCTTCGGTGGGCTGCTCGGTCTTTATGTACGATTATTTCGATGTGGATGTCTGTGAATCGCCCCACGGCCGGGCCGCCGCCGTGGCTACCGGCCTTAAACGGGCCCGCCCGGAGAACTTCGTCTTCACCTACCAGGGAGACGGCGATCTGGCCTCCATCGGCATCGCCGAGAGCCTCCACGCCGCCAACCGGGGTGAACACATTACCATCATTTTTGTTAACAATACCGTTTACGGCATGACCGGCGGGCAGATGGCC
>JACRCK010000396.1 GCA_016219065.1 Deltaproteobacteria bacterium
AAAAGACCTGGGTGCAAAGGGTCGAGGGGACGGATATTTACGTCGGTTGCGGAATATTCCAGGAGTAAAAGGCCTGTAAAGGGTCGCCGGTTCAATGGGCGACCGGCCGAAGTTGTTTTACCGACTACAACCTGGGGGCGACCGGTGCCGGTCGCCCCTCTTTTATTAACCCCGCGACTGATCGAGCAGTTGCCCCAGGCCCCGGTCGCCGCCTTTACCGCCACGGCCACCCCCCGGGTGCAAGGCGATATCGTCCTGCGTCTGCGGCTGCGCGATCCCCTACTGGTGCGGGCTTCCTTCGACCGCCCCAATCTCTTTTTCGAAGTTCAACCCCGGAGTAAAAGGGGCGGGCCGTCGCGGAGGGCGGAGATGCCTTTCCTCCGCCCTCCGGAGCGAATCCCCTAGCGAAGATTAATCTGTTACGTTTGACTTAATCAATAATTAATTGTTAAATGCTAACCAAAAAAATTTGAAATTTTTTTGGTTGGAAAAAACCGCTGAACAAGAACCCAAGAGAACGTAGTTTTTTTATTTAGATTCTTACAGCCATTGTTAGAGACAAATTCTCAGAACAATGGTTGTAAGAATCTAAGACGTCGTGAAACCAAAAAAGTGCCAAAAAATGGTAGACCCGACCCATGGAAAACGAACGGCTGCGGAGACGTGATTTTTTGAAGGCCGGCTTGGCCGGCGGCCTGGTTTGGGGATTGGCCCGCGGAGAGGGTTGGGGCGGATCCTCCCCGATCGACCGGGAGGTCCTGAGAGGGCTCCGTCCCTGGGATGCCCATGCCCACCCCCACAGTTTTTTCAGTGACCGGCCGGACGCCACCACGCCGACCCTGTCCCTGATGAAGGCGGTCGGCCTGGCGGGTTGTGTTTTTTCCGCGGTGGGAGACCGGGTCTATAACCTCCGGGGCGGCGCCCGGGCCGGAAGCCCGAAATTCGATACGGCCCGCCAGTTGGATCGCGTCCAGGGCTGGGCCCGGGACGGCGAAATCAGGCTGATCCAAAGACCGGCGGACCTGGACCGGCTGCCGGCGGGAGAAATCGGGGCGATCATCGGCATCGAGGGCGGCGATGCCCTGGAGGGGAACCTGGAGAACCTGGATTATTTCTATGCGGAATATGCGGTCCGCCTGATTACCTTGATGCACGATCGGACCAACGAGATCGGCGGCCACCAGCGGGCCCCGCTCCAGGATCAGGGCCTCACCCCCTTCGGCCGGCAACTGGTGCAGCAGATGAATCAACGGGGAGTGATCATCGATGTGGCCCATGCCAACAGTTCCACCCTGAAGGACATTACATCTTTGACGGTCAAACCGGTGGTGGACTCCCACACCAGCCTGGCCCCCCCGGAAACGCCGCCGGGCCGTTTTCGTTCCTGGCCGGAGATGGAACTGGTGGTTAAAACCGGCGGCCTGGTCTGCACCTGGCCGCTGGCCTACGCCGGGCGTCAAACCCTGGCCGATTGGGCCCGGGAAATCTTGACCATGAAAAAACGCCTGGGACTAACCCATGTCGGTCTGGGTACCGACGGCGGCGGCCGGTTGCCCCGGACGGTGGAAGGGTTCCGGAATATAGGGGACCTGCCGCAACTGGTCCGGGCCCTGGGTGAGGCGGGCTTGAGCCGGGCCGAGATCCAGGCCTACCTCGGCGGGAACCTGGAGCGGGTAATCAGGGACGGCCTGGTGCAGGCTTCCCCAGGGTGACGACAATCCGATGTTTGACCAGACCCCGTTCCAATGGTATTACGCCCTCCTGGAGACGCTGGTCATCCAGCTCGACCCGGACCACGCCCCGCTCCAGGCCTTCCGGATTATCAACCCGGATCTCGTAGCTTGCTTCACCATGACGATAGCGCAGATTAAAGCCCTCCCAGTTCCCGGGGATGACCGGATCCAGTTGCAAGGTTTCCCCGCGGACCTTCAAACCCAGGATCTCTTCTATCCAGGCCCGATACATCCAGGCGGCCGAGCCGGTATACCAGGACCAGCCGCCCTGACCGATCCGGCCGGGCAAGCGGTAAACATCCGCCGCCGCCACGTAAGGTTCCAGCCCATAACGCCAAACCGTTTCCGGGTCGCGGGCCCGCTCGATCGGGTTGAGCAGGCGCAACAGCTTTACCGCCCGGCTGCCAGCTCCCTGGCGGGCTAGCGCCATAGCGAACCACAGGGCGGCTTGGGTGTACTGGCCTCCGTTTTCCCGCACCCCCGGAGGGTAAGCCTGGATGTATCCGGGCGAGGGCTGCGACTGGTCAAAGGGCGGCGTAAAGAGCAGGACCAGGCCTTCCTCCTCTTGAACCAGATGTTTCCAGACCGATTCCAAAGCCCTGGCCGTGCGCTCGGGGTCGGCGGCGCCGCACAATCCGGCCCACGATTGCGGCAGGGAATCGATCAGGGCCTCCGGACGGGCCGCCGAGCCGAGGAGCGAGCCATCATCGAAGATGCCCCGCAGATACCATTCGCCGTCCCAGGCTACCCGTTCCACCCGCTGCAGCAGGGCCTTTCGTTCCCGTTGATAGGACCGGCTCCCTTCGGTCAGGCCCAGCAAGGCCGACAGCTCAGACATGCCCTGCAACACCTCCACCAGGAACCAGGCCAGCCAAACGCTTTCGCCCCGGCCCTCGACACCCACCCGGTTCAATCCATCGTTCCAGTCCCCGGATCCGATGAGGGGCAGTCCGTGGGGGCCAAAGTTCAGGCGGCCTTGGACGGCCCGCCGGCAGTGCTCAAAGAGGGTGGCCCGTTCCCGGGCGATCTCCGGTGTACCAAAGCTTTCGGTCTGACCGCTTTTCAGCGGCTCCCCTTCGAGGAAGGGGACCTCCCGGTGCAGGAGGTCGACATCCCCACTGATCCGGATATAGTGCGCGACGACATAAGGCAGCCACAGGGGGTCATCGGAGATCCGTGAGCGCGTCCCCGCACCGGTGGGCGGATGCCACCAGTGTTGGACGTCCCCTTCTTTGAACTGACGGCTCGCCGCGAGCAGGATGTGCCGCTGCGCCAGTTCGGGGGCGGCATAAACCAAGGCCGTCACGTCCTGCAGTTGGTCCCGAAAGCCGAAGGCCCCGCCGGACTGGTAAAAGGCGGAACGTCCCCAGATTCGACAACTGAGGCTTTGATACAGCAGCCAGCGGTTGATCAGGAAGTCGGTTGCCGGCTCGGGAGTGTGGACTTCGATGGCGCCCAACAGGTCATCCCACCAGGTTTTGGTCCGGCTCAAGGCGGCTTCCAGCACCGAACCTTCCCGGTAGGTTGAAATCAGTTTATGGGCCTCCTCCAGGGATCCGGCCTGGCCGAGCAGGCAGATAATCTCCGTCGTCCCGCCGGGAGCCAGATCCAGGGTGACCCGCAACACGGCGCAGGGGTCGAGGCCCGCCCCCGTCCGCGCCGAGAGACGGGCCTGTTCCATGGCCGCCGGGTTTCCCAGTGATCGGTTGCGCCCGATGAAGGAGGTGCGATCGCCGCTGTACGACTCCGCCGGCGGGTTGAGGGCCGCGAAGGCGACCCGCTCCCCGTATTCGGGGTGATAACGATTCCGGGCGATCAAGGCCTGGACTTCATCGTCCCAGGAGGTGACTACCTGCATCTGGGAGGATTCGCGGTCCTCACCCAGAACCCACTCCACATAATAGGTCAGCGACAATTTGCGCTGCCGGGCGGAGTCGTTCCGGAGTCGCAGACGCTGCACCTTGATCGGGTCGCCACCGTTTTCATCCACCGGGATGAAGAGGGTCAGTTCCTGTTCGATCCCCTGGCTGTTGTGCTCGAAGACCGAGTACCCCGCCCCATGCCGGGCCCGGTAGGCGGTCTCCTCACGGATCGGTGCCGCGGTCGGCGTCCAGGTGACTCCGGTCTCCTCGTCCCGGAGGTAGAGGGCCTCCCCCGGGGGATCCAGCACCGGGTCGTTCGACCAGGGCGTCAGGCGATTGCGCTGGCTGTTGCCGAACCAGGTAAAGCCGGCCCCGGTTTCGCTGACCAGGGTCCCGAAGTCCGGGTTGGCGATGACGTTCACCCAGGGCGCCGGGGTATGGGTATCCGGGCCGAGATAGATGGCGTATTCACGACCATCCGGAGTAAACCCGCCCAGGCTGTTGAAGTAGGGCAGCTCCAGGAAAGGCAGCGCCGCCGAAGGTTCCCGGGGAGCGCGTCTTCTGACCGTGGGTTCCGGCGGCACAGTGACTGCTGCCGGCCGGCTTAACTGCTGGGGCAGCAGGCCCCGGGCGGCCACCAGCACCACGCCGGCCGCGGCCTGCAGGAGGGTCAGGTCTTCCGCCGGAATTTGATCGGCGGTGCGGAGAAAGACCCCGCCTGGTTGATCGCGGCCGGTAATCGTGGCCTGGGCCTGGATCAACCCTTCGAGTCGTTCCCGCAGCGGCTGCTCGTAGCCGCTGGCTTCCTCGTTGAGGATCAGCAGATCCGTGGTCAACCCGTGCAACCGCCAATAGGTATGGGCCTGGAGCAGCTGACGGACCAAATTAATCTCGCGCGCCTCGCTGATGGTAACCAGGGCCAGCGGCAGGTCACCCGAGATGCCGTAGGGCCATAAACCGGCCTGGCCCTTGCGATTTTCCTGGAGGCGCTGGTCGGGAGGGCGCAACAGGGGATTGGGATACAACAGGTGGCCGGCGAGTTGCTGGAAGCGGCGGGCTTCGTCGGGTTGGATGTGCAGAACCCGCAAGGCCAGTTGGGCTGAGGCCCAGGCAAAGTCCAGGGCCCGCTCGATGGCGTGGGCTTCGCTATACTTGCCCATGAGCCCCAAGACCTGTTGGCGGGACTCGCCGGCGGCCAGAATCAGGGAAATCTGGACCACTTCCCCCGGCTTTAAGGTCAGGTCCCGGCGCAGGCTGAGGATCGGATCCAGGACAAAACCCTGGCTGTTGCTGAGCCCCTGGAAGATCCCCAGCGGATTGGCCAGTGTCCGCCCGCGGCCGATGAAGCGGCGCCGGTCGGTCTCGAACTGCCAGGACTGATCCCCGGTCCCGTCAAGGGTCAGACGGTGCGCAACATAGACGGGTGGATCGTCGGGCCCGCGGGATCGGCGGTGCGCCAGGAGCGCTTGCTGCTGGGGCAGCGCTTCGGTCCGGATGAACAGTTTGTTGAAGGCCGGGTGCTGCCGGTCGGCGTTGTGCGGCGCCAGCGCCAGCTCCACATAGCTGGTGAGCTGGAGGCGGCGGGTGCGCAGGGAACGGTTGACCAGGGTGACCCGCCGAATCTCCACGTCATCTTCCGGCGAGACGACCACCTCCGTTTTAGTCTGAATCCCGTGATCGGTGCGCTGGAAAACGGCCCGGTCCAGCGCGAAGTTGACCGCATAGGCTTCCACCTTCCCGCCCACCGGGCTAAAGGTGTTGGACCACAGGCGCTCCGGGTCGGCCTCCTGGAGGTAGCAAAAGGTCCCCCAGGGGTCCCGGGTCCGATCCGAGCGCCAACGGGTGATTTCCTGGTTGCCCCAGCGGCTGTACCCGCCGCCGGTGTTGGTGATCATCAAACTATAACGACCGTTGCCGAGGAGTTGGGTTTTGGGGGTAGCGGTATGGGGAGTATTGAATTTACTCACCGAGGGGGCCACTTCGCCGTAGCTCCGGGCCAAGGGCGGTCCTTCGTAAGCGGAGATCTGATGCAGCGGAGGCGAAGACGGGACCCGTTCCTGGAGCAGGGGTTCGACCGCCCGGACCCGGGGATCCTCGTGAAAGCGACGCCGGATCGGATTGCCCTGGAGGAAATTGGTCAGCGACAGGAAACCCATGCCTTGATGATGGGCCATATAGGCCTGGACGATCACCCCCCGCGCGCTCTCCCGACCCGGGGCCCGGCTGAAATCGATCGCTTCGTAATAACCATAGTCCTGCAGCAGTCCCCGGGCGGCCAGTTGTTTAAGATTCCGCACCGTTTCGCGCGGCGCCAGGGCCACGGCCAGCAAGGAGGCGTAGGGCGCCACCACGACTTGAGATTCCAGACCGCGTTTCAGCCCCAGTTCCGGAACACCGAAGGCCTTGTACTGATAGGTCTGGTTGAGGTCCAGATCGCTGTATGCCGACTCCGAGATCCCCCAGGGCACCCGGCGCCGCCGGCCGTAGGCCATCTGGACCGCCACCGCTTCCCGGGTCGCTTCATCCAGGAGGGTGTTTCCCAGGGCGTGTTGAAAAACCAGGGGCATCAGATACTCGAACATGGTCCCGGTCCAGCTCAGCAGCACCCGGCGACGACCGATCTGTCCGTAGGGGCGGCCCAGGGAAAACCAATGTTCCACGGGCACCTCACCCCGGGCGATGGCGACGAAACTTCCCAGCCGTGCCTCACTCGCTAGGAGGTCATAATAGGAGTTATCCAGACGGCCCTCGGAAACGTTGAAACCGATGGAGAACAACCGCCGGTCGGGGTCATATAAGAAGCGCATCGGGATCGAGTCGGAGAGCCGGCGGATGTCCTGGATGAGTCCTTCGATTAAACCCAGGGCCTCACCGGCCAGCCATTGCGAGTCGGCGAAGGCCGTAAGGAGACGGTCCAGCCATTCACCGAGGGGACCGACGGCCGGGGATCCCTGGGCCCGGATCGACTCCAGCGTCGGGATACAGGCGATGCGGCCCCGGCCCAGATCGAGGAGCGAAGGCGCCTGCGACAGGGTCTGGCGTATGGCGAGCAGGGCCTCGGGTCCCAGCGGGAGGAGTTCCTCTTCCCTTTTTTCAGCGAGGATTTCGACCCAGACCAAATAACGATCCCTGATGCTGCGCCAAGCCTGGACCTGTTGCGCCATTTGTTGGGCCCAATAAACCGCTTCCCCTCCGCCCTCCGGGGTTCCAGCGGACAGTTTCTGGATACCCCCCTCCAGCCGCCTGAGCCGGTGGAGCGCCTCCGCGAGGGTCGCCGGCGGATCTTCCCAGGCCGGCCGCAGTTCCTGGAAGGCTTGGACCTCCGGACTCGAAGGATCGTCCGGCAGGCCCAGCCGCTTCAGTATTTCAGCGGTGTCCCGCAAGCCCGCAAAGGCTTTCCCGTCCAGGATCGGCCCCCGCAGGAGCTCAGCCAGTCCCGGCTCCAGAGACCAGAGGGCCCCCAGCAGGTTGCCGCTGTCAACGGTGGAGACATAGCGGGGTTCGAGGGGGGTTAAGGTCCGGATATCGTACCAGTTCAGCAGATGGCCTTTAAAGCGCTCCAGCTTTTCGATCGTTTTCATGGTCCGGGTCAGCTTCTCCGTGACCTCATCCACCGTCAGGTACCCAAAATCGCCGGCGGCCAGCGTGCTGACCATCCAGAGGCCGATGTTGGTGGGACTGGTCCGCAGGGCCAGGTGATTCCGGGGAAAGACCTGGTAGTTGTCGGGAGGAAGCCAGGCCGTCTCGGCATTGACAAAATCCGAGAAATAACGCCAGGTCCGTCGCGCCACCTGGCGCAGGAACAGGCGATCCTTTTCCAGCAGCAGGCCCGACGGCGGCGGCACCGGCGGCCGCAGATTCAGGAGCCAGCCGATCAGGGGGGAACAAAACCACAAGAAGAGCCAGGGCCCGGCCGGCGCCAGGGACGAAGGACTTCGGCCGATCAGGGCCCAGACCACCAGGGCGCTGAATAAACTCGCCACTCCCATCGTCCAGAGGAACCGGGTCCGTTGACCCCCATCCCGCCCGGCCGTGGTCTGGGCCGAGGTCCACTGGAGCAGCCTCCGGTGAGAGAAGAGGCGGCGATAGCCGACCCGGCCAATGGCATCCAGGGTCAGCCCGGCTTGGTGGGGGAGCAGGGCGGCATCGACGGCGGCCCGACGCAGGTCGTGAGCCACTTTCGCGAGCGAGAAATCCTTCCAACCCCGCCCGGTGGTGGCCAGGGTGAAAGGCTGGGCCAACGGCTGGATGAGCAGTTGCACGGTTACCAGCAGCGTAACGATCCAGCCGCTTTGGGGGGCCAGCAGCCAGGAGGTGATCAGTAAACCCAGAATGGCCAGGGGCAGCAGACTGCGCCGCAGATTGTCGAAAATCTTCCAGCGGTTAAATCCGGAGAGCGGATTCGGCCCGTGCCCGCCTCCCGGCAGGGGAACGCGCGGGAAAATCCAATCGGCGATCTGCCAGTCGCCTCGAATCCAGCGCTGCTGCCGGTTGACGTAGGTCTGGTAGGTCCGGGGGAACTCGTCATAGAGTTCGATATCGCTGGCCAGCCCCACCCGGACATGGGCTCCTTCCAGCAGATCGTGGCTCAACACCCGGGCTTCGGGAAACCGGCCGGTAAGGATCCGGCTGAAGGCGCGGACCTCATAGATCCCTTTGCCGTGGTAGGATCCTTCACCGGTGAGATCCTGATGGACGTCGGAAACGGCCTTGGTATAAGGGTCGATGCCCACCGCATCCGCGAAGAGCCGGCTGAAAGGGGAGGCGCTCGTACTGGGCAGGGTGGGGGTCACCCGCGGCTGGATAATGGTATAGCCGGCGATGATTTTTCCGTTCCCGTCGAAGCGCAGCCGGTTGAGCGGATGGGCCAGGGTCTCGATCAGCCGGCGGGCCGTACCGGGAGGCAGTTGGGTGTCGCTGTCCAGGGTGATGACGAAGCGGACCGGACCCAGTTGCCCCGGGTCGCCTACCCGGATGAGACGCTCGGCGCCTTCCGGCCCCGTTCCGTCCAGCAGCCGGTTGAGTTCTTCCAGTTTGCCCCGTTTGCGCTCCCAACCGATGAATTTTTGCTCCGATTCACTCCAGGTGCGGTCCCGATGGAAAAGAAAGAAGCGCCCGTGGCCATAACGCCGGTTGAGTGCTTCCAACCCTTCGGTCACTATCCGGAGGTGTTGGGCGTCGTCTTCACGCTGCACCTGATCCGCATCGGTGTAATCCGTGAACAGGCTGAAGAGCAGATTGTCTTCCTGATTGGCCAGGTAGCGGATTTCCAGCTTTTCAACTTCGGCCCGGGTGGACTCGGCCCCCGTCAGCATCATGGGCACGACCACCAGGGTCCGAAAAGTATCGGGAAGACCCGTCACGGCGAAGTCCATTTTGGGCAGGGCGCGGGGGGGAAGCAGCCGGGTAACCAGATAATTCAGAACCTCGAGGGCGAGTTGACTGGCGGGAATCAACAACAAGAGGGCGACGACTATCCGGATACCGGGGGTCTGTTCCTGCAGACCCAGGCGGAAAACCAACCCCACGAGGAGAGCGGTCAGGAGCCCCAGCCCCAGAAAATACACGGCCCCATGACGGCGTTCCACCCAGCGCCGGAGGCGGAAGCCCAGCCGCTCCCGGCCGCCTAACTCCCGGGCCAGCTCAGGCCGTCCTTCGCCGATCAGATAGGTCCCGACATGGTTCCTGGGCGCCTCGTTCTCCGCTTCAGGAAGCTCGGCCGCCGCCAGGTCGATGGCCCGCTGGGCCACCCGGTCCTCCGCCAGGCCGGACCCGCGGGCCAGCTCTTCAACCGTCCGCCGATAGCGATCACGGGTGTCAAAGTCCATCTGGTAATAAACGCCGGCGGGATCCCGGCGCAGTATTTTTTCCACGCGGCTGAGGTGCTCGAAGATCTGCCGCCAGTCCAACAGGGTCAGGTGACGGAGGCTGGTAAAGGCGTTGCCGATGGCGATCTGGTCCTTGGTCTGCCGATTTTGCTCGCGCTGGTTGAGTTCGCACCAGGGCTGGCGGTAGAGCCGCTCCAGCCAGCTTTGCACGGGCGCCAGCGCCGCTTCCTCATCGTAAAGATGATCGACCAGTTGGGCCGCGAAATAGGGGCTCGGGTCGGGCTGGGTTGCGGCCAGTTCGGCCAGGATCGAAAAGAGTTTGGTCGGATCGCGCCGGTTGGCCGTCATGAGCCGGTTGGCCCAAAAGTCGGCTTCCTCCCGGGCTCGCAGTTCGGTCAGGGCACTGGCGGCCAGATTCTGGACGGCCTCGATCAGGGCGATGCGCAACATCTGCGGGATCGCCCAGAGTTCGCCGATCGTCAGCGTTTGGACGGCTTGATACGCCTCGCCAAAGGCCAGGATGTTCTCCCGGTCCAGACGCAATTCCGTATGGGAGACGAGGGCCTTGGCCAGGCCGTAGATGCGGGGCAGACCCCGGTAGGGCCCGTTGGCCAAGGCCGGCAGTTGCTGGTAATAGCGCCGCGGCAGGTTGCGTTGGATGTCCCGGGCCTGGCTTTCGACAACGTACTCGTTATCCAAAATCCATTCCGCGGTGGGCGGCAGGCCCTCTTCCAGACGGCCCGCTCCGGAGAGATCCGCGCCGGCCTGCTGGATGCGGCGCCGGGCCTTTTCCAGCCGGCGGAGCAACTCGGCCTTCCGCCGCGGCCGGAGGCCCACTTGCTGGTCCCGGGCCAGGCGTTGGGCCTGTTCCCGGATCTGCACCGGGGACAGGGTCACCCCGGTGCTGCGCACTTCCGGAAAGGGATGGTCCCGCGGCGGGTGCAAGATAAAAATCGCGGGGGGGATCTCGCCGCTTTCCCGGACCAGGGCTACCGGGATGGGCATGGTTTTCAGTGGCGACTGCAGGATCAGGACGGTCTCTCCGGATACCAACCAGCGGCCCTGATTTTCCAACAGCTTCCGTTCGACGCCGATCCGCGACCGTCGCCACCACAGCCCCCCGCCGAGGGCTCCGAGTAATCCGCCGGCCAATAGCAAAACCGGGAGCGGGAGACTGCGGCTCAACAGGGGCCAAGGTTGGTCGAAGAGCAGGAAAGCCAGGCCGGTGAGAAACCCGGAAAGAACGGCCGTCAGGGCCGCTCCGAGAGCCCGGCGCCAACGGCAGGGATCCTGGATTTGGATCTCTCCGGCCGCGGTTTTGTGGACCAGGGCGGCGCGGCGAAAACCCTGGCGGCGCAGCTTACGGATAGCGCGGCGGGCTTCGCGGCGTTCGGTAAAAAAACTTAAAAGCAGGCCGGCTTGCCCAGCCCGATCGGAAGCAGCCGTCAAGGGATCCGGGTCCCGGTGCGGGATCAACTCAGGCAACCCAAGAGCCGGAGGAGGACACCGGAAGGACCAGGAAGATTTCAGATCGAATGGGGGACATAAAAAGTTTCCTTAAAAAAGACCTAGCGGCCCCAAACCTCGGGGCCGCCAAGTTCGTGCGGGAACATTTGCCAGAGGCCGTCTATTTCACGATCAGGTCATTCTTTACAGATTTGACTCCGTTGACGCTCCTGGTGATTTCAATGGCCTTATCGACGGCCTTTTGACTATTGACAAAACCGCTCAATTGAACGACGCCCTTGTAGGTTTCGACCCCGATCTGGAAGGACTTGAGAAAATCATCAGCAGCCAACAGCGATTTAACCTTGGTGGTGATGACCGAATCGTCAACATATTCACCGGTACTTTCCCGGGTGGGGGTCGAGGCACAGGCGGCCAAGGAGGCGATCAGCACCAAAAGAACAAAATAGCGGACAATCAAATTTTTCTTCTGCATAGCGGTTATTCCTTTCGGTAATTTTTCCGGTTTAGTAGTTGGTTGCGAATTTCGGCTACAATCGTCTTCGACCCTGAAGGAGTTGGATCACGATTACCACGACGGCGATAACCAGGAGGATATGTACGATTCCCCCCATCGTATAGCCGCTCACAAATCCCAGCAGCCACAAAATCAAGAGGATCACGAATATGGTCCAAAGCATGGAGGCCTCCTTTCCGGCAACCTAAGTGCCTATTTGATATCCCCGGAATTTATTCTCCGGTCTCCGTCAGCCTTTTTTCATCGTTTCGGGTCCCCACCCTGGGAGGGATCACCCTTTTCTCCACCTTTCCGACGGACTGCCCGAGTCGTACGGCAAAAATGCCGACTACTGCCCCAGCCAGGGCCGCCATGCCCAGGACTTTCCAGGTATTGGCCTGCAGGTAGTCCTCCGTCGCCTTGGCCGTCGACCGGGCTCTGGCCGCCAGCGCGCCTTCTTCCTCGGCGAGCCAGTCATTGGCGGCCATTAACGATTGCTTCGCCTTAGCCTGGGCTGTGGCCACCCATTCCCTGGTCTGGTCGAAAGCGGCCTTTTTCAGCAGGTCCTCCGCATCGTTCACCACTTCCTTCAGGTCAGCTATTATTTTTTTCCTATTGAATTTCTCCATGGCAACCTCCGTTTCTTTTTTCGGCTTTTTCCTGCTCCGGAGAAAGGCCTTTCTGTTGGCAGAATAAATATTATTACAAAAATAAGAGGCCTTTTTAAATATAGCTAACCCTGTATTCCATTAAATAAAGGACGGTATTTTTAAGTTTCCCTATTTGATTGGCTCGCTGACCTCCTCCCGATCGGACGGATCCTGAGGGTCAGCGAGCGTAGTTTTATCTCGTTTCGTCCGAACGTCTATTCAACCTTTTGGGAGAGGGACAGCTTCTCCCGCTTCAGCAGCGTTGGGACGTACACCAGGTTGACCTCAATTTTACCCAGGGCCTTTTCCTTGACCGCCATCCTGGGGATGGTGGCGTCGATGGAACCTTCGGTAACTTCCCCGGGTTTGACCGCCTGCAACATGACGGTCGCCTTCGATATTTTTTCTCCGGAGGTGAAAGGGATGGGCTTACCCGCCTGGTCCAGGTATTCCAGAGTAACCCCCTGGATTTCCAAATTGTCATTCGATTGATTGGTTATTTTGATGCGGCCTTTCAGATTCGGCGTATCGGTGATTTCCTTCGTGGCTTTGTCCGTCATCATAACGATCTGAAGTTCGCTGAGCTCCAAAAGAAAATTCTGGCCTTTAACCTCGGCCTTGGGGGGAACCAGGCTTTTGGTTACCTGCTCCTGCTTGGGAGCCTCCGATTTTTGTTCTTGCGTGCAACCCAAAAAACCAACGAACAGACTCAAGGTTAAAAACAGGAAGATCTTGGTAAAACGCATCCGCGGCCTCTCTTTCTTCGGTTAGTGGTTAATGATCCAACAAACACCTTTGGTCCGGACGACCTCTTCGTTTCATTCCTTATCCAGGATGGCTCAGCAATTTTTTTAAATCCTCCAGCTTCGACGAATGGAAAAGAGTGTGAAACTGTATCTCATAGGGCTCCCGGAGCAGGTTCATGGCACCGCGGAGGACCCGAAAACGCTCCGACAGCAGGTGGGTTTTAAGATTTTCCCGGGTGTCCCATTCCTCCAGAAGATAAAGCTCATCTTCATTCTCCACATTCTGACAAAATTCCAGGCGCCGGCAGCCCGGCTCCGTCCTCATAAAACCAAGCAGGGAAGCAATGGTCTGGGACAGCTCCAGGCGTTTGGCAGCAGAAATCTTCATGCGGGTGATGACCAGGATCATGGAAATAGCCAATGCAAAGAGGTGGCCAAGACCCGGGAATTTCCTGGATCTGCGAAGATCAATTAAAAACAGAAGGTTAAGCGGATAACCGGAAAAGGCGGGGGTGTTGGAGAAGAAGGGCAGGCCTCCATATTTGGTGGGACCTCCAGATATGGAGGGAAGCTCGGGGAAGGATGGGACTTTTAATAGGAATAGGTCACTACAGCCCCGACGGAGAACCTTGCGGAAAATTGGCCTTCCACGTTCAGATGGAATCCCTTGGCGAGGGGGACGTCGAGTCCGATAAATCCTCCTATATTGGTCGCGCTCTTAATTGTGACCTCCCCGGTCTCAAATTTAAGATCGGGGAGGTTTGGGGAAAGGGAGGCCTTTGCTTCCGAGTAAGAGGCATAGGGGCCGATATAGAGCTTTATGCCGTACGGAACCGTGGCTTGAAAACCAATTCCTCCATTGACATCCCAAAGGGTTTTCACCTTAAGGTTGGCCCTGAAAGGGACGCCATTAAAAGACCCGGAAACATCATCCGTGAAGTCGGTGAAATAATAGGAGCCCTGTACAAAGGCCCCGATTCCAAAGGTCTTATTGAAAGGATAGAACCCTTTGGTGCCCAACGTCCCGAAAAATTCCCCGTGGTCTTCAAAATCATTTTTGGAAGTCGCCGCCGAACTCGGCGTAGCACGGAAGGCGTCCAAGATTTTTAAATCCGATACTCCCACTCGTCCATATATTTCCCAGGTTTTAGTCCCATATCCCAACTGTGAATAAATCTGATTTTGTCTGGTTATCCGTTCCGAGTCGTTCTGGTATTTATCTTCATGATACCAATAACCGATACCGGTATTTAACCCCCCCGCCTCTTTGGAAATGGATTGCGGTGGACCAAAAAGTCCGCCTGCGGCCGCCGTTCCATTGACGGTAACCAGTATGAATGCTGCCAGCAGAATTGCCATTAGGCGTTTCGTATGAATTCCCCCCTCCTTAGGTTTATTGCTCCTCCCAACACCGAAAATGATGAAGGCCATTAAGGCGCTTAATACCCGGTCGCTTCTTCCGACGGCGCTCCCGCCGGGTTGGGTGGCAAAGGCTGGCCTCTTCCGGCTTCAACCTTCTTCTGCCGATATTGTTGATAGGCGTTACGGATCGCCACATAGGGATCGATGGCCGCTTCCTTGAGCGCTTCGTAGTCGCCGATACGCAGGGAGGCAGCGTTCACCTCCTCGTAGGACCTGACGGCTAACCAGTCATACCAGGGGTTAATATAGGAGACCGGATACAGAAAAAAATCACCGGCCAGACCTACGGAATCCCGGGCGCTGGAAGGTCCGAGTATTGGCCAGACCAGGTAGAAACCCTGTCCCACTCCATAAATTCCCAGGGTTTGACCCAGGTCGGCGTCTTGTTTCGGCATGTCGAGTTGCTCGCTGGATGCCGGATCCAGGAGTCCCCCGACCCCCCAGATCGTGTTTACCAAAAAACGGCCCAATTGCGTGGCCGCACCTTTGACGTCTCCCTGCAGCAGGGAACTGACGAAGCGAACCGGCATCCTGAGATTGGAGAAGAAATTCTGCACGCCTACCCGCGCCGGCTCGGGAACGACTTGGTTGTATCCCTGCGCCACGGGTTTAAGCACCCAGAAGTACAGCTTGTCGTTAAAGTGGAACATGGCGCGGTTAAAGGGCTCCAACGGGTCTGAAATCGCTGTCATTTCTTTCTCCTCCCCTGGCAGTTTGCCTTCGAGATCTTCCCTGCCATCGGTACTCCCTGTTCCGGATTGGGCCGCTATCTTAGGGGAGGATTGCCAAGACTCGGGCGAATCGGCGATCGTGGCCGCCTCAGCGCTTGGCCCCGTCCGGTCTTCCTGCAGGTTTTTCCGGTCAGCGGTGCTTCCAGCAATTTTCCCTACTTCCGAGGATTTCAGCGTAAGCGCTGCTGAACCGGAAACCGCCAGGAACACCTCGGGTTGAGCAGGCGGTGCGGATGATGGATATGAAGCGGAAGGAGCAGGGGCCGGGCGGTGAGCACAGCCCAGGATGAGAAAAACCAAAAGCAAAACCAGAAAGGAAAAACGTTTCATGGCGTACCGACCCCTCGCTTTACTTCTTTCGGACCAGGCCTATAACCCCTTCACCTTTTTTCGTAAAATCTCAAGCAACTGGTCCGGCGTATTTTTCGCCAGAATCTCATTGAACTGGCTGCGATAATTCTGGACCAGGCTGACATTCTCCACGACCACGTCATATACTTTCCAGGCGCCGTTCTCAGGAATCACTCTATAAAAAATAGGGATTTCTTTCGAGGAGGTGATGACTTTCGTCTGGACCTCCGCCTGGTTGCTCGCGAGCATGGTTTCTTTAGTGAAAACAATTTTCTCGTTGCTATAGGAAAGGATCTTATCGATGTAAGCCTTCTCCAGCACTTGTCGATAGAGCTGGATGAACTCCTGTTGCTGGGGGGGGTTCAGTTTGTTCCAATTGACCCCCAGTGTCCTCCTGGAAAGTTCCCCTTCATTGAACATCTGTTCATAGATAGCCTCGAGTTTCTCTTTTTTGATCTTTTTGGAGGACTCGGCTTTGAGCGTCGGATCGCGAAGCACGTCGAGCACTTTGTTGACATTGGCCTGAACCTGGTCCAGCGGTGCACCGGCATAAACCGGAACAACAGCCAGCAAGAAGATCAAAAGGCCCAACCCTATAAAAATTCTCATCCCATGCCCACCTTTCTGGTGCTGATTGATTACGCCCTTACGGCTTCTTGACCTCTCCGAAAGCATACTTGCCGATCAGGGCGGCTATATCTATGGGCGGTTGCGTTTCGGTTATAATTCCGCCGGGTCCAAGTTGTTTCCCTGCGCCGCCGGGATCAATGCTGAGAAACATGTCACCAATCAGTCCTTCGGTCTTGATGGAGGCAATGGCATCGTCATAGACCCTGATGCCTTTTTGGATCCTTATTTCCACCACCGCCTTCTGGTCCTTCTGGTCCATGGTGAGTTGCCCCACCCGGCCGACCTCGATACCCAACATACTCACGGGACTGCCGGCCCTCAATCCGCTGACCGTGGTAAAGCGGGCGAAGAGAGAGTAAGCGTTGTCGCTCAGCAAGGAAACATGGCCGAGCTTCAAAGTCAAATACCCGACACAGAGCAGACCGAAAACGAGAAAGATACCGACTGCAGTCTCCAGGGCGTATTTTTTCATGGGCTTACCTCCCCCGGTCGCACCGCAGCCGGGCAATTTCCTGCTGTTGATGTTTGGCAGAATCGATGATGGGATCTATTTCAACAATAGGCTGGCCCTCGGCTATTCCGGCCCGGATGACGAATTCAGCGCCAACCCCGGCGGGTGCTTGCAAGCAAACGGACCAAAGACCCTGAATCCCCTGTTCCTGAAAATCCTTAACAAAATCCTGGAGCAGGATCTCCGTCTCCGTCCGATCCGAATAGGGAAGCACCGTAACAAATTCATTGATATGACGGCGGGTGGAAAACCCCCCCAGGGGCTCAAAGTGTTTATCAATAGCTAACCCCAGACACCGGATGGCCGCCTGGGCCGGTTCGTGGCCTAAGTTGGTAATGATGGCCTCCAACCCCTCCAGAATAAAAACCACCACCGAGTAAGGCCCCATCGGGGCCTTTTGCTTCAACTGGGCATGATACAGAATTTTGAATTGTCGTTTGGAGTACAGGCCCGTTAACTCTTCCTGCAGCCCCTCCAGGCTATGGATGACTTCATCTTTAAAAGGGTGGTCGAAATTTTCCAGCTCCTCCGGAGTGCCTTGAAAAACGATCTTTCGATCATAGAGGGCTAGAATGCGGTTGGAAATAAAGTAGACATCCGGAATCTCATGGCTGACCAGGATGGCGGTAAAATTGAATTTTCTTTGATACTGAGCAATCATACTCAGGATGGCGTTTTTCCGGACCGGATCCTGGCCGGAGGTGGGTTCGTCGAAAAGGACTATTTGGGGATCGGTTACCAGCGCCCGGGCCAGGGCCACCCTTTTCTGCATACCTCCGGAGAGTTCGGAAGGATAGGCGGTGGCCGAATCTTTGAGCTCCGTCTGTTCGATTCGGACGCCGACCTTGAAGTCTATTTCCGCCTTTTTCAGGTTCGTCGTTTCCCGGAGGGGCAGGGCGATATTGTCATAGACGGTCAGGGAATCGAAGAGGGCGTTGTCTTGAAACATATAACTGATCCGAGCCAGGGAGGCCGTCCGCTCCTTCTTTTTCATCTCGTTGAGGGGTTGGCCCCGGAAAAGGATGGTCCCCGTATCGGGTTTAAGCAGCCCGATGATATGTTTCAGGAGCACGCTCTTTCCTGAACCACTGAGGCCGATAATCGTCGTGACCTCGCCCTCATAGATCTGCAGGTCGACCCCCTCGAGGACGGTTCGGGGTCCGAAACGTTTGGTTACGTTTTTGAATTCTATTAAGGGGGGTTCCATGGATCCTCTAGATCAGCAGGGAAGTCACAATATAGTCAGAGATCAAAATCAGCACACAGGAGAGCACGACGGCCGAGGTGGTGGAAAGGCCGACGGCCTTGGCCCCCCGGCTATCCTCGCGCAGGTGGGCGAAATAGCCCTGGTAACAGCAGACCGTGGAGACGATCACCGCAAAAACAATGGCTTTGATGAAGCCGTCGGTAATATCTTTCAGCTCCAGGCTGGCCTGAACGCGATGGAGATACGTGCCGGCGTTCGCCCCCAGGAGTAATACCCCCGAGAAGTAGCCGCCGATAATGCCGACGAGGTCAAACAGGGCGGTGAGCAGGGGAAAGCTGATGACCGCGGCAGTAATTCTTGGGCTGATGAGGTATTTAAGCGGATCAATACGCATCGTGTCCAGGGCGTCAATCTGTTCGGAGATGCGTAGGATGCCGATCTCCGCGGCGATCGCCGAGCCGGCTCTGGCCGCAATCATAATGGCGGTAAGAACGGGTCCCATTTCCCTGACCAGGGAGAGAGTAACCAGGGTGCCAAGGGCTCCTTCCGCACCGACTTTAACCAGGGCATGGTAGGATTGGAGACCCAGGACCATACCGGTGAACAGGCCGACGAGCATGATGATCATCGTCGACCGGGCACCGATATAATAAATTTGTTGAACGATCTTGGGTAATTGCTTAGAACGAAAAGTCATCAGCAGGGCCAGGAGGAGAAAAATCAACGCGGCGCCCAAATGGTTGACCCAACGAATCGTTGCCCTGCCGATCTTGTTGAACGGCCTCGTCAGGAACATGCCGCCTGTCCATCCGGCTTCATCCTGGGGGAGGCTCTGCCTGCTTGCCTTTAGCATCATGAATGGTGTTCCTGTTAATAGCTATCTGCCGTTGATCCCTCAGGCAAAATATCCGGCCAGGTCCTTCATGGCTTTGACGATATCCAGGACCGCCGCATGCATGCCCTCGGCTGTGGAAAATGATTCCAGGGTTCCTTTGCCCTCGGTCCTGGCCTGAACTTCAGACTTGATTTCCTGCAATCGTTGAGCATGATTTTCGAACTGGAGGCGATGATCCTCTTCCAGGTCGGCGAGTAATTCGGAATTGAATTTTTCGATAAGTTCATCGGCCTCAGCCAGCAATTGATCTATATCCTTGGATTCCAAGGTCGTCGGCATGATTTTCCCTTTCTGGTCTGCTTTCTAAGCGAGCCCTGAAACAAATTGAAATTTTCCCTATGCTTGGCGGATGAGCCGGTATTAGGAATGGCTAGGGACTCAGCCGAAGAACCTCTTAGGCCTGGGGAGCCCCGGCTTCCTTTAGACTTTCCGTTTCCCCTGCGGGTGAATCCTGCCCGCGGTGAACCAGTTCCTCCATTTTCATCCGGGCCTGCTCCAGTTGCTCTTTGGTTTTATCAACCAGTTCATCGGCCGATCTACCGATGTCCTCCCAGGTCCCCTTATTCCTTTTCGTGATATAGAGGATGCCGATAATTGCACCTATCAAGCCTCCCCAAAACAATCCCTTGACCAGTCCTTTGGCCTGATCGAATGTTGCCATGTCTTATCCTCCTTATCTTTACGGAGTGCGCCGAGATGCGGGACGAATAAAACAACCCTCCCTCCTCATGCTTTTTTAAACCCCTTACGTTCATCCTGTCGAGTTCGATTGCTTCCGAAGGCCCAGAGTCCGTGACCAAGGGGCGATCACCGTTGAGGATGCCCCTAGCGAAAGTCGAACGGAAAAGGGAGAAAGATGGAGATGCCGGGCGGCGGAACCGGAACGGCAAAGACCGGCGGAGGGCCGTAGGCAGGTCCCGGGTGGTAGTAGCCCCGGGGCCGATACACGCGCCGACCGTGCCGGTAGGTATAGCCGCGACGGTCGTACCCGCGGTCATCGTA
>JACRCK010000397.1 GCA_016219065.1 Deltaproteobacteria bacterium
CCGGGGCCTTACAGGCCAGGCGTTATATGTACAAATACGGGATCACCCGGGAGCAATTAGCCAAGGTGGTGGTGAAAAATCTCTTCAATGCCCGGTTGAACTCCGTTGCCCATCGGTCCGGGGAGTATACCGTGGCCGCGGTCATGAGTTCGCCCATGCTGGCCTCACCGCTCCATGTGCTTGACGTGGCTCCTGATACGGACGGCGCCGTGGCCATGATCCTGGCCTCGGAAAAAAGGGCCCGGGAAATTACCGATAAACCGGTCTGGATCAAGGGAATGGGCGTTTGTTATGACGCCCATTATCCAGGGGACCGGGACCTGGCCGGCACTTTGGCCCTGGAAAAGGCCGCGGCCCAGGCTTATGGCATGGCCGGTCTCAAAAAGCCGAGGCGGGATATCGATCTGGTCGAGCTGGGTGATGAATTTTCCTATCAGGAACTCCTCTGGCTGGAAGGATTGGGTCTGTGCGACCGCGGAGAAGCCGGGCGGATGATCGATTCCGGGGTGACGGCCCTCAAGGGGAAAATGCCGGTCAATCCTTCCGGGGGACTCCTGGGCGGTGTGCCGGCCAATGTGGCCGGCCTCAACCGGGTGGCTGAAACGGTCCTCCAGTTAAGGGGGGAAGCCGGTGATCACCAGGTGAAGGATCCCCGGATCGCCCTGGCCCAGGGACACAGCGGATTTTGCGGCCAGCACCAGTGTGTGATTGTGCTCGGAAATGAATAGAAAGGATTAACAGGATTTTTTGTCCATTCGGTAAATCCTGTCAAAAAATATTTCAGGGAGAAGCAACCATGAAAAGAAATGTAGCCATCATCGGAGGGGGCCAGACCTATCACAAGGCCAGGCGCCACGATGTGGATCAGGCGGAATTAGTCAACGAGGCCGTCCGGGCGGCTTTAGCGGATGCCGACATGACCATGGATGAGATCGACCTGGTCCTGCTCGGTAATATGGAATTTTTCGAAGGGGTCCACATGACCGATTGCTGGCTGGTCCACGGGACCGGTGCCTATGGCCGGCCGGGACTCAAGATCACCACCGGCGGCACCGTGGGGGCGACCACGGTTTGCGCCGGTGTCCATCATGTGGCCAGCGGTCTTTTCGACCGGGTCCTCTGCATCGGTTTTGAAAAACAGGAAGAAGGGGATACGGGAGCCATCTTAAGCGGCGTGGCCCATCCGCTCTGGGGACGGTCCATGGCCGGTGCGGCGGTGGGGTATTTCGCCATGATGGGGTCTTCCTACATGGCGGCCTGGGGGGCCGGGGAGGAACACTCGGCCATGGTGGCCGTCAAAGCCAGGCAGAATGCCCGGAAGAATAAATATGCTCACCTTAAATTAGACATCACCATCGAAGATGCCTTGAACTCGCGGATGCTTTCTTATCCGATCCGGATGCTCGACATGTGCCCGGCCTCCAATGGGGCCTGTGCCGTCATCCTGGCCGATGAAAAGACGGCCAAGAAGCGCTGCCGAAAGCCGGTCTGGTTTCGGGCCATGGATACGGCCCATAATGAACAATTCGAACTGGACTGGCGGGAGGTCAAGACCGAGCGGCCCATTTTTTCCAAGGTCTGCGCCTCCCGGATGTATAAAAAACTGGGGGTCACCAACCCGGCGGAACATTTCGACGTCTTTGAGATTTACGAACCGGCCACCTGGGCCGAACTGGTCTGGTATGAGGACCTGGGCCTCTGCCGGCCGGGGGAGGGTTTCAGACTGGTGGAAAAGGGGCTGACCAACATGGACGGCCCTATCCCGGTCAATCCTTCCGGCGGGGTCTTGTCGACCAACTGTATCGGCGCCTCGGCCATGCTGCGCATCTGGGAGGCCGCATTGCAGATCCGGGGTGATGCCGAAGAACACCAGGTGCCCAAGGAGGCCACCCATGATTAAAAAAACCGATGAGCAGATTTCCATTCCCATGGTCGTCGATGTCCCCTTCGAGTTCGCGGCCGGGCAGTACCTGACCCGGGCTTTGACGGAACTGAGGGACAACGGTAGATTCTACGGAGTGAAATGCCCGAAGTGCGGCCGGGTCCAGTTGCCTCCCCGGATCGTTTGCGCCGAATGTCTTGTCAGGAATGAAGAATGGGTGGAACTGGGACTGGAGGGGACCCTCAAGGCCTTTACCATCATGTATCTGCCGCTGAACGATCCGACGACCGGCAAGCCCCATAATCCGCCTTTCGTTTACGGCTCCGTGCAATTAGACGAGGCCACCTCGGTCCTGGACCACCTGGTCAATATCGAACCCGATATGGATAAAATCTGGGTGGGAATGCGTTGCCGGATTGTTCTAAGACCCCAAGAAGAGAGAATCGGAGACCTGAGCGACATTCTGTATTTCCAACCTCTGCCGGGGCAGAAGAAACCCGAACAGAATTAAAAAACTGACGGGTTATAAAAAGTCATCGAAAGCCAATTTCCGTCATCCCGGGAAAACGGGACTCCGGTGTTCTTATCTGATTATATATGGCCTGGATTCCCGCCTGCGCGGGAATGACGAATTTTTACGTATGCGTCAAAGGTAAGGAGCCAAAAAATGGAAGATGCCAAAACTTACCCCCCCTTTGAAGTCAAGCAGCGCCTGAAGGCCGACAGCCTGTACTATGCCGGAAAGATGGGGAGCCTCTTTTATGTCAACCTTCGGGACCATAAGGTAATCGTGGGGGTCCGTTGTCCCAAGTGCAACAAGGTCCTCTGGCCCCCGAGGTCCACCTGCGGGCAGTGTTTTTCCGAATTGACCGAGGTGGTTGCGATCGGCCCCCTGGGCACGGTCGAGACCTATACGCAGGTGACCTACTCGGAACCCATCCATCCCCGCCAGGCACCCTTTGTCTATGGGGTCATCAAACTGGACGGCGCCGATACAGGTATCACCCATTTCATCGATGAGACGGATTTTGAAAAGATCCATATCGGGATGAGGGTAAAACCGGTTTTTGCCGAGGAGCGAAAAGGGAACATATTGGATATCAGATATTTTAAACCGATATAAGGCGGATCAGGGATCAGGGATCAGGGATCAGGGATCAGGGATCA
>JACRCK010000045.1 GCA_016219065.1 Deltaproteobacteria bacterium
ACAAAAATATTCCGAAAATTGAGCCTACTATAATCGCAAACTCGAATAATATAAATGGGAAAGTAGTTTTCTTTTTGTTTATTTGATGTACACTAAGACCTTGAACCCATTTCCAAAAAGGAGGGAAGTCCATGCCCCATGTAATCATCAAGATGCATCCCGGGAGGACCGAAGAGCAGAAAAAGTGCCTGGCCGAAACCGTCACTAAGGATGTCATGGAGATTTTATTGTGCGAGGAAAAAACCGTGTCGGTGGCCATTGAGGAAGTCGAATCAGCCGAATGGGCGGAGAAAGTCTACCGTCCGGATATTCTGGGGAAAGAGGACCGCCTATATAAAAAGCCGGGCTACAATCCGTTCGAAGGGCAGGAACCGCCGGGGCTGAAGGACGTTTACATCCAGCGGCTGCAAACCCAGTTCGACGAATGGAAACCGGAAATCGAGCGGTTGAAAGTCAAGGCGGAACTGGCGGCGGCCGAAGCCAAATCCGAGTACCGCAAACTGCTCGACGACCTGCAGGGCAAACAGAAAACCGCCCGGGCCAAGCTGGATGAACTCCGGCAGTCGTCCGGAGGGGCCTGGGAGGACCTGAAGACGGGGATCGAGGGGGCCTGGAAAGAGGTGGAAAAGGCCCTGAAGGCGGCGGTTTCTAAATTCAAGTAGAGGATTTAATACGAAAATAAAAAGACGAACATTCAACCTCGAACATGGAAAAAATTTTCATAAATCGCGGGTGCTCGACCCGAGCATGAAGGTTTAATTCAATAAGAAAAGGAGGAAAAGCCAATGAAGTATTCCAAGGGAGCGGCCATTTTTATATTGTTTTGGATTTGGGTTCTCGCCGCGGGGGCCGAGCGGTTGTCGGCGCAAACGGCCGCTGAAAAATCGACTTTACAGGGCGTGAAACAGGAAGTTGCGGAAACCTATCAAGCGGTAAAAAATTTCTCCGTGAAACAAAAGGACGAAGCGGTCAAGAAATCCAAAAACCTGATGGATGACCTGGATGCCCGAATGGAGGCCCTGGAGGGCAACCTGGATAAAAAATGGGACCAGATGGATCAGAAGGCCCGGGAAACATCGCGGGCCACGATGAAATCCCTGCGTAAACAACGGGACCAGGTAGCCGAGCGTTATTACGAATTGAAATACAGTTCCGGTAAGGCCTGGGAGGGAATCAAGAAAGGCTTCATCGACAGCTATCGGGCCATCAGCGATTCCTTCAGCAAGGCGGCTAAGGAATTTTAATCCGAAAAATAAAGACGAACATCGAATGAGAACGAAAATAGGATTCGGGGGTTCAAGGATTCCAGGATTCGAGTGGATGACACGCCGCTTACTGTCCTTATCTTGAATCCTCGCCCCCTTGACCCCTTGAATCCTGAATCTTCTTTTCAGGCTTCGTGGTTGTGACGCCGCAGGCGTTACCTGGGTGTTTAACACGGAGGTTTCTTGGCTCAGCGCACTCCCCTTTTTGCCTGGCACGAGGCTCACGGCGGGAGGATGGTCGAGTTTGCCGGTTGGAGCCTGCCGGTCAACTACGGCCCGGGCATCATCGCCGAACACCTGGCTTGCCGGAAATTCGGCGCCCTTTTCGATATCAGCCATATGGGCCGTTTCCTGATTAAAGGACCTGCGGGTTCGGCCCTCCTTTCCCGGACCTTAACCAATGACGTCTCCCGTCTCCGGCCCGGTTTTTCCCAATACACGCTGTTCTCCGACGGGCAGGGGCATCCTCTGGACGACGCCTATCTTTATCAATTCAAGCCGGGGGAAAACCTGCTGGTGGTTAACGCCGCCAACCGGCCAGGAGATTGGGATCTCCTTAACCGTCAGGCCCGCGGGGGGGAAGAACTGCAGGATGTCACGAATATGCTGGCGATGGTAGCCGTTCAGGGTCCCGGGAGCGAAGCCCTTTTAACCGCGGCGGGGGTCGAGGGACTCCCCCCGAAAGGCAGGGGGCATACGGCTGTGGCCCGCTGGGGGCAGGTGGAATTGCTGGCCGCCCGGACCGGCTATACCGGGGAACCCCTGGGTTTCGAAATCATGGTTCCCGCCGCTGAAACGGCCGGCTTTTGGGAGGCCCTGATCCGGGCCGGGGCGCCCCTGGGCATCCTGCCTGCCGGACTCGGCGCCCGCGACACCTTGCGCCTGGAGGCCGGGCTGCCCCTTTACGGCCACGAGCTTCACCCGGAGCGCCCCATCCTTTCCCTGCCCCGGGCCAGGCACGGGGTGAGTCTCGACCCGGACCGGGGCGATTTTCGGGGCCGGGAGGCCCTGACCGCCCAGGAAGCGGCACTACGGTCAGGGGATTTTCACCGGGTCCCGCGAATGATTATGAAGGTGGCCGCCCTGGAAAAGGGCATGATCCGGGAGGGATCGCCGGTCCGCTTCCAGGGCCGCCGGTTGGGGGAATTGACCAGTGGAACGATGGTCCCCGCCTGGAAATTTAAAGGCTCCACGCCCGGGGACGAGACCTTCACCCGGGCCCTGGGCCTGGCCTATCTGGACCGGGACCGGAGTCCCGGTGATCGGGTGACCGTCGAGTACCGGGGGCGGGAAATCCAGGGGGAAATAGTTCAGCGCTTTATGAAACCGGAGGGCGATTACCTCAGAGCCCTGCCGGCTGGAATTGACTAACAGTCTCCTATTAGAAATGACATCCGGAGCACCATTCCCTATCCTTCCCGGCATAGGACCAGGTCAATAATCAATTGTCAATAATCAATTATCAATTGTTAATGAACTGCTTGGATGGTCCCATAGCCGGGATCAAGGGACAAGGTTATCTCAGGAAATTATGTTACTATAGGGGACGTTAATAATCAGGAGGAAAGGAAATGACCCAGACCTCGATTCCGGAGGAGCTGCGCTACTCTTCCGAGCATGAGTGGGTGAAAATAGAAGGGGACCTGGCCCGGGTGGGGATCACCGACCATGCCCAGCAGCAGTTGGGCGACATCACCTACGTGGAACTGCCGGAAATCGGCCGCCCCGTGGAGCGAATGGGGGTGTTGGGGACCATTGAATCCGTCAAGGCGGCGGCGGACTTTTACGCCCCCCTTTCCGGGGCAGTGGCGGAGGTCAATACGGACCTGGAAGAGCATCCGGAATGGGTCAACCAGGATTGTTACGGGCGAGGCTGGCTGGTCCAGCTCACCGGGTTCAAAGCGGAGGAGTGGAAGGAACTGATGACCGCCCGGGGCTATTCCGACTTTCTGGAGCAGGGGGTCTAGATCATGGACTTTACGCCCCACACCGCCGCGGACCGGGCCGGGATGCTGGAAGCCCTGGGACTTCATTCCGTGGAAGAACTATTCGCGGTTATCCCCGAGGAGCTGCAGGCGAAAACCTGGGATCTTCCGGAACCCGCGAGCGAACTGGAGGTTACGGAACACCTGAAAAGGCTGGCCGAGATGAACGCCCACCATCTGGTCGGTTTCCTCGGAGCGGGATTTTACGATCATTTCACTCCGGCCGCCGTGGATGCCCTGCTCCGTCGGGGGGAATTTTATACGGTCTATACTCCCTACCAGGCCGAGATATCCCAGGGCACCCTGCAGGCCATTTACGAATACCAGACAGCCATCTGTCGCCTCACCGGCCTGGACGCTGCCAACGCTTCCCTGTATGATGGGGGAACCGCCCTGTTCGAAGCCTCCCTGATGGCCATCCGTAAAACCGGCCGGAGGCGGTTGCTGGTCTGCGACTCGGTCAACCCCATCTACCGGGTTATGCTGCGTTCCTATACCGCCAACCTGAAAATTGACCTGGTCGAAGCGAACCTCAGCAATCCGGAAATTCTGGCCGGCCGGCTCAACGGGGAAACCGCCGGGATCATCCTCCAGAATCCCGATTTTTTCGGCCGCCTCCATGACTTCTCCCCCCACTGCGGCCAGGCCCGGGAAAAAGGGGCCCTGGCCATCCTCAACTGCTATCCGGTGGCCCTGGGTCTTTGCCGGACGCCGGGGGAGATGGGGGCCGACATCGCCGTGGGGGAAGGTCAGTCGTTGGGGCTGCCCCTTTCCTTTGGAGGGCCCTACCTGGGCATCATGGCCGTCCGCCAGGAGCTGATTCGGTCCATGCCCGGTCGGGTGGTGGGCCGAACCCAAGACGGTCAGGGCCGGACCGGCTACTGCCTGACCCTGCAAACCCGGGAACAGCATATCCGCCGGGAAAAGGCCACCAGCAACATCTGCACCAATCAGGCCCTCTGCGCCGTAGCCGCGCTGATTCACCTCTGCCTGCTGGGGAAAAACGGGCTGGTGGAACTGGCCCGGCTCAATAGGGCCCTGGCGGCCTACGCCCGGACCCGTTTGACCGTCATTCCGGGAGTGGAACTGGTCGATCCGGGGCCCTGGTTTAATGAGTTCCGGCTCCGGCTGCCGCTGGATGCGCGGGTTGTGGTCAGCCGAATGATCGACAAAGGGTTCGCCGCCGGCTTCCCCCTGGGACGCTATTACCCGGATCAGGCCAACCATCTCCTGGTGGCGGTTACCGAGAAACGCACCAAGGAGGAAATCGGCCGGTTTGCGGAAGCCTTGGAGGCCGTCCTATGAAAACCATTTTCCAGAAAAGCCGGTCCGGCCGGCAGGCCGTCATGTTCCCCCGGCCACGGATTCCCCAGGAGGCCTTCACCGCCAGCCAGCTTTCCCCGGAACTGGCCCGAAGTAAACCGGCGGAGCTGCCGGAGATGGCCGAAGTGGACGTGGTGCGCCATTTCACCAATCTTTCCCGGCTCAATTTCGGCGTCGACGTGGGACCTTATCCGCTGGGTTCCTGCACCATGAAATACAATCCGAAATTTACGGAAGAGCTGGCCCGGCTTCCCGGCTTTGCCCAATTGCATCCCCTGCTGCCCCAATTACGGCGAGGCGGTCTCCTGGCCCAGGGGGCTTTGCAGGTCCTTTACGATACCGAGCAACTCCTGGGCGCGATTACCGGCATGGACGCTTTTACCCTGCAGCCCCTGGCCGGGGCCCACGGGGAACTCACCGGTCTGATGCTGATGGCTGCCTACCATCGGGACCGGGGAAACGACAAGGCGATCATCCTGGCTCCGGACGAATCCCACGGCACCAATCCGGCCAGCGCCGCCATCGCCGGTTTTGAAGTGGTCACCGTGCCGACGGTCAAGGGGATCATGACCCCCGAAGACTTCGAAGCCCGGCTCAATCCTCAAGTGGCCGGCGTCATGATGACCAATCCCAACACCCTCGGCCTGTTCAATCCTCACGTAAAACGAATGGCCGATGCGGCCCACCGGGTCGACGCCCTGATGTATTACGACGGGGCCAATCTGAACGCTATCCTGGGTCGGGCCAAGCCGGCGGATCTGGGTTTCGACATCGTCCACTTGAATCTGCACAAGACCTTCGGGACGCCCCATGGAGGCGGCGGGCCGGGGGCCGGCCCGGTAGGGGTAGTGGAGAAGCTGGTGGATTACCTGCCCGTTTCCCGGGTGGTGCAGCGGGCCGACGGGACCTTTTTTCTGGACTACGACCGTCCCAAGTCCATCGGCTACATCGCGCCCTTTTACGGCAACTTCGGGGTTATCCTCAAGGCCTACGCCTATATCCTGGCCCTAGGCGGATCGGGGCTGAAGAAAGTGGCCGAAGACGCGGTGCTGGCGGCCAACTACCTGCGGGTGAAATTGTCCGCTCACTGGCAGCCGGCCGTGGAAGGGCCCTGCCTGCACGAGGTGGTCTTTTCGGCGGCGGACAAGGCCGAACGTTTCGGAGTGCGGGCAAACGATATCGCCAAAGCCCTGATCGACGAGGGCTTCCATCCCCCCACGGTCTATTTCCCCCTGGTGGTCAAAGAGGCCCTGATGATCGAACCCACCGAGACGGAGAACCGGGAAAACCTGGATGCTTTTGTGGCGGCTATGGAACGCATCGCCCGCACGGCCGAGACGGACCCGGGGGCGCTGCGGGCCGCGCCGCTGACCACCCCGGTGGGGCGCCTGGACGAGGTGCTGGCAGCGCGGAAGCCGGATTTGGCGGAGAAGGAAGAAGAAGCGGAATTGAACGCCGGGGAGGGGCTGGAGGTGGTCGGTCCGGAGTTTCCTGTAATCCGACCCCCGGGCTCACCGGAGTGCCTTTAAAATACCTATTTAGAATTACACCCGGGTCATGGCATTTTGGGAAACAAAAAGATTTCGACGCCGAAAGGGGACCGGGCTTTCTACCAGAAGGATGGCCTTCAGGTTCTCGAGGCCCCCGGCAAACCAGGGTTCCGGAAGAAAATATTCACTTTTTTCAGTCCAGGCCGGAGGAGTGAGGCCGGCCTCCCGGCAGAGTGTTTCGGCAACCCCCGCCAGGTAGGCATTCACATCCCGGTACCCTTCGACCGCCACCCGCTCCGGTTCCTCGTGAACCAAGGTTGCTTTTTCCTCAGAGTTTTTGGCTCGGAGCCGGAAGTCATCGACGAAGTCCCCCAGAACCGCATCCGGGAAATCTTCCCCCCTGCCCAGCGTATGCCCTATAATCCTGGAAACTTCTTTTAACGTGGTTAATCTTTTAAGGTTCATTTTTTTCTTCCCGACCTTTGGCCAAAGCTTCAAACACCTCTTCAATGGCGAACTGGGTTTTAGGACTGATCATCTTTTGGGGATAATATTGTTCAACCAGGCTCAGCATTTCATCGACTGATCGGATTCCAACCTGATTGATCAAAAAAAGCATATCTTCGAGATCCTTCTCGCCACGTCCCAACCTTAGACTCAGAGCCTTCATGGCCAATAAATATCGGGGACCGGCCAAATAAATCTTCAGGTTGGGCAGATCCAGGAAAAGTTGCAACTCCTCCTGTCCGCTTATAAAGCCTTTCACTGCGTCATTTAACCAATCCGCCGGAGCGTCGTACATCTCTTCCACTTCCCGGGCTGCGCGGTAAATTCGGTCTTTCGGCTGAAACACGGCGTCCACATCCTTAGTGCTGGGCCGGGCGTTGAAGGCCAATACCATCACCGCACCCCCGTAAAGGGCCATCTCGCCTTTAAGGCCCTCCAAGGCCAACCGTTCCGACAATTTCTCCAGATAAAAAAGGATTTCCTTTGAATCCAAGGGGGATCACCTCCCAGTCTTAAAGATGAAACGGTCTCTGCGATAAACAGGTAAAAAGTCCCCTTCGGACGGCGGCGCGGCGTAGGGTTTTATGTGCCAGGAATTCCTCCAACGTCAACCCCGCACACGAAACTTGCAGAAAATCTATCTCCACCTTGATATGTCGAAGGTAATCACGCGGCTCGAATGGCATCTTGTGCCTCCGCCAAGATATGGGATCCGAAAAATGGTGATAGTGCCTCCGTGGTAACCAACTCGACTCTTCGCCCGAGTTTTGCTTCCAGAAGGTCTGAAAGTGCCAGGAATCGTTCGAATGTCTTCGAACCCGGGAGGAATTGGACGAGGACGTCAACATCGCTATCGGGGCCGGATTCACCCCGGACGACGGAGCCGAACACCGCAAGCCTGGAAACCCCGAGGGCGCGTATTTCAGGCTCTAAATGTCCGATAATCTCAAATACCTGGTGTTTCGTCAGCGATGTCATAAGGGCCAATCTATCGTATTTATGAAGCAAAGTAAAGTCCGACGGGTGGCTCGATCCCCCGTATAACTGGCCGGCAATGGAGCACAGCGGAATTACCAGGCGCCCACCAACCCACCTCAGTAGCGATTCCATTTCGCAGAATAATGTTCAGCTCACCGGCCTGGTATCCGTATGGGAAGTCAAAATCACCGGGTTGTTTTTAAAACAATCGCTCACAGGGCGCTCAGAGGCGCAGAGAAGAGATTTTTAATTGCCGTTGAGGGAACGACAATTTATAACTTGTCAGATTTTTTGCTTGTAGACGTCTTTCCTGTACCCGATTCTCAGTACGAGGACGTCGTCCCCTAAAATGGCGAAGATTACCCTGTAGTCCCCGATGCGGTATTTGCGGAGACCTGTAAATTGCCCCTTCAGAACCGGATAGGTTTCGGGTTTTTTCGAAAGCTCTTCCTCGATTTGATTTAAAATGCGCTGCGCTTCCGCCTTGGACAGCTTTTTTAGATCCCGCTGGATTGAATTCTTGTAAACGATATTATAAGCCAAGAGACTTCCTCAGCTCTTTTCCTGAAATCATCGAATCTGTTTTATCGTGGAGCCGGTCCAGGGCCACCTGAAGATCCGCATAGTCTTCTATATAGGACTCCAATGCTTTTTGGATGATATAAGAGCGTGATCTCTCCGTTTCTTTGGCTATACTGTCCAGGTGATCGGTGAGAGCTTTGGGAAGTCTGACTGATATTGCTGTACTCATTGTACTGCCTCCTGATACTTTTGTATTACATTGTATTTCGGTGCCTGCAAAAAATCAAGCAGTGCTGTTTCCGCCCCAGCTTAAAGTCAGGCGGTCGGAAGGGGGTCTGGTTGGAATTCCATCCCAACTTCCATCCCGACTTCATTCCCCTCCCCGCCAGCTCACCCCTGTCAGCGTTTTGCGTTTTTAACTCCCGGTTTGGGAATCCATTTTTCGATCCGCGAGGCCCAAACCCCGAGCAGCTCCCCCAAAGTCTTGAGAATCACCAGGGCGACCAGACCCCCGGTCGGGTTCGGCCCGGACCGGGCGACGAGGGGCGCCAGCATCACCGCGAAGAAAAGCAGGAACATCCAGCCGCCGCCGTCGAGCTGCAGCTTCCGCCGGACCTTTCCGCCAAAAGCTCCCGAGTCCACCAGGTCGTGCCCGAGCCGGACCAGCCGCATGAAAAAAAGGCCCGCCAGGGGGGTCAGGAGTTCGCCGGCGATCATGGTCCGCTGGAGCCGGAACCCGTCATCGACCGCCGCTTGCAGCGAAGCATAGGGCCCGAACACAAGGGAGGCGAAAAAACCGTAAAAGAGGATAAACCCGCATTCGATAACAAAAATGGTCCGGATCTTTGGCTTATCTTTATCGAAAAAGTACTTGACGAAATCCGTGACGAGGACGGCCACCCCTTCCAGGATGAACATCAGGACCAGGGGGACGGCATTCCAGCCGAGCCGAATCACCCCGTCGAGGACGACCATATTGGTCAAAACCACGAAAACGGAACGGATGATCAGGCTGGATCTGGGCGGGACGTTTCCCTTTGGGGCCTGCAGGCCGTTCCGGGCCAATCCTCGGTTATCCGGAATATACATATTCGGTGCAGTTTTCCATTTCCGGCTCAAGCCAACCTATTCCAAAACCAATGTTGATTTGTTCCTTTTTCTCCTTATTGGAACCGAAAAAGTTATCAAGGTTCCTTTTCCGGCCGTACTCTCAATATTAAAAGTTCCGCCGGCCATCTGGGCCCGTTCAGCCATGGCCGTCAATCCCAAGCCGCTTTCCATGAGATTTTTCCCCTTGACGTCCAGAGGAGAAAACCCTTTTCCATTATCCTTAATGGAGAAGACCGCCGATCGCCCCTCCGGCGTCAATTCAATCGAAACCTGAGTGGCCTCGGCATGTTTCCCAATATTAGCCAACGCTTCTTGAATAATCCTGAATATGGTAATTTCCTGTTCCTGGTAAAATGAGAATTCAGGCGCTTTGAGGCTTTGCGTAATCTTGACCCCATATTTTTTCGAGAAGTCCTCAAACAACCATTCAACAGCCTCGAAAAATTCCAGATGTTCCAGAACGGAAGGGCGTAAATCCCTGGAAAGTCGTCTCACATTTTCGGTCATCAGATTTATGGATTTAGAGGCCTGCGCGATTTCCTGCTTGATTTCCTTTTGGTTTCCCCCTAATTTTTTATGAAGACTGCTTAATTGAAATTTCAGGCCGACTAAGGACTGCCCCAGATCATCGTGTAATTCGATGGCGATTCGTTTTCGTTCATCCTCCTGGGCATTGATGAGTCGATTGGATAAAAGGCTTAACTTGTCCTTCGATTTCCTTAAATTCAACTCAACGCGTTTTCGTTCTTTGATTTCATTCTTTAAGCGTTCGTTGGTGAGATGAAGTTGATGGGTCCGCAAGTTAACCTTTTCATCCAAGGTAGCGTAGGCCTCCTGGAGATTTTTTTCGGCCTGTTTCCGTTCCGTGATATCATGGGCGATTACTAATGCACCAATAATAACTCCGGACTTGCGGATAAACTTATTATTGACCTGGACCCATCTCGCGCTTCCGTCTTTATTCTTTATCCGGTATTCCGTATTTGCTGAGACGTCTTCACCCCGGCCAAGCTTTTCCAGGCGTGAAAAAAAAATACGCTGGCTTTCTTCAGTAAGAATATCCAGGGGATTCATAGTAAGCAATTCTTCTTTTGAGTATCCAGTGTATTCACATATAAGTGAATTGGCCTGGGCGAACCGGCCATTTACAAAATCCACCTCATATATTCCGGTTGGCGCATGGGTAAACAACTGATGATAATTGTCCTCGCACTCCTGCAGCGCATCCTCGGTCCGCCTGTGTTCGGCTTCCGATTTTTCCAAATCAGCGATCCTCAGGCGCAGTTCCGCCAATTCCTGGATCAGTAGCGCTTTAGTCTTCCTTTCATCTTTCATTTATTGACCCTTGCGGGAAAGCAATTTTACAAAGTCCCGTGGACCGCCCCTCACACCACCCCGGTAAGGGCCTGGAGAGGTGCTGGCCGCGCAAGCCGGACCTGGTTGGAAAGAGAAGAAAAGAGTGGGGATTTAGTCCCGTTTTCGCTTGAACCCTCGGCTCCTCGAATTCTCGGAAGCTGTCGGCTTCAGCCGAAAGGCCAATTCCGGCTTCAATACCCCAACCCTGCTTACCCTAGGCGGCGGTTCACATTTTTGACCCGTGGTCTGGGAATCCATCTTTCGATCCGCGAAGCCCAAACCCCTGCGTCCCGCATGCTCCTGGAGCCGGTCCTTCAGCGTCCCGGTATTTTTAATGAAAACCGGAATCAGTTGGCAGATCTTTTCCCCGCGCCGCCTGCGTGGACAACCGGTCGCAGCATTCGTTCTCCGGATTGCCGGCGTGTCCCTTCACCCAGACAAATTCAACTTTATGCAGCTCGCACAAATCGAGCAGTTGCGACCATAGGTCGACATTTTGGGCCTTGGCCTGCTCGTTCCTTTGCCAGTTATTGGCGCGCCACTTCCTGGCCCATCCTTTTGTCATGCCGTTCACCACGTACTGGGAGTCGCTGTAAACCACCACGGAACTCTGACGTTTCAGAGCTTGCAGGCCCACGAGACAGGCCATCAATTCCATGCGGTTGTTGGTCGTTCGGCGAAACCCGCCCGACAGTTCCTTGCGATGTTCTTTGTAGAGCAGCACGACACCGTAGCCGCCCGGACCGGGGTTATGGCTGCACGCGCCGTCAGTGAAGATGATGACCCGACCCGCGGCTGAGGCGGTTTTGGTTTCTTTGGCCTTCTGGGGCGAATGGTCAGGCGGCAATTGAGTCGCCAATGGTCGGCCCGGCTGCTTCATCGGTCCTCGCGAACCATCCAGCGGGCGTCCTTTTCCCTGACCTGTTTGAGACGGAAAGCGGCGATCTTCCGGATCAATTCCTTCGGGAGCGGTTGGTTATAGGGCAACTGTATGGCAACGGTTGTCGGTTTAATTCGTGGCATATTCAGCGATTGGGGCCAGGCCGGGTTACCCGATATCAGGCTCTTCAGGTAACTGAGCACTGTGCCAGGCAGCGACAATCCATATGGTGTCACCTTTGATTCGGTAGAAGAATCGGTACGGTCCAACAATCACCTCGCGGAAAGGAAGATCGGGGAACTTCGGGATCACTCTTCCGGATTCGGGGGATTTCTTGAGCCGGAAGAACGTCATTTTTGCCCTTTCATGGAAATTTACCGCAGCCGATAGGTTGTCCCGTTGGATATAGGCAATCGCATCAAGGAACTGGCGGCGGCCGGTGGGACTGAAGAAGACCCTCAAGATTTCGAAGCGTCGAGAAGCCGGCCGGCTTCCTTGAATACGTCGTCCAGTTCATAGCCGACGCCCGCCTCTATTTCCTTTTCGCCGCGAGCGAGCAGCCGCAGGATGTCCATCTCGTGCTGGGATTTCTCATAAACCTCCATGCTGACCATGACCGCGGCCGCCCGCCCTCGCTGGGTAATGAATGCCGGTTGTTTCGATCTGGTAACGCCTTTGACAACATCACTGGCGTTTTGTCGGAGATCGGAAATAGGAATAATTTTGGGTGTTGTTGTCATTGGTGGTATCTCCTATTGTATTTTCAATAGTACTGCCAATATATCTAATTGTCAAGAAATCAGTTCCTATTCTCAAGGATAACATGGGGTTGAACGGAAGGCCCCAACGGCACAATCTCCCATCCTTTTTAAGATGTCGCCTCAGGTGACAGTCGCGAAAGCCGAAGTGACCGCCCGCGCGAGGGCCCGCGCCGCCGATCTCTCGGCGTTGTCGAAGTTCGGGTTGTAGATGGTCACCTCCATCCCCGCCGCGAGCGGCGACGCCAGCACGACGGTCAACGCCTCGGTCAGCTCCCGGGGCCAGAGCCCTTCCGGCATCCGGTAGTCCACCGCGGGCATTACCACATCGTTCAGGACATCGGCGTCGAGATGGACCCAAAGCCCCTCCACCCCGCTCGCCTCCAGCGCCGCCAGCCCCCGTCGAGCCGCTTCCGCCGCTCCCAACCGGCGCACCTCGGTGAGGTCGAAGAGTTGCATCGCGGTTTGCCGCACGTCCGGGCTGCCGGAGGCCACCGCCGAATCGCCGTCGCGAAAGCCGAACACCACGACGTCCTCTTCCCGCACGAGCGGCCGCAGCCCGTCGAGGTCGGCAAGGACCGCGGGCTCCCGCCCCGTCACCACGGCCAGCACCATCGAGGCCACCTCTCCATTGGGCTCGGATTCGGGGGAATAGAAGTCGGCGTGGCCGTCAATAAAGAACAGCCCGAAGCGCCCCCGCCGCCGCAGCGCCAGGGCCGCCCCGAGGAGGATGCTGCAATCGCCGCCGAGGACCAGGGGGAACAACCTCAGGTCGAGCGTGAAGGCCATCCGCTCGGCAAGCAGCAGGCTGAAGCCGGCGATGCCGCCCGGATTGAGGACCCCGGTGGACGGATCGCGCAGCGGAACATAGGGAGGGACCGGAATGCGCCCGGCATGCCGCACGTCCCGGAGCCCCTCGAGGAGACCGGCCGCCCGCAGAGCGTCCGGGAGCCCGTCGACCCCCGTGGGGCGGAGTCCGAGGTCGGACGGGGCATCGATAACGGAGCAGGTCTTCAATCGGGTGGTCCTCCTTGTTAACTTCTAAAAGCCATATTGGTTTCGCATAATTAAAGCGGATGCGCTAAAGACTTTTTCACCGCAGAGACTCAGGAGGCACAGAGAAAAATATTTTTCCTTTGGCGGGAGATGCCGCCAGAGGGAAAAAGCTTGTGGCATCCCTATTAAATATAGTTTAGAGGCGTCCTTTTTTGAAGGACTGATTTTTGTTAATCGATACTTTAGATAAGTCCTCTTTTCTTGAGGGTGGACATGATTGGCGGTGACTATATAGCCAAGTACAAATAAACCGTAACAATTCCCAGGCTTCGAAAAGCCAACCCAGACCGGCGTCGGCGGTCTGAGGCAAATTTCAACAGGTACGCTCTCTTGTGGCAGGTGGTTCGGTCAGGTAATTTTTTTCTTGACAAAGGGGGTAGGTTTATTCCATGATTAGTCAAATTTGACTAATCTATTTGGAATATAAACGGTAGCTCCAATGAATATCCCTCAGTTTATCGTGTTGGGCACCCTCGACCGGATCAGTCCGGCCAGCGGCTATGAAATCATCCGCGACCTGGAGAAGAAGATGGTCAGCCGCTGGACCAACGTGAAAAAGGGGTCGATCTATCACGCCTTGAAGGCCTTGGAGAAAGCGGGCCTGGTGGTGCAGACCGACCGGCTGAAGCAGGGCCTTTACCCGACTTCGACCCTGTACAAGATTACCGCTGCCGGCCGGGAGGCGTTCGATCGGCTACAGGCTGAAGCCTTTCTGGGCCTGTTCCCCGACTACCTGGGGTTCAAGCTGGCCTTGAAATTCAACGTCCGCCGGACCGCGAACGAGATCGCCGCCTTTGGCGAAAAGGCCTTAAAAAAAATCGAAGCGCAACTGGCCGGCATGGACGCCTATGTCAAGTCACTGGCGGAAGACGATCCCCGGCGGGCCTCCGACCCATTTTTTATCGAGCATGACCGGATGCTGCTCAAACAAGAGAAAAAATGGATCGAAATGGCCGTCGAAAGGATAAGGAAGGGGCAAACACAGCCATAGATGATATATTTGAAATTTAATTGGGCTAAATTCGAAATCCCAAATCCGAAATCCGAAACAAATTCAAATGACCAAAATTCAAATAACCGAAACGATCCGCTTTCCTAGGCCGAAACGAAGCTTGTAGGAGAAGACATAGTAAATTTTTTTTGGTCTAAAATATTCAAATTTGAATAGTTTACTATGACTATTAACCACGTGAAAAAGGAGAAATAGAAAATGATTACCCTGCATGTGAATGGTGCGGATCACCAACTGGAGGTGGATCCGGAAACGCCGCTGCTCTGGGTGCTGAGAGAGCAACTCGGGCTTACCGGGACCAAATACTGTTGCGGGATCGGCGAATGCGGCGCCTGCACGGTGCTGGTCAACGGCCGGACGGCCCTTTCCTGCAGCCTTCCGGTTCGGGAGGCGGTCGGCCGCGACATTGTAACCATCGAAGGCTTTCAGGGACCCCTGGCCGAGGCCTTGCGCCGCGCCTGGCTCGAACAGGATGTCGTTCAATGCGGCTATTGCCAGCCGGCCCAGATCCTGACGGCGGCGGTCCTGCTCCGGAAAAATCCGCAACCGGATGACTCCCTGATCGATGCCGGGATGGCCGGCGTGCTTTGCCGGTGCGGCACCTATCAAGCTGTTCGCCAGGCCATTTACCAGGCCGCCAGGGAGTATGTCTTAATGGTTTAGAAAAAATTCACCAAATGGTTGGAGAATCCTTTAAATCCCCCCCGCCCCCTTTATTAAAGGGGGAGAAAGGTTGATGAGGTACAGTTATGAAGAATTCGATGCTGCCGACCAGACGGGAATTTATAAAAATCGGCGCCGTAACCGGATCCGGTTTGTTGCTGGGCCTGCACCTTCCGGGCTGGGAGGAGGCCACCGGGCCAGGGAGGCCGAAAAATTCCGGAGACCGGCAGGAGGGGATGCCCAACGCCTGGATAAAAATCGGCAGAGACAACACCGTTACCATCATGGTCAGCCATTCGGAAATGGGGCAGGGCATTGCCACCGCCCTGTGCATGATCGTCGCCGAAGAGCTGGAGGCGGACTGGTCTGGTGTCCGTTTTGAAATGGCGCCGGTGGCTGACGTCTACAAGCACCCCGCCTTCGGGATACAATGGACTGTATCCAGTATGAGTGTGCAGAGTTCCTGGGAGCGTTGGCGATTGGCCGGCGCCGCGGCCCGCGAATTGTTGATTGCGGCGGCGGTCCGGTTTTGGCAGGTTCCCCGGGAGACCTGCCGGGCCGAGCGGAGCCACGTTATTCACCTGCCCAGCCAAAGGGGTCTGCCCTACGCCGATCTGATTTTTAAAACCGACGGACTGACGCTGATGGCGCAGCCCCCGCTCAAAGGGCCTGCGGAATTCAAGATTATCGGCCGGTCCCCGCGGCGTCTGGATAGTCGGCCCAAAATCGACGGGAGCGCCGTCTTCGGCATCGATGTCAAACTGCCCGGCCTGCTGGCGGCTACCGTGGTCCACCCACCGCTGCCCGGGGCCAAAGTCAAGTCCCTGAACGCCAGGGTCGCCCTGAATAAACCCGGTGTCCGCCAAGTGCTGGCCATCCGAACCGGAATCGCCGTGGTGGCGGATACCTTCTGGCAGGCCAAATCGGCCGTTGATCTGCTGGAAATCGAATGGCAGGGAGGCAGCGGAACGCCGGCGAGCACAGGCCAACTGTTTGACCGCTGGCGGGCCATGGGAAAAAAAGAGGGTAAGCGTTTCTACCAAACCGGTGAAATAAAGGACCATTTTAAAGACGGGGCCAAGGTGTTGGAAGCGGCCTATGACCTGCCCTACCAGGCTCATGCCACCCCCGAACCGATGAACTGTACGGCTCACGTATCCGCCGACCAGTGTGAAATATGGGCTCCCACCCAGAATCCCAAGGGTGCCCAGGAGATAGCGGCGGACATAACAGGCCTCCCCAATGACCGGATTGTGGTCCAGACCACATTTCTAGGCGGAGGGTTCGGCCGCCGAGCCCTGGTGGATTACGTGGGCGAAGCGGTGGAAATTTCCCAAAAAGTAAAAGCCCCGGTGAAGGTCATCTGGACCCGCGAGGAAGATATCCGGCACGACTTCTATCGTCCTGCCACGTACCAGGTTCTGCAGGCGGCCCTGGACCCGCTGGGCCGGCCCATTGCCTGGCGACATCGGATCGTGGGGGCCGATGTGTTTGCCCAAGCCCTGCCCCAGGTCCTATCCGGAATGCTGCCGGACTATTTACCCCGTTTTGTGAAGAATATGGCCACCGCCCTGGCCCGCCGTTTGCTTCCGCGCTTTATTGCCGGCAAAAATGCCGTCAAGGGCGCCGGCCCGCTCCCCTATAACATCCCCCATATGCAGGTGGAGTTCGTCAACGATGATCCGGGGATCCCCATCTGCTGGTGGCGTTCGGTGGCGCCTTCCACCAACTGTTTTGCGGTGGAGTCTTTCCTGGACGAACTGGCGGCCGCCGCCGGCCGGGACCCCTTCGACCTGCGTTTCGAGCTTTCGGCCCCTTCACCCCGCCTGCGACGGGTTCTGAAGCTGGCCGCCGAGCGGGCCGACTGGTTCACCTCCCCGCCGCCAGGGGTTTACCGGGGGATGGCCGCACATGACTTTCAAGGAACCATGATGGTGCTGGTGGCCGAAATAGCAGTATCCGAAAAGGGGCGGGTCCGGGTAAAGCGAATGGTCTGCGCCGTGGACTGCGGCATCGCCGTCAACCCCGGAAACATCGCCGCCCAGGTGCAAAGTGCCGTGGCTTTCGGGCTTACGGCCACTCTCAAAAGTTCCATCACCTTCAAAGAGGGTCAGACCGAGCAGAGCAACTTTCACGATTTTCCCCTGCTGCGGATGGAGGAGATGCCCCGGGTCGAGGTCCACATCGCTCCCAGCACCAAGCCGCCGACCGGCATCGGCGAAGTGGCGGTGCCCCTGGTCGGTCCGGCGGTGGCCAACGCCGTTTATGCGGCCCTGGGCCGGAGAATAAGAAAACTGCCCATTACACCGGCCGATTGCCGAATACCAGAAATTCAGCCGCAGATGCACGCAGACGAAATATTTTGAGCCGGGTTTTCCCGGCTCAGAATTATTGCGTCTACGTCCGCGTGCGTCCGCGGCTAATGAAACCTATTTCCCGAAAAACTGATTCATCCGCATCAGCAGGGACAAATCCCCGTTCACTTTGTATTTCTGCTCCATGAACAGCTGCTGTCCGTCGGCTTTGCCGCCCATGATGTCCATCCAGACCTCGAAGGGGGTGTCGATGGTCAGATCCGGTTTTTCGGCCGGCCCCGGGCAGGGTTCGATGCGGCCGTTTTCAATCCGGAAATGGCAGGAGCCGGCTGCTGCCCCGGAAAAGTCGAATTGCAGGGTCGCCCGGGTGTCCCCGGCGCCGGCGGGGTTGAAGCCCATCGACAGCAGGGTCATAAAGGTTGCGATGGAGTCCGGCCGGGGAACCAGGCCCTGCTCATCGAATTCCCGGGGCGTCAAGCCTTCGGCGATGCAGGTCTTCCAATAAGCGTTTCCCAGGCGGGCGAACATTTCCTTGTCTTCGATGAAGTCCTGGGTCAGGAGGGCCATGGTCTCCGGGGCAACGGATCCCTGCTGGACGATTTCCCGGCCGGCCTGGACAAAGGCCTCCCGGATTTCATGGGCCTTTTCCTGGAAGAAGGGGAGGACCAGGCTTTCGGCCGCCGGGCGATATAGTTCCGCGACCAGGGATTCCGTTCGAAATCCGAACAGGAAACGGATATAGGCGGACAACTGATCGAAAACGGACATTTCCGGGAACCCGGCCACCGACAGGAATACGGCCTTGGGAAAATCACGGCGCAGCGGATGATGCGTTTCCTCCCCCTCCTGCTCGAAAAACGGCAGGGCCACCGGCAGGGTGCGCTCGATGAAGGTTTTCATGGCGGCGCTGACGGTGTAATGATACAGGGGGAAGGCGTAGACCACCAGGTCGGCCTCCAGCCACTTGGGGAACAGCTCTTTGGTCATGTCGTCCTGGTGGATACAGACCCCGGGGGTCTTGGTCCAGCAAGTGAAGCAGCCGGCGCAGTAGTTGATTTTTTTCTGGCGCAGGGCAACGACCTCCACCGCCGCTCCGGACTCCTCCATGCCCTGGACCAGAAGATTTAACAGAAACTCCGTTTTGCTTTGTCCGCCGCCTCGCGGGCTGGCGTTTAAAGCCAATACTTTCATGGTTTGCTCCTTTCTCCGAGTTTGAAATATTCTTGGCTATACCTTCTTTAACGGTTTCCTATTCGTCCGGCTGCTTTTCCAGTGCCCGGATCACTTCGGATACGTTGCGGATGATATCCTGGTAAAAGCGCAGCCCGAAATGATAGCATTGAAGCTGGTAGAAGTCGGCCCCGGCCTCGATCTTCGGCCGGAAGGCCTTGATCTGCCGCTGCGTTTCCTGAAGGGCTTCCAGGTGTTCCCGGGCGGCCGCCTGTCGTTCTTCCGGGGAGAGATGGGCGAAGAAAAAAAGACGGGTCAAAAAAGTATTCTTGGGCATCTCCCAGTGGAATGGTTCCTTTAGGGCTTCAATAAAGGCCTTCCGCCCGGCGGAGGTGATGGTGTAAACCTTGCGGTTGGGGGCCCCGTCCTGGATTTCCAGTTTCTGCGTCACCAGCTCCTCCTTTTCCATCTTTTTCAGGGCTGGATAGATGGATCCGTAGCTCAAGCCGGAAAAAAAGGAGAAGGAGATGGCAAACCGTTTTTTCAGCTCGTAGCCGGTCAGGGACTGCCGGGATAGAAATCCCAGGAGAGTTGATTTGATATCCATCCTCTTGCCTCCAAACGCTATATTTTTTATAGATATATATCGTAATGATATATAAATCAAGAAAAAAATGATCCTCCAGGCGCCGGCGATCCAGGCCACTGGAAGGTCATCTGCCCTGACGCGGACAGCCGGCTTCTAACCGGAACCGATTAACCGTTTTTTTAGGAAAAGGTACCTGTGGGGCTATTTCGGGCCGTGGAACGGGGCGGGGGCGGACGGGGGTCCCAGGGCCGGAGGAAATTTTTTAACTTGCACCAGTTCCCCTTTGGCCTGAAGCTCCCCGCCGGGGAGATACCAGAAGAATTCCAGATGCTCCGGTTTGAGCTGAATCAAACGGACGGTTCCTTGATTGATGCATTCCTTGCCATAGCGCAGGTTCTCGCGGAAACGGGCCCCGGTTTCGGACTCCTCCAGCAGGGTCAGCACCCCGCCGCATTTCAGAGAAGGATAGGAGATGGACACCGAGCCGCTGGGCGAAACGATGATCTCGATCGACCAGCGGGCGCCGTCGTATTGGTAGCCGTTCCCCTGCCATTCCCCGATAATCTTTTGCATTAAACCGGCCTGCGCCGTCGGGGGGAGGACGATACACAGGAGAAAAAAAGCGGACCATAATACCTGATTTTTTTTCATGCGGCTCACCTCCTCTGGAGGTTTGTGAAGGCTGGATTCGCTGATTTAACCTACATCAGGATTTTACATCACGCCCCTCACACTATTACAGAAAAATATATTGACCTGTAAGAATTTCTTTGTCAAATCTACCTGGTTATGTGGTAGCAATATAGCAGCTCAGGGGCCGGGGGATGGGCGCTATTGTGAAAAAGTCCGGAAGGGCCGGGACACCGGAACATTGTTACTACTATGTTATCCTGAAAATGCCGCGAGACGGAGAAACCTGAATAATCTGATGAGCTTACATGAAGATAAATTCGTTGAGATCTGCCGGAAGGTAGCCGAGGAATTGAACCGGTCACAGGATTGGAAACTCAGTTCCGATGAAAGGGAGGAATTGGCCCGGCGGGTCGAACCCCATGCCGCCGCTGCGGGGGAGGCCCGGCTTGCCGAGGACTGAAGGCAAGCCGAAGGATCTCATCCCATTGATTGGGTTCGTGTGAAAGTGAGAACTCCATTTCATCACCTTAAATAGCGGCAGGACTATTTATCGAAGCGACGACCAGGGGAATTCGTTCCGCGAATTGGTTTTGGGTTTTTCATTAGAAGTAAATAAGCTGGCTACCACCAATAACAGTCTGATTGCACTGGCAAAGGATCAAACGTTCTTTTACAGGTTACCCATACAAGATATCAAATTCAATCCACCTCAAAGACTATTTTTACCGATCATTCTGAAAAAATGAAATTGATCTTTGCTTATATATATAAGATGTTACAAGTAGACAGCCTGAAACAGAGGGTAGGGGAGGCATTATCCTCTCCAGGGGCGACTAAAGTCGCCCCTACCCTTGGTCCCGTGTCCAATTACTTGACGCCGCTATGTTATAAAAGGAAAAAATAATGGGTCTGAGACTATGGCGTCTGGCTATGGGGCTAGCGGTTATTATTGATCTGGGCGGATGTGCCGGGCCTTCGAGGTCTACAAATACTACCCAGCCTTATCCTTATTACGTTCCCTATCAAAAACCGATCACCCCCCAGCCGCCGGCCCCTCCGAAACATATTCCAGAATTTCGTCCAATTCTGCCGAAAACCAGGCATTGTCGATAAGTCAGCTATTAATGGTTTCATAATTAAAATGACATCATACCCAATATGAAAGCTGTTTATCAAATACGGTCCCGGGACCGGTTCTGCCGCACCGGGGTGGAAAAGGATCAGCGCCGAAGGGGCGCTGGTCGGTCTTGGTATCGTTGGGGCGTTCCTGGGCTGGTCTCCAAGGGACATTTATATCCACCCCCACGATCTGTGCCAGGTCGAAATCCGCCGTCCCAGCCTGCTTGAAAACCCGTTGGGCTTCCCCCCGGGATCGCAGGGCCTCACTTCATTGATTGTGACCTACCGAGACGGGAAGGGCGGCACCCTGGTGCAACTGGATTATGAATTCACCGACGGCAATTCGACGCAGCGGGTTACCGGACGCACGCTCCTCTGGGGTGCGGACGGCACTCAGCGGACCGTTGTCCGGCTCAACAACGGCCGTTACCTCTTCTTCCCCCAACCCCTGGAAACCGAGGAGGGATGCCCACCGGAGATCGTTATCAAAGACTACCTCCATGGTGAAACGGTTGATGGAAGACGTAGACCATCCCAGAGTTTCAGTAAAATGCGAGAAGAAAGTTATAAAGCCACATCCGCAGATTCTTCCTGAAAAATTCTGCTCCTCCTTTTTTTTGAAAGAATATTTGTCCCTCCGGCATCTAATCAAGCAGGACAATTTTTCAAAAAAAGGAGGAGCCGGAAATGGAAAAGTATGTAAAAGTAGGCGGCTGGTTGAAGTTTTTTTGCGTGGTTTTAACTGTTTTCAGTCCGCTCAGGTGCATCTTCGAGCTGGTTACCAGTTTCCAGGTACTCAGCCGATTGTGGGATCAGTTTCCCCGGTTGAAGACATTGGTGGTGGGGGATGGTTCAATGAGCATCGGGTTGATGGCTTTCAGCATCTACACCGGGGTAGCCCTTTGGCAAATCCGGCCCCGGGCCGTTGTGGTGGCTAAGTACTTCCTTCTGTCCTATTTGGGCTATGCCTTTGTCGCCGGCCTGATGCCCTTTGGGGTGGGGTTTCCGGATCATTTTCAGGGCCAACTGATCCAGGAAGTTCTGCTGCGCGAAGCCCAAGTCCTGGTTTTCTTTACCGTCTGGTTCCTTTACCTCAGCCGCTCGAAAAGGGTAAAGAACACCTATCCGGTGACCACTCTGCGGGATCGACATCAGGCGCCGGCCCCGGCGACGGAAAGCCCCTTCCCGCCCTCCGAGTCCTTGCCCGGCGCGACGGTTTGAACGATTGCCGTGAAACAGAAAGACCTCACTCTTCAAGGTGAAAGTGAGTCGACGATATGGACGATTTAGGAGTTCACTCACCCCCTCAACTCCCTCCCTTCAGGGGCTTCAAGGGTGGGGGGCCGGGCATCGAATTCCAACTTGGGGGATACTTCGCGGAGTTTACCCTGAGCCGAAATGCGAGATCCTTCACTTCGTTCAGGATGACAGGATAGCGAAGGGGGCAGGATGACAGGCTAGCGCAGGGTTAGGGATGACAGGGGGGGCGGTCACTCCGGTTGACGGGTGGGGGGGCACTCAGGATGACAGGCTGGCGGAGGGTTTAGGATGACAGCCCCCCCACCCCGTCATCCTGAGGCGCCAGCCGAAGGAGCTCGCTTTGGGCTCGAAGCACCTCGGGACCATGGCAATTAAGAAACCATCAATATTAAATGCATGCTATAGGTAAATCGATGTGGAATCTGAATGTTAAGGTAATCAAGTCCGGGACCTGCACGATCGATCCGGGAAATTCAGCCTCACCGGTCCAAGCCGGACTGAAGTACCAACTGGGGATCGGAGGAGGATCTTCGGTGACGGTTATCCGGGAGGGGCAGGAGGTTCTCCTGGTGGATACCGGCTTTGATCAAGAAGGGGACGCTTCGATTGAAAATAAATCCAGAAACCTGGCCTTTTTGGAAGGGATGCTGGCCTTGAAAGGCATTCGTCTTCAGGAGATCACCCGGGTCTTTGTGACCCATTTTCATGCCGATCATTGCAATAACCTGGAATATTTCGATCAGGCCCAATGGTATGCCCTGGATGCGGCTCTCGCTGAACTAAAGGGCCCGGGCAAAGACCGATTCACTTCCCTAAAAAATGGGGAGGAAATCCTGCCTCAAACGCTAGTTGTGCATACGCCTGGCCATACCAAAGGGCACGCTTCCCTGCACTGGTCGGACGGGCAGGGAAAGATCAAGGTGGCTATTTGCGGAGATGCCATTATCAACCTCGCCTGGCTGCAATCGGGGTATGTCTGGAAATTCAATGGGGACTTTTATAATCAAGAGCTGGCTCGGGAAAGCAGCAGCCGGTTGCTGCAACAGGCGGATATCCTGATCCCCGGCCATGGCCAGCCTTTTTTCAAGCCCGCCAGGTTTACGGGTGTTTCATGACCGCAAAAAATGATAACCAGACCGAACCCATTCTGGAAAAAGTTGAGGAAAACCTCGATCTGCCCCGTCATCTGATCCAGGCCAAGGACTGGGCCGGCCTGGAGCGGGTCCTCTGCGATCTGTTGTTCTTGGAGAAAAAAATCGCCGCCGGCCTGACCTATGAGCTGAATGAGGATTTCCGCGCCGCCCTGGAGGCCTTGCCGGAAAATCAGGAGAATATCAGACGGGAAAGGGATCGCCAGGAGCTACTGGATACGTATGCGCGTGATTTGGTGGCCTACTCCAAAGGAGAGATCCGGAAACTGGAGATCCTCCCTTCGGTTGAACGCCGCAGCGACGCCGAACTTGATAAGGAACTTAAGCGTATCTTCACCCAGGCCACGCGACTGGACCGGCTTAGCTGCTTTGCCGGCTTCGTGAGTGGGGAAAGCCACCATCTGCTGAACTATGGCGCCGAGCCGTTATTCTGCCTTCGTCAAGCCTGCAACCATGCCAATGACGGGCCAGTGGCAAAGGGGGCTCACGAAATAATTCATGAACTGAAAATCCACCAGCCCATCCTATTGGGCCAACGCCAGTGGTTGCCGGCTTTTAATCCACACCCAGCCTCCCTCGCCACCCTGGAAGGGCACACCGGCACCGTCATGGCCGTGGCTGTGACCGCCGACGGCAGACGCGCCGTTTCCGGTGATTGGCATGGAAAGCTTTGTGTATGGGACATCGAGCAGGGACGATGCCTCAGAACCCTGAGACATCCGGACGAAATCCGTGCCGTGGCGGTGGCAGCGGATGGCCGACGGGCGGTGGCGGGCGGCGGCCGCAAAGAACGCCGTCTTGACATTGTCCTGCGGGTTTGGGACCTGAAGTCAGGCCGTTGCCTCAGCATTCTGCAGGGACACTCGGCGGAAGTCAACGCCGTTGCTGTGACGGCCGATGGCAGTCGAGCGGTGTCGGCAAGCGATGACCAGACCCTGAGGGTCTGGGACTTGGAGACGGGCCGCTGCTTGAGAATTCTGGAGGGACACTCCAGTTGGGTCAGGGCCGTGGCGATGACCGCCGATGGTCGACAGGCAGTGTCGGCAAGCGGGGACCATATCCTGCGGGTGTGGGACCTGGAGCTGGGTAGATGCCTCGTCACCCTGGATGGACATTCGGATGATGTCTCGGCTGTGGCTGTTACTCCCGATGACCGGCAGGCCGTGTCGGGAAGTTGGGATCATACCCTGCGGGTGTGGGACCTGGAAACGGGGCGCTGCCTCAAAATCTTGGATGGAGATTTCTTTTTTGGGGTCAACGCCGTGGCGGTAACCGCCGACGGCCGGCGGGTGGTCTGGTGCGGAAGTTTTACTGATGACAGTGCGCTGCGGGTCTGGGACCTGGAGACGGGCCGCTGCCTCAGCGTTTTAAAAGGACACACCGGAAGTGTCCTTGATGTGGCTTTAACTGCGGATAGCCGGTGGGCCGTGTCGGCAAGCGATGATCGGACCCTGCGGTTATGGGACCTGGAGCAGGGTGTATGTCTCCGTGTTCTGAAAGGACACTCAAGACCTGTCGCGGCTGTGGTTGTTACTGCCGATGGCCGGCGCGCCGTGTCGGCAAGCTGGGACTGGACCCTGCGGGTCTGGGACCTGGAGCGAGATCATTGCTTGTCCGTGACGGCCTTTGGCGCTGTCATTACTTCTTTGGCGCTGATGGGAGAAACCGTAGTGGCTGGTTTGGCTAACGGCCACGTTGAGGTACTGCAACTGGTGGGTAGCGGGCTGACGTAGACCCGACAAGGAACAATCCTTTCCCCCAACTTATAGTAATTTTTACTGAATACAAAAGGAGGCACTCGATGAAAAAATCCTTAATCCCTGCGCTCGCCACTGTTCTATTCGTTGCACTGCTGCTCAACCCGGCTTTGCCTGTTCAAGGGGCCGCCCTTAAAGCCTATCTCCCCTTCACGATCAGGGAGTTGGATCATTGGGCAAGAAACGATTCCACTGGAACGACCTGCGCCGAGGAGGACAATGTCAACACCCCGGTCTTCGCCCAGCGGATTACCCGCTTCTCCCTTACGGCAACGCATCCCTTGTATGATGTCGGGGTAGACAATTGTAACTTTGATTTCTCAGGCTGCACCGGCGCTGCCGCACAGGAAAAGGGTGTCCTGCAGGCTGACGTTTGCACCGGATTATATGATGACGGCATCAATGTCATCAAGGGTTGTGTTGTCCCGGGCTGGTGGCGCCCCTTTTCCATGCGTATTACAGTAGGCAGCACCGGAGGTGATTTCCATTATCTTCAATTTTACAGAAAAATTCAGGACGCCAACTCCTGGCCGCAGTTTCTGGTGCTCTATGAGGACGGCAATCTGAGGCTCAAACCACATCCCCCGGCAGGTCGCAACGATGTCTGTTTCGGCAGCTCCGTCATAATCGGCCCGGCGACTCCTGCTGCACGGCCCTTTGTGGACATTCAGGAAGTCACAGTCAACCCGTCGGCCATGACCCTGGACCTCACTTTCAGGAGTGGCGGCACGGCCCATGTCTCGCTGTCGGTGGATCGTACCCGGGCCGTGGCCTCGATCGACGTAAATTACCCGGCAGACAAAAATAAACCATTCGCTATCTTTCGATCCATGAACGTTACGGATGGAAACGCCGATGTGGACCATATTCAATCTCTTTCAGGCATCTTCCCAATACTATCGGGATGGACAACCCTCCAGGGGCCTTGGTGGTTTTTCCACCGGGCTGTGCGGAGCATTCACAATACCTCGGCGCCGGACATTCGGATTGAGATAACCGAGTAAATTTGGCAGAAAAGTAAATGGTAAGGGACGGGGAACACACATACATTTAACAATGATGGTTCCGCTAAAAGCTGAAAAACAAGGCTTTGTCACCTGAGTTCCGTGCCAAGCGGGGCGAATGATCTCGTAATTTCAGTCTGTTAAGAGATCCTTCGCTTCGCTCAGGATGACAAGCTGGCGAAGGGCTCAGGATAACAGCTGGGGACTTTTCACGAGATCATCAATAATAAAGAAAAGGAGGAAACGGCATGACCCAGAAAGAAGCGGATCTGGCCGGTCCCGGCATCGGCAGCTATGAAGAAATCGAAAAAATCCTGCCCGACGCTTACCGGTCGCTCCTTTCCCGGAAGGAAACCCAGCAGGCCATTTTTAAGGCTAAAAATTATATCGAAGAAAATCTCTGCCGGGAACTCAATCTGATGATGGTCACCGTCCCCCTGATCGTGGCCGCGGACAGCGGGGTCAACGATATGCTGGACCGGGACGGGACCCGGACGCCGGTCGGATTTCACATCGCCAACGATTACGGTAAGAACCCCATTGAGGCGGAAGTCGTGCAAGCCGCGACCAAGTGGAAGCGGATGGCCCTGAAACAATTCGGCTTAAACCCCGGCGAAGGATTGTGTACCGACATGCGGGCCGTGCGGAAGGATTATTTCCTGGATCACGACCACAGCGCTTACGTGGACCAGTGGGATTGGGAACTGGCCATAATACCGGAGCAGCGCCGGCTGGACTTTCTTAAAAGCATCGTGGAAAAAATTTGGCAGGTGATCAAGGGGGCGGATGATTTTCTGCAGGATCTCTTTCCGTCCTTGAAGGCGGGACCGTATCCTCCTCTTCCGGACCAACTCACCTTCATCCACGCCGAAGACCTTTTGGCTCGTTATCCGGACCTGCCCCGCAAACAAAGGGAGACGGCCATCCTGCAGGAATACCCGGCCCTATTCATCTACGGCATCGGCTGGACCCTGGAGGACGGCTATCCCCATGAACTCCGTGCCCCGGATTACGACGACTGGGTCACCGAGACCCGTTCCGAGGAGGGAAAGCTCCGGCATGGTTTGAACGGGGATATCCTGGTCTGGAATCCGGTAACCAAACGCCGTCACGAACTGATGTCCGGGGGGATCCGGGTCAACGGTTCGACGCTCCGGAAACAATTGGA
>JACRCK010000394.1 GCA_016219065.1 Deltaproteobacteria bacterium
CAAAGATGATTGTAATCGGGTTTATCCCCGACGTAGTCACCGACCAGACCTCGGCCCACGATGAATTGAACGGTTACGTACCCCACGGCATCCCGTACGAGGAAGCCCTCCGGCTGCGCAAGGATGACCCCAAAAAATATATCGAACTGGCCATGGATTCCATGGCCGTTCACTGCCGGGCCATCCTGGAAATGAAGGCCCGGGGGGCCATCGCCTTCGATTACGGCAACAACCTGCGGGGACAGGCCCTGAAGCGCGGGGTGTCCAATGCCATGGACTACCCCGGATTTGTCCCGGCTTATGTGAGGCCCCTGTTCTGTGAAGGGGAAGGGCCCTTCCGCTGGGCGGCCCTTTCAGGCGACCCTCAGGACATCGCCGTCACCGACCGGGCCTTGATCGAGGCCTTTCCTGAAAAAAAGCGCATGGTCCGCTGGCTGACCATCGCCGGCCAGAAGGTGGCCCACATGGGGCTTCCGGCCCGTATCTGCTGGCTGGGCTATGGGGAGCGGGACCGGGCCGGCAAGATCTTCAATGACCTGGTCCGCTCCGGGGCGGTCAAGGCCCCGCTGGTCATCGGCCGGGACCACCTGGACTGCGGTTCGGTGGCCTCCCCCTTCCGGGAGACCGAGGCCATGCGGGACGGTTCCGATGCCGTGGCCGACTGGGCCCTGCTCAATTGCATGGTCAACGTGGCCTCCGGGGCGAGCTGGGTTTCCTTCCATGACGGGGGCGGGGTGGGTATCGGCTATGCCCTTCACGCCGGCCAGGTGACCGTGGCCGACGGTACACCCGAGGCCGAACTCCGGGTGACCACGGTGCTGCGCAACGACCCGGGCACCGGCATCATCCGCCACGCCGACGCCGGTTATCCCCGGGCCGTCGAGGTGGCCGCCGAACGGGGGGTAAAGATCCCCATGCTCAACATGTTCCCTTAGGAGGCCGTCCCCATGTCCGCTCCCCTTATCGAATGTGTCCCCAACTTCAGCGAAGGCCGCCGCCCTGAAGTGATCGAGGCCCTGGTAGCCCCCTTTCGAAACCGCCGGGGCTGTGCCCTCCTCGACCACCGGGCCGATGCAGACCACAACCGTCTGGTAATCACCTTGGTGGGCCGGCCGGAACCGATTAAGGAGGCCTTGATCGAAGCGGCTAAAGCCGCCGTCGCATACATCGATCTGGAGACCCACCGGGGGGGTCATCCCCGCATCGGGGCCGTGGATGTGATCCCCTTTGTGCCCCTGCGCAACATCACCATGGCTGACTGCGTCACCCTGGCCCGCGATTTCGGGGAGCGGTATTATCAGGAGACGGGCGTCCCGGTTTATTTTTACGAAGAGGCGGCCCTGAGGCCCGAACGCCGCCAACTGGAAAAGATCCGCCAGGGCCAATTTGAGGGGCTCAAGACCGCCGTGTCCGATCCGGCCCGCCGACCCGATGTGGGTGAGCCGAGACTGCATCCCACGGCCGGGGCCACGGTCATCGGGGCCCGCAAATTTCTGATCGCCTTCAACGTCAACCTGGGCACCGCGGATATCGAAGTGGCCCGGAAGATCGCCAGGGCCGTGCGCGCCTCTTCCGGCGGTCTTGGTCATGTCAAAGGTATCGGCCTGGCCCTCAAGGACCGCGGTCTGGTTCAGGTCTCTTTGAACATCGTCGATTTCGAAAAAAACGCCCTCTACCGGGTGGTGGAACTGATCCGTATGGAGGCCCGCCGCTGGGGGGTCAACCTGGTCGAGACCGAGGTCTACGGGGTGGTGCCGGCGGCGGCCCTGCTGGACAGCGCGGCCTATTATCTGCAGCTCAGCGGGTTCGACCCCAAGCAGGTGGTGGAACTGCGCTTGCTGGAGATGGAAGAAGACCGGGAAAGTCCGGGAAAGGAAACCTTATGAGCCTGGTGGAACTGTCCATCACGGATTTTGTTCAAGAGCTGGCCAGCGAAAGACCGGCACCCGGCGGGGGCAGCGTAGCCGCCCTGGCCGGGGCCTTGGCCGCTTCCTTGTGCGCCATGGTCGGAAACCTGACCGTGGGGCGGAAAAAGCAGGAAAAGGCCTGGCCGGCCATGACCAAAGTGAGGGATGAGGCCCATGTCTTAAAGGCCGAACTCCTCCGATTGGTGGATGCCGACACCGAGGCCTATAACCGGGTCACCAATGCCTACCGGCTGGCGAAGGAAAACACGGAGCAGCAGGCCGGGAGGCTCGCGGCCATCCAGGCAGCCGTTCATGGGGCGGCCCAGGTCCCCTTGGAAACCTTAAAGGCCCTGTCTCGACTGCCGGAGTTGGCCCGTCAGGCCCTGGAGCTTGGCAACCCCAATTGTCTGACCGATGCCGGAGTGGCCGTACAACTGGTCCGGGCAGCGGCCTTCGGTGCGGCCTATAATGTGCGGATTAACGCCAGGGAACTGAAAGATCAAGCAGAGGCCCTCAAGCTCCTGGCCGAGACCGAAACGACCCTGCAGCAGATCCTCAAGGAAGTCATAAAATTGGAAGGGGCGGTGGAAGAGAGACTGTCAGGGTTCAAGGTATAAGGTTTACGGTATACGGTTTTGCCTTAAACCTTTTACCTTAGACCTTGCACCTAAAACGGGGTAGATCTGAATGGCCCGGGCCTATTATCAGGAAAAGCTCTCGGCTGAAAGACTTAAGCGGGTCTATGAAATCGCTTCGCCCCGGGTGCGGCAATATCTTCAGGCTGAGATCGACTTTGTTTTGGGCCAAATGGCCCCCGGCGACCGGGTCCTCGAACTGGGATGCGGGTATGGCCGTGTCCTGGACCGGCTGGCCGAAAAGTCCCAGAAGGTTTTTGGCATTGATACTTCCCCGGCCAGCCTGGAAATGGGCAACAAGCGCCACCAGGGCCGTCCGCCTTACGGATTGGCAGCCATGGACGCCCTTCAGCTCGGGTTTTGCCAAGGCTCCTTCGACCTGGTGGTCTGCATTCAAAACGGAATCTCGGCCTTCCAGGTCGACCCTTTGGCCCTGATGCGAGAGGCCCTGCGGGTCATCCGGCACAGCGGCTTGGCTCTTTTTTCAAGCTACGCCGAGTCCTTTTGGGCCGAACGCCTGGGCTGGTTCCAGGCCCAGGCCGATGAGGGATTGCTCGGCAAGATCGATAAAAGGCGGACCGGAAACGGGGTTATTGTCTGTGAGGACGGCTTCCGGGCTACAACGATGGGGCCGACGGAATTTGCCGAACTGGTCCATTTCTTAGGATTCGAACCCGTGATCACTGAAGTGGACGGCTCAAGCCTTTTTTGCGGTGTAAGAAGATGGGGATCGACGCACTTTTTTTAAACGCCAACCTGGCGACGATGTCATCCAGCGGACCTTATGGGGCCATAAAGGACGGCGCCCTTATTGTAACCGGGGAGAAGATCCGGTGGGTGGGAAAGCGGTCGGACCTCCCGGCCGGGGCCAGGGAAGAGGCGGCAGAGATTCACGACCTTGGCGGATGGTGGGTCACACCGGGTCTGGTGGACTGCCACACCCACTTGGTCTACGGCGGCAACCGGGCCGGGGAATTCGAGCTGCGGCTTAATGGTGCGACCTATGAAGAGATCGCCCGCCAAGGCGGCGGCATCCGCTCCACCGTGGCCGCCACCCGGCAGGCCGATGAAAACAGTCTCTATGCCCAATCCCTGCCCCGCCTGCAAAGCCTCATGGCCGAAGGGGTGACCACCGTGGAGATCAAATCCGGATACGGCCTGGACCTGGAAAGCGAAGGCCGCCTCCTTCGGGTCGGAAGAAGACTGGGCCGGGAAGAGCCGGTCCGCGTCTTCACAACTTATTTAGGGGCCCACGCCCTGCCGCCGGAATTCGAGGGCCGGGCCGACGACTACGTGGATTTCATCTGTCAGGAGGCCCTCCCCCGCCTGGCCGGGGAAGGATTGGCCGATGCCGTGGACGCCTTTTGCGAGGGGATCGGTTTTTCTCTTTCCCAGACCGAACGGATTTTTCAGGCCGCCGCCGCTCATCACCTGCCGGTAAAGCTCCACGCCGAACAGTTTTCCGATCTGGGGGGATCCGTGCTGGCCGCCCGGTACAAGGCCCTGTCCGTGGATCATCTCGAACACCTGGGTCCGCTGGGCGTTCAGGCCATAGCTCAAGCCGGAACTGTGGCCGTTTTATTACCCGGGGCCTTCTATTTTCTGGGTGAAGCCAGGAAACCGCCGGTGGATCTGCTGAAGAAACAGGGCGTCCCCCTGGCCGTGGCCAGCGACTCCAATCCCGGCAGCTCCCCTTGCGGTTCCCTGCTTTTGATGGTGAACATGGCCTGCACCTTGTTTCGCCTGACCCCAGAAGAAGCCCTGGCCGGGGTGACGCGGAATGGGGCCGCGGCCCTGGGCCTGGCTGACCGCCTGGGAACCCTGGAACCGGGAAAGGCGGCCGATTTCGTGGCCTGGGATATCACCGAGCCGGCCGAGTTGGCCTACCACTTCGGGTATAATCCGGTGAAGATGATCGTCAAGGAGGGGAGGGTTATTTCCAGAAGGTAATGGATGAAGGATCGTTTCGCTTGAGGACCTTAAAACGCTTAAGATAGTGAGCCTCATGAAAGTGTCTAAGTTCGTTGAAATAGGTCAGGCATCCTGCCTGACATTGGTCGAAACCATTAGATAGTCAGCCGGGACGGCTGACCTATTGGGTGTTAATTTGACATATTAATAATTTTGAGAGTACCTTTTTTGCGCAAGTTAAATTATCAAACTAATGAGGATTAGACTAAAAAGGAGGGTTAATCATGGGTAGGAAATTTTTTGTTTTGTTGAGCGTATGTTGTTTAGCCGCCTTCACTCTTTCGGCCTGGGCCGCTGAGCCGATCAAGATCGGCTTTCATGCCCCTCTGACCGGATTTGCCGCTTCGGACGGCAAGTCGGCCAGCATCGGGGCCGAGCTGGCGGTGGAACAGGTCAACGCCGCCGGCGGGATTAACGGCCGGCCTTTAAAGCTGGTTACTTATGACGATCAGGCCAAGCAGGAGCTGTCCATCACCATTGCCAACAAACTGATCGGCCAGGACAAGGTCGTAATCGGCATTTCCGGGAGCTACTCGGCCCCTACCCGCTCGGCGGCCACCGTCTTCCAGGAGGCCAAGATCCCCTATATCTCGGCCTATGCCATCCACCCGGACATCACCAGGGCCGGAGAATACTGCTTCCGCACCTCCTTCCTGGGTGAGATCCAGGGCCGGGCCGGGGCCAAGCTGATCGGCGATCTCCTCGGTAAAAAGAAGGTGGTCATGATCACCCTTCAAAACGACTTCGGCAAGTCCCTGGCCGCCGGCTTCAAGGAAGTGGCCGGCCAGTTCGGGATCAAGATCATCAATGAGTATGAATACTCCATGAAGGACCGCCAGTTCGGTTCCCTGGTGGCCAAAGTCAAGGCGGACAATCCCGAGGCCATTTATGCCTCCGGTTATTATTTCACCGCCGGCCCCTTGGTCAGCCAGCTTCGGGCCGCCGGGGTGACCGCCCCCCTCATCGGCCAGGAAGGATATGATTCCCAAAAGTTCATCGAGATCGCCGGCCAGGCGGCCGAAGGGGTGATCATTACCACCTCGCTGGACCGCGACTCGGATGTACCGGAGACCAAGAACTTCATCCAGGCCTTTGAAAAGAAGGCCGGGTTCAAGGCGGACATGGTGGCGGCTTCGGCCCATACGGCGGTCATGGTGGCGGCTGCGGCCTTGAAGGCAGCCGGTTCTACGGACCCCAAGGCCCTCCGGGCGGCTATTTCCAAGACCAAGATCAAGGCCTCCACCGGTCTCATCTCCTTCAACAGTCTGGGTGAGGTAAAAAAGGCCGTCCAGAACCAGGTGGTCAAGAACGGCCTCTGGCACAGGCATTCGGTTATTGATGACCCGAAGCTCCTGGAGCCTCCGGATAAATAAAAATAGGGGATTTTTTTGTGCTTTATCTCGAACTCCTGATCCAGGGTCTGGTCTACGGCTGTATGTACGCGGTCATCGCCGTAGGCCTGACCCTGGTCTACGGACTGTTACGCATCCTCCATGTGGCCCATGCCGGTCTCTTCGCCCTGGGCGCCTACCTGGGTCTGTTGATTACCAATTGGTCCGGCAGTCTTGTCCTGGGCCTTTTGGTCTCGGCCTTAGTCGTCGGTCTGGCCGGCATGCTCCTCTACCGTCTGTGCTATCAGCCCATCCTGGATAGGCCCCCCTACGTGGCCCTCATCGCCTCCATCGGCCTGTTTATCGCCATGGAGGAAATCTTCCGGCTTATCTTCGGCCCCTATGGACTCACCTATAAGGTCCCTCCCCTCCAGGCCAAGGTCCTGATCCTGGGAGTCAATCTGCGGCAGGCGGAGGTCGGGCTGGTCCTCATGGCCGTGGTCCTCCTGGGAGGACTTTCCTATTTATCCCAGAAGACCCGCATCGGAGTGGCCTGGCGGGCCACGGTGGACGACCCTCAGATGGCCAGGGCCTTCGGGGTGGATACGATCAAGGTCCGCTATCTCAACTTCTTCATCGGATCATCCCTGGCCGCAGTGGCCGGAGTCTTCGTCTCTCTGCTCAGCAATGTGGTGGAACCGACCATGGGCGGGGTCCCCAGCTACAAGGCCCTGGCCATTATCGTCTTGGGGGGGTTGGGCAATGTCAAGGGCACCCTGATCGCTTCCTTAGTCTTGGGGGTGGTGGAGGCCTTCGGCACCATCTATATCGGTAAATTGCTCGACCGGGACGCCATCGCCTTTGCCCTTTTAATCGTTATCCTGATGATCCGGCCCCAAGGGCTTTTCGCTCGGCAATAATTATGGGCATCTACGAAATAAGTCTGGCCACCTTAGTCTCCATCAATGTCATCTCCGCCCTGGGGCTGAACCTGATCTCCGGGTTTTGCGGCCAGATCAGCCTGGGCCATGCCGCCTTTTACGGTATCGGTGCCTACACGGCCGCCGTCCTTTCCAAGGCCGGTCTCCCCTTTCCGGCCGCCCTGCTGGCCGGCATGGCCCTGGCCGGTCTGGCCGGGCTCATCGTCGGGCTCACCAGCCTCCGGGTCCGGGAGGATTTTCTGGCCATTACCACCATGGGTGTGGGCTTTCTCTTTATCGGGATCGTCCGCCAGAACGCCTTTTTGGGGGGTGAAATGGGGGTCTCGGCCATCCCCGCTACCGGACTTTCCAAGTCCGGCTTTCTGGTCCTGGTCCTTATCCTGGCCGCTCTGACCACGGCCTTCAACCTTTGGCTCAAGAAATCCTGGATGGGCTTTGCCTTTGAGGCCGTTGCCGACGACGAAGACACGGCCCGGGTCCTCAGCCTCGACGTCGGCCGCTACAAGCTGACGGCCTTCGCCCTGGGCACAGCCCTGGCCGGGTTGGCCGGCGGATTGTATACCTTTTTCGCCCGTTTTATTTCTCCGGACAATTTCGGTTTCGTCACCTCCATCTCCATCCTCTCCATGGTGGCCGTGGGCGGTATCGGATCGGTCTTCGGCGTCCTGGTCTCGACCATCTTCCTGACCCTAATGCCGGAATTTTTTCAATTCCTCAGCGACTACAAACTCTTAGTCTACGGCGCCCTCCTCTTCGGGGTCATGCGCTTCTGGCCCGAAGGGCTGGCTGGTTTGTCCGCCAGTCTGACCGGCCGCTGGGGCCGGCGGCCCTCGAGCCGGGCGGAGGGGTCATGAGACCGCTCCTGGAAATCAGAGACGTTTCGGTCCGTTTCGGCGGGGTAAAGGCCTTGTCCGGGGTGTCCTGCGATATTGCAGAGGGCGAGTTCTTAAGCCTCATCGGTCCTAACGGGGCGGGTAAAACCACCCTGCTTCGGGTGGTTACCGGACAGGTCAAGCCCGAAACGGCCCGGATCATCCTGGCCGGTCAGGACATCACCAGCCTGGCCACCCACTCCCGTATCCGGCTGGGCCTGGCTATAACCCACCAGATCGTCCGGCCCTTCAGGTCCATGACGGTCTTAGACAACGTGGCCCTGGCCGTGGGCCATGAACGCTTAAATCGGGTCCTGCCGGCCCTGGTCTCCCGGGACCGCACCAAGGAGAGGCGCCGGGCCCTGGAACTGCTCAAATGGGTCGGGATTTCGGATATGGCCGAAAGGGATGTTTTCGGCCAGCCCCTGGGCGTTCTCAAACGCCTGGAAGTGGCCAGGGCCATGGCCCTGGAACCCAAGGTCCTCTTTTTGGACGAACCTTTGGCCGGGCTCAATAACATCGAAGCCGCCCGGTTGGCCGATACGATCGCGGAAATCAACCGCCAGGGATTGACCGTGGTCATGATCGAGCACAACCTGGGAGAGGTGCTGCGGGTCAGCCGGCGGTTGGTGGTCCTGGATAACGGGGTCAAAATCGGGGACGGGGACCCTGGAGAGGTCATGCACGATCCGGCGGTCCGGGCCGCTTATGTGGGAAAAGAGGGCAGCGATGCTGCGGCTTGAAAATCTTGGCTGTGGATACGGTCCCATGCGGGCGGTCCAGGGACTGGACCTGGCAGTGGCCGGGGGCGGTATTACGGCCCTCTTGGGGGCCAACGGCGCCGGCAAGTCCTCCACCCTGCTGTGTATTGCCGGCTTGGTGGAAGTCCACGAAGGCCGCATCCTCCTTGGCGACCGGGACATCACCCATCTTTCGCCCATGGACCGGGTCAGGGCCGGGATAGCCCTGGCCCCCGAGGGCCGCCGGCTTTTTTCACGATTGACCGTCCGGGAAAACCTGGTAGTGGGCGGATATTCCCGGCCGGCTAAGAAGACCGCAAAGGCCATCGACCGGGTGGTGGCCATCTTTTCCCGCCTGGGAGAACGACTGGACCAGTTGGCCGGCTCCCTTTCCGGCGGTGAACAGCAGATGCTGGCCATCGGCCGGGCCTTGATGGCCGAGCCGGAACTGCTGCTCATCGATGAGCTCTCCCTGGGCCTCATGCCCAAGGCCGTGGACATCTGCTATGAGGCCATCACCGGCCTCAATCGACAGGGGTTGACCATCGTCCTGGTTGAGCAAAGCACTCAGCGGGCACTGGAAGTGGCCGACCAGGTGTGTGTTCTGGAGTCGGGACGCACGGTCTGGAAAGGGGCCGCCGACCAGGCCCGGTCCGAGGCCGGTCTGATCGATATGTTTTTAGGCCTAAAAAAATAGCCCCGGGCTATTACCCAATACCTTCTTTTACCTTGGGATAATTGACCAGGCGGGCGTTCCGTCTTCCCATTTGTTGTGGGTCAGCCGGACGACCAGCCCGTCGGCCGGACGCACCACATGGATCTCTCCGTAAGGCTGGGGGTTGAAATAGGGGAAGAGCGGTTCTTCATCGTTCAGCCCCCCTCGCTGGGAGGTAAAGACCAGCCATTTCCCGTCGGGAGAATAGGCCGGATGGGCGTCGATACCGGGGCTGTCGGTGATGCGGCGCAGCCGGCCTGGTTTTCCGTCAGGACCGAGATCAAGGGTATAAATCTCGTAATCGCCATCCTTGTTGGAAGTAAAGGCGACCTGTTTTCCGTCCGGGGAAAAGGCCGGCATGGTGGCAACGGCCTTAAAGTCCGTTAATGGCCGTACGTCGGTCCCGTCGGCGTTCATCAGGGTGATTTCATGATGGCCGTTTCGTCCGCTGCGAAAGACGATCTGACGGCCGTCAGGAGAGAAATAGGGGAAGCCGTTATTCCCGGCCGCGCCCCCGGTCAGGTTCTTCGCCTGGCTGCCGTCGGGGCGAAACTTCCAGATATCGGCCCGGGCCGTGGGCTTGGCAAAGGTGGGCCCCACGGCGCAGGCGATCCACTGACCGTCCTTCGACCAATTGGGCCGCCAGACTGACTCATGGCCTGGTTCGAAGATCACCTGCTGGTCGCTGCCATCGGGACGGGAGGTGATGATCCGCTGGAAGTGCTCGCTGAACACCACCCGCCTTCCCGTGGGATCGCTTGAGGGGAAAGTCCCCCGGATGGCCCAAAGTTCGAGCACCCGGTCGGGCAGGCGGACCTGCCTGTGATTGTCGACCAGGAAAGGACCGGGGATGGGCACCTGAAGGCCGGCCGACTTCTTCGGCTCGGCCGTGCCGTGACAGACCATCCGGCCCGAGGTTACATCAAAGGCCGGGGCCCAATACTCGTGCTGCCCATCGCTTTCGTAGCGCTTGTCCGAGCCGTCCTCTTCGATGGAAAAGATCTGCCAGCGGCTGTTTTGCTGGCCGGCAAAGGCCACCCGGCCCTGGGGGGTCACGGCCGGCGAGAGTGCCGGGCCGGAAAAAATCTGTTTTTGATCGGTGCCGTCGGCCTTTATTCGAAAGAGGCCCGAGGCGCCCTCATTGTGGGAGTAGAAATAGATCCAGCGGCCATCCCGGGACCAGGCCGGCGAGCCGTTCCAGCCGGGCAGGCGGGTCAGTCTCCGCACCTTGGACCCGTCGGCATCCATCACATAGATGTCGCTCTTCCGGTATCCGTCGCGGTCACTGGAGAAGGCAATTTTTTTTCCATCGGGAGAAAAGGCCGGGCGAAAATCTCCGCCTTTGTGGCGGGTCAGGTTTATGGCCTTGGTAGCAGTCCCTGAATCAAGGGGCTCGAAGGGCATACTGAAAATATCGGCGTTGCCGTCGCGGGTACTGACAAAGACCAGCCTTTGGCCGTCGGGCGAAAAGGAAGGGGCCCCCTCCAGGGCCTCACTGTCAATGAGCAGCCGGGCCGGACCGGGTTTGGTCAGGTCCAGGGCATAAAGGTCCGGGTTGCCCCGTCGCTCCGAGCAGAAAACGACCCACCTCCCGTCCGGTGAGAAGACGGGATCGTAGTCCAAACTGGGCTGATCGGTCAGCATTCGGGGCGGCTTGCCCGGTGCTTCAAAAAGATACAGGGCCATGCCGGCCGGCTGAAAAGTGGCGTAAAAGATGCGCTCCCGGAGTTCATCCGCCCCTTGGCCCAAGGGGGCGACGGCTAATAAAAAGGGGATCATGAGCAAAAGACCTGCCTTTGATTTAAAGGAAAAAAAAGGGCGGTTCTTCCACATGTGAGTTTACCCGGGTTTATGATTTGTCGCCGGGGACAAGACGGCTCGCCCAGGCCAAAGTCCGCTTCCTCTTTACAAAAGGACGATATCCCAGGCCGCTACCAAGGAGCCGGGTTCAAGGTCCTTGGTCGGCGGTGCCAGTTTTGTAATGAGACTTTCTTTATCTTCCGCGGTCTTGAAGATCCGATCTTTTTCGTTTAAAGGCTCCCCCGCAAAATACATCTGCGTCACCAGCAGGCTTGAGCCGGTGCTGACTTTAAAATGGATGTGGGGCGGCCTTATCCAGCCCTCGGATACGGGATAGGGGGCCGGTTTGATGGTCTTAAACCTGAACCGGCCTTCGCCGTCCGTACTTGAGACCCCGTACCCCTCAAAATTCGGGTCCAGGGAGGCGGGATTCCGGTCATTCGGGTGGGTGTATCTCCCAAAAGAATTGGCTTGCCAGATCTCCACCAGTGTGCCCGGCAGGGGACGGCCCTTCAGGTTTTTCACCCGTCCCACCAGGTATATAACCTGTCCCCGGGCCTTTCCCGGCTTTCCCTGAATAACGGTCAGATCGGCGTCTTGGTCGATTGGTTTTATTACCGGATAGAAAGGTCCCATGACCTGCTCCGAGGTTGGTACCATCCCGGCCGATTGGGCGAATAGGGGATTGATGGGACCGGAAAGAAGGACCCCGCCCATGGCCAGGGACATTTTGAGAAGTTCCCGTCGAGAAAGCCTCTGGTCATCAGACATAAACGTCTCCTTATCGATGGGTTGTCGGTCCGAGTCCAACGCTTTATTGCAAACGGCTTGTTTGGAATATAAGTAAAAACTAAGACAGAAAAAAAAGGTGTCAAGGTGAAAAGGCAACAGCCCGTGTGAAAATGAAGCAACCCGAGTGAAAATGAAAACCCCGAGCCTCCCGCCCCTCTTATGGGAAAAGGTCATCCTCTTTGCAGACCTTATCTGAAAGTGACCGGGACAAGACAACCTTATTCATTGACAAGGTTCATGGTAGAATCTAAATTAAAAAAATGGCCAAAATCTTTTGTCCGGGATGCCGGCACCTATTGCTTCTTCAAAAGACCTGAAAAAAGATAACCTTTCACTGTCCGCGGTGCGGGCGGTCCTATGGTCTGGAAGAACTGGCCGCCTATTTGGACGAAGAGTGGGAAGAGATCCTGGCCGGGGTGCCGGTGAACCGTTTATAGTCAAGATAAATTTAGGTTTTTCAAATAAATATTTTCACCGCAGAGGCCCAAAGATCCAGAGAGAATCATTTTTGTTCAATTCCGTGAGAGGCGGAATTGAACAAACGGCTCTGACCTCCGGTCAAAAAATTATTCGAAGGATAGTAATTTTTTTCCTTTCTGTCCTCTCAACAGAAAGGAAAAATTATTCCTTTTGACTCCCAAAGGGAGTCTCTTATTAAGATCGGCAGGTCGGCTTCTGAATAGAAGCCTCCTGAGGAGCTCGGCAAAGCCGAGCGGACCGATCG
>JACRCK010000395.1 GCA_016219065.1 Deltaproteobacteria bacterium
CCAAATATTTCGGCGGCGCCTATCAGGCCACTTTGGTCTTGGAGGTCCGCAAGGGGGATGTCTTCAACACGGAGACCCTTTTAAAGATCTCGCGCATCACCGACGCGGTGGATCTCATTCCCGGTGTGGATCATTTTGGCATTTTCTCCATCGCCTCCCAGAAGGTTTCGGTCCTGAAAGAAACCACCGGCGGTTTCAAGGCCGCTCCGGTGATGCGCGAGGTACCCCGGGACCCGGCCGGCATTGAGGAACTGAAGAAGAAGGTCTTTACCAGCGGCAATGTAAACGGCATCTGGGTTTCCCGGGATCAGAAGGCCCTGCGTCTGGATGCCAATTTCCTGGAAGGAAAGATTGACTTCAAGGTGCTCTTCGATAAGTTCATGGAGATCAAGAAAAAAGAGCAGGACCACCAGCATCGGATTTACTTGACCGGCACACCGCTGCTTTACGGCTGGATTTACCATTACCTGCCCCATATGGCCCTGATCCTGGCCATCACCTCGGTTGTAATACTCCTGATGCTGTTCGCCTATATGAGCCGGGGAGGCCTGTGGTTCTGGCCTTTCATCAGCGCCATCATGACCTCCATCTGGGGCTTGGGCTTCGCGGCCGTCCTGGGCTTTCATTTCGATCCCCTGATTATCGTCATTCCCTTCCTCTTGTCGGCCCGGGCCATGAGCCATGGGGTCCAGTGGGTGGAGCGGTTTACCGAGGAGTACCGAAAATCAAGAGATACTCAGAAAGCGGCCCTGATTACCGGCGTCGGCCTCTTTCCACCGGGGCTCATCGGCATTCTGGCCGACACCCTGGCCTTGTTGGTAATCTGCCTAACCCCCATCCCGACACTCCGGAACCTGGCTTATTTAGGCTTTTTCTGGTCAGGGGCCATGATCTTCACCATCTTTTTTCTCTACCCGCCGCTTTTTGCCCTGTTCCCTTACGTGCGCGTGCCCAAGGAGTCGCATATACCCGCCGCCTGGGCCCAAAGACCGGAGAAACTGGCCAAGAGAGTGACCACTCAGTTGACCACCCTGGACCGGTCTTTCTTCTATCGGATCGAGTATTTTACCGAGCATCTTCTGAGAAGGATCCTGATCAAGCTGTCGGGTTGGACCTTTGGTGCCGGCCGGTGGGTCACCGTCGGTTTGAGCCTGCTGATCCTGGTCGTGGCCGTTATCTCTTCGACGCACCTCAAATTCGGCGATGCCAATCCGGGCAGTCCCATCCTCTGGCCCTATTCCGACTACAACCGAGATATCATGGAAATCAACCAGAAGTTCCCCGGCGTGGACCAGATGTGGGTGGCGGTACAAGGCAAAGGACCCCAGGCGGTGACCCATGCCGACGTGGTTCTAGGCATGGAGGAACTCCAACAATATATGATGACCGATCCCAACGTAGGCTTTGCCATTTCGATAGCCGACCTGATTAAAAGCGCCAACATGCTGGCTTACGGCAACGACCCCAAAATGGAGTCGATCCCCAATTCGCAACAGGCCATCCAGAACATGATCACACTGATCCAGACCGGTGCGACCCCGGGGGAAATGGATACCTGGATCGACTACGGCAACACCAGCACCAATGTGAAGCTGTTTCTAAAAAACCATGAAGGGCCGGTTCTGGAAGAGGTTATCCACCGGGTGAAGGATTTCATCAAAAACAATCCCAAACTCATGGAGAATGCCGTCCCCAAGCCGGCGGGCGGCCTGGGCGGCATCCTGGCCGCAGCCAATGAGGTGATCCAGGTCAAGAACGACCAGATCCTCTTTATCGTCCTGGGCATCATCTTAATCCTCTGTGCCGTGACCTATCGTTCCCTCCTGGCCGGGGTGATCTTCATCATGTCCCTCATCCTGGCCAACTTCCTGGCCTTCACCTACATGGTCTTTAAGGACATCGGCCTCAACATCAATACCTTCCCGGTGGTTTCTCTGGGCATCGGGCTGGGTGTGGACTACGGGCTCTACATCGTCAGCCGCATCATCGAGGTCTATCGGGAAGAACAGGATCTGGCCCAAGCGGTGCGCGGCGGAATCATCACCTCCGGCCGGGCGGTTTTTTTTACGGCCACCATGATGACCGCCGGGGTTATCTTCTGGTATTTTTCGCCGCTTCGATTTCAGGCGGAGATGGGCATATTGCTGGGCATCCTGATGATGGTCAATATGGTGGTCGGAATCTTGGTTCTTCCGGCGGTCATTAATATCATCAGGCCTAAATTTATCACTAGGGGAGGTGAAAAGGTTTCAGAAGTGGGGTTAATGGTAGGCGCCGTACCAAAGGCCAACCGGTAGCCAATCCGCATCCCGGAACCGGTTGATTACTAATGAGCGAGGAGGAGGAAAATGATTAGAAAAAAAAATAGAAGATTATGGCTGAGCCTGGTTGGCCTGGCGCTCTGGGGTTTGCTGCTCCCCTCTCCGGGCCCGGCCTTCGAAAAGTTGACCTTCGGGGATCAGGAACTGACCATTTACGGTTGGCTGCGCAACAACGCCGGCTATTTTATGGAAAAGCAACCGTACCAGCAAAACGACGAACGACTGGCCACCTTCCGCACCTGGCTGCGGGGCTACGCCGACTGGAAAATAGCCGAACAAGTGAAATTCTGGACGGCTATTCAATTCGCCTATGAACCGGATTACAAGGTGGAGGACGGTTCGGGAACCAAAGACTGCTATTACTGTGAATACGACAATATTAACGATGTCCTGCGGGAAGCCTATTTTGAATTCAAACCCAGCAATAAACACAATATCAAGATCGGCCGGCAGATCGCCATCTGGGGTGAGTCTTTAACCGAACGGGTGGGGGACGTAGTGCATCCGGAGGATTCCCGCTGGACTCTGGCCTTCGCCAACTTGGAAGACACCCGCATCCCCCAATGGATGCTCCGTGGGATCCACGACATCGATGCCATCGCCTCCAGCTTGGAATGGATCGTCAACCCACTGCTGACCGAAGACAAATGGCGGGTCAACCGGGTAGCTGATTTCGCCCAACCTGTTACCAACACCGCCGGCCAGCGTTTCGGCATTCATCCCGAAGACCGCTTCCTGCCGCCCAATGCGGTGGGCAACCCCCTCCTCTTCCCTCAGGCTCCCGGTGTGGCTGGACCGCCTTTCTCCCGGGGCTGGAGCCAGGTCCCGGCCTTCGTTCCCGGGCCCATGGCCGGGAAGTGGGTCCCCAATGAAATTCCCACCGTTAAAGAAGAATTTCCGGACACCTGGAACGACACCCGTTTCGGTTTCCGGACCAGCACCACCGCTGGCGGTTACCAGTTGGGCGTCCAATACTGGCACGGGCACAATTACGATCGTCTCATTAAACGGGGTGACCTTACCGGCAAGTTGATTCCAACGGGGCCGGGGACCTCCCTGCCGGAGCGGCAGTACACCCTGGTCCACCCCTATATGGATACGATGGGGGCTTATTTGAACAAACAGCTTCCCTGGCCGGGGGTGGTTCGGGCCGAGGCCGTCTATTCCCCCAACAAGCCCTTCAACACCTTCGACCTAAACGTCCAGGACGCCATCACCCGAACCAATTGGTATAAATTCATGGTAGCCTACGACCTCAACAACTTCCTCTATTTCGACTGGCACAAGACCGCCCCCTTCGACCTGGCCTTGGAGTATGTGGGGGAATACGTACCCGATTCCGACAATTTGCAGTATATCATCTACGCCACCAAGCAGCCCACTTACCAGTCCCATTTCAACGGCCGCATTTCCACCAACTGGCTCTACAACCGGATCGGCACGGAGCTGATCGTCAGCTTCTGGCCCTGGGGCAACAGCGGCCTGATCATGCCGGCCGTCAAGTACATGCCCGGCTGGTTCAATCAGAAGTTCTCTTTCGAACTGAAATACATCGGGGTTTTCGGCGACAACGACTACGAGGGTCTGGGGATTTTGCGGACCAAGGACATGGTCGTGTTCACAACCCAGTTCAATTTTTAGTTTTATAAGGAGGAAAGGTACTATGCAAAGAAAGCCTTGGAAATTTTGGACGCTGCTCACTTTCGTCCCCCTGCTCTCAACGTTATTAATGGCCGCCTGGTCTTTTAGCCAGGAACTGCCCAAACCCGGGGAAAAGATCGACAAAAGCAATTTCAAGAAATATGCCCATCTTTTTCCGGAAGAGTTCGCCCCGGCTTTCGAAGATGGATTCGGTGGTTTGATTTCCACGATCCAGGTCAACGTGGTAGCCTCCAAACCCATTGCGGTGCCCAAGGAGTGGATCGCTTATTCAGGGAAAAACAAAGGCAAATACGGACTCGATGCCCAGGGAAATATAACCGGCGGCTACAATCGGGAAGGTTTACCTTTCCCGGATTTGCAAAGAAACGATAAGGATTTCGCCGCGAAGCTCATGTGGAATTTCGACGGACGATACCAATTCGATGAAAATCTCGACCACGCCAGAGGGGGGTCCTTTGAAAAAAGAAGGGGAGAAGATGTTCGCTGGAATAACGCCCATCTGATCTTTTTATATTTTAAAAGCCGAATGGCCGTTTCCCCCAAGCCGGATCTGCCCAACCCCATGGGCCTCTATAAGGCCTCCATGGTCCATTTCATCAATCCGGAAAATGTCAAAAACACCATCAACCTCACTTACCGGTATATAGACCCGAACAAGCCCGATGACACTTATCTCTATCTGCCCAGCATCCGCCGGGTCCTCAGGGCCGAAGCGGGACAACGCTCCACACCGTTGTTGGGGAACGTCGCCGCCCTGGACGACCTGTTCGGTTTCGATGGAAGAATTCCGGAATTTACCTACACCATCGTAAGGGAACAGAAGGTCTTGGCCATCACCGAAAATACCTTTATGCCCAAATCGACGACCTGGAAGAGAAAAGACCTGCCTTTCCCTGTTGACAACTATGAAATCAGAGATACCTATGTCATTGACATCAAACCCAAGGACCCCAAATATCCCCAAAGCAAAAAACGCATTTGGCTGGAGAAGGAAAATGGGGGCAATATTTATTACATTGTGGCCTGGGACCGGGCCGGCAAATTGTGGAAGGTCTGGATGCAGCCTTTCAAACGTCATGCCATGCTGGAGGATAGATTTCCGGTGCTGGACGGGGCCTTCGGTGTCGACGTTCAATTCGGTATGGCCACCTACTACGGTGCCGACGTAACGGTCAACAACCAGAAGTTTACTTACAATGATTTCACACCGGCCAGTCTGTTAAAAAGGGGGAGATAGAGCCCTTTTCTGTTAAAGACAACTGGAGCGACTGCTTCCCCCTAACGGGGTCAGGGCAGTCGCTCCCCTTTTGGCAGGAGCGCATCAAAAAACCGCCGGAGACAAGATGATGAATGGTTCTTGGTCGCTAGTCAATAAAGTTGCTCTGGTTACGGGGGCCTCCCGCGGTTTGGGACGGGCCATGGCCCTGGCTTTGGGTGAAGCCGGGGCCAAGGTCGCCATAACTGACCTGCTGGTAGAAGGCAGGGCATATGATCCGGATAGGCTTGGTGAATATGGTCGCTTGGGCAGTCATTTCGCAGGCAACGATGGGATCAAGACACTTGCCACAGCGGATGAAATTATAGCCCCAGGGGCCCCTAGTTGTGCCATGAAAATGGATGTGGCTGAACCTGAGGAAATTCACCGTGTCGTTCTCGCCATAACGAAAACACTGGGTCCGATAGACATTCTGATCAACAATGCCGCCGTAATGGATAATTTGGGCCCCCTGGAGGAACAAACCCATGAACGATGGGAAAGGGATCTTAAAGTCAATCTCAGCGGGGCCTTTCATTGCATTAAAGCAGTCTGGCCAGGAATGGTGAAACGGGGAGGAGGCCGAATTATAAACATATCATCCGTAGCCGGGTTAATGGGCGCTTGGCTTCAACCCGCTTACGGATCGGCAAAGGCTGGCCTGCTGGGGTTGACCAAATCATTGGCGATAGAGGGCGGCAGACATAACATTACCGTAAATGCAGTCTGCCCCGGTTTTATCGCCACGGAAGCGGTTAAACTCCTTGATCAAAACCTATTGGAGCGCATCCGGAAGCGCACGGCCCTCGGGCGTTTGGGGACAGTGGAAGAGGTGGCGCAAGTGGTTCTTTTTCTGGCCTCGGATGCCGCTGCTTATATAACAGGGGCTGCGATTCCTGTTACCGGAGGGTCGGACCTCTTTATCTTTTGATGGAAAACATCTCCCCTCGATTCTCGAATGTTAATCAAATGAATGAACAAGGAGGTATTTGTTGATGGACAAAAAGGATCCGATAATCGTGTCCGCAGTGCGGACCCCGATCACCGATTTCGGCGGGACCCTGCGGGACATTTTGCATGAAAAACTGGCCTCGACAGTCATGGACGAGGTCTGCCAGCGGGTGGACTTTCCCCGGGAACGCCTGGCGGACATTTACTGGGGCGTGGTCATGGTGCGTAGCGACGAAAACGGCCTGGCCCGCTGCGCCGCCCTGAAGGCCGGAATCCCCGAACACGTTTCGGCCGTGCACGTGAACCGGGCCTGCTGCTCCTCCATGGAGGCCATCCGGATCGCCTCCATGCGCATCCGGCTGGGTGAGGGGGAAGCGGTCATCGCCGGCGGCGGTGAGAGCATGAGCAACGTCCCCTTTTCCATCAAAAACGCCCGCTGGGGCCTGCGGCTCACGCATCAGGAGCTATCCGACGGCGTCTGGGACGGGCTCTTCGACCAGTATTCCAAGCTGATCATGGGGATGACGGCGGAAAACGTGGCCGAGCAATACCACGTTTCCCGGCAGGACCAGGATGAATTCGCCTACATCAGCCAGCAGAGGGCCAAAAAAGCCCTGGCAGAGGGCCGGTTCAAGGACGAAATCGTTCCGGTGGTGATCCCCGGCAAGTGGGGGAAGGAAGACGTCGTCATCGACACGGACGAGCATCCGCGTCCCGAGACGACCCTGGAGGCGCTGGCCCAACTGGCCCCGGCCTTCAAGAAGGACGGGACGGTGACCGCCGGCAACGCCTCCGGGCTCAACGACGGGGCCTCGGCGGTCCTGGTGGTCTCCCGGGAACTGGCGGATGAATTGGGGTGCCAAAGGCGCTGGCGCATCGTGGGTTCCGAGGCCGTGGGGGTGGACCCGCGGATCATGGGCATCGGTCCCATCCCGGCTATCCGCAAGCTGCTGGCTAAAACCGGCTATGACCTGAAAGACATCGAGCTGTTCGAGATCAACGAGGCCTTCGCGGCTCCGTCGGTGGCGGTGGAACGGGAACTGGGTTTGGACCGGGAGATCGTCAACGTGAACGGCGGCGGCATTGCCCTGGGGCACCCCATCGGCAACACCGGCTGCCGGCTGGTGGTCAGCCTGATTCATGAAATGGAAAAGCGGGGGTTGACCCGGGGCATCGCCTCGCTCTGCGGCGGCAGCGGCCACGGGCAGGCTATTTTGATCGTAAAAGATTAATTTTTCATCCCACCCTTTCCTTCTCCCGCCCGGGAAAGGGAGGGGGACTTAATAAGGGAGATAAAATGAATAACTCTTTAATAGACCTCATGGCTGACCTGAAGGAAGCCGAAGTCACGGATAGAGTCAATGCAATGATCAAAGACGGCATTGATCCGCTGGAAATCCTGGGCCAGGCCCGAACGGCCATGGAGATCGTAGGCCAACGCTTCGAGACCTCGGAGTATTTCATCCCCGACCTGGTCATGGCCGGCGAGATCCTGACGGCCATTTCCAACACGGTTAAGCCGCTGTTGACCAGGGGAGGGGAAGGTCCCAAGAAAGGCCGGGTCTTGATCGCCACCGTGGAGGGCGACATCCACGACATCGGCAAGGACATCGTGGTCTTCATGCTGGACGTCAGCGGCTATGAAGTGCTCGATCTCGGCATCGACGTGCCCGTCGACACGGTGGTGGAAAAGGTGAGGGAGTTCCAGCCCCGGGTGGTGGGCCTGAGCGCCTTCCTGACCCTGGCCTTCGATTCCATGAAGCGGACCATCGAGGCCCTCGAGGCCGCGGGCCTGCGGGACAACCTGAAGATCATGATCGGCGGCGGTCAGATCGACGAGGAGATCCGGCAGTACGTAAAGGCCGACGCTTTCGGCCGCGACGCCGTGGCCGCCGTCGGTTTCTGCAAGCAGTGGCTATAAAAAGGAGATTATCATGTCCATGATGAATTCTCTGAATACCGAACCAGGGGTTCAGCACTCACCGGGATACCTGGCCCGGGCCAAACGACTAAACGACGCTCTGAATCTCCGCAAACCGGATCGCGTGCCCGTGGCCCCACTGGTGGTTCACTATTACCCGACGCGGATCCGCGGGATAACCAACCGGGAGGCCATGTACAAAACGGAAAAAACCGTCGCTGCCTGGAAAGAGGCTGCGATTCAGCACGACTGGGATGCCGCCGTTCCCTTCGGTGCCCTGCGGCCGGCTCGCCCCCTGGAAGTCCTCGGCATGAAGCAGTTCAAATGGCCTGGCGGCGGACTGCCGGACGACCAGCCCTTCCAGTGGGTGGAGGGCGAGTACCTGAAGCCGGAAGAATATGATGAAATATTGGCTGATCCCAACGGGTTTGCGGTGAAAAAGCTCTGGCCGCGCATCTCTGGTTCGCTGGCCCCGGTCAGCGGCTTGGCGCAGATGCCCTCTCCCCCGCTCCTTTATCTTTCGAACGCCTATACTCTGCCTGAGTTCCTGGGCGAGTTGGTCTCGGCGCCGCCCATGGTGAACCTTTTGAAAAAGGCCCTGGCCCTGGCCGAAGCTCACGCCCTGGAAAAAGTGGTCAGGTTACAATACACTCGGGAGATGATGAATCTGGGGTTTCCCCTGCTCTACGCCGCTGTTACCTTCTGTGCTTTCGATTGGGTCTCCGATACGCTGCGAGGGATGCGCGGATCGATGCTCGATATGTACCGGGTCCCGGAAAAGCTCCTGGCCCTGGTTGAGATGTTTACACCGCTGACCATCGGTGGGTCCATCCAGTGGGGAGAGCAGGCAGGCAACAAGGGCGTTTTCATCCCCATGCATCGTGGGGCTGCTGGGTTTATGTCCGATAAGCAGTTTGCCAGATTTTATTGGCCTTGCTTCAAGGCCCTGGTGCTGGGGCTGATCGAGGCCGGCTACACACCCATCCCTCTGTTCGAGGGGGATTACACCCCGCGTCTGGAATACCTGAAGGAACTCCCACCCAGGAAAATCTTTGGGCATTTCGACCAGGTGGATCGGAAAAAGTTCAAGAAATTGTTGGGCGATACCATGTGTTTTTGGGGCAATGTACCGGCCTCCATCTTATGCACCGGAACACCCCGGCAGGTCAAAGACGATGTCAGGGAATTGATCGACCTTTTCGGGGACACCGGCGGCTTAATCATTGACAGTACCGTGGGCATACCGGATGAGGCGAAATTTGAAAATGTTCAGGCCCTGACCGAAGCCGTTCATCAATACGGCGTGTATTAGTTTTAGCCGCAGACACCTGCCGGCAAAATACCGTTTTTTCCCAACCAGCAAAATACCTCCGGCTGGAATTCTCCAATGGGCTTCAGGTTTGCTGGATTGTCTGGCGGAATCAAGTGCGGTCAACGACAAGGCGGTTTTAACCACGCTGGGAACGCTGGAACTGGTCAAAAAGGAAACCGGGGTCAACCTGGTCCTGGGGGCCAGCAACGTCTCCTTCGGCCTGCCCAACCGCCTGGCCGTGAACGCCGTCTTCCTGGCCCTGGCCGTCCGCGCCGGCCTGAACTGCGCCATCGTCGACGCCGCCCGCATGAAGCCCTTTATCTTAGGCGTAGATCTCATGCTCGGCCGGGATCGAATGGCGCGGCGGTATACGGACCAACGCAATTTTGAGAACATCCTCTTCAATGCGGTAGACAATTCGATATTCCCCTCATAAAAGCCATTGATTTTTCATTCGGAGTCTTCCATAACCTGCTTTTTGAGTCTTGCTCTTGCTTCCAGAATAAATAACTTGATTTTTGCCAATTTGACTTTTAAAATTGGCAAAAAAGGAGGGAGTTATGGAAGCAACCATAGATAAATATGGCCGAATCCTAATTCCTCAAAGGCTTAGAAAACTTTTTGGCCTGAGAGCCGGTGCGGTTTTGGAAATTAAAGAATCAGGGCAGGAAATTCGTTTGAAACCTCTGGAGCAGGATTCACCTTTGACCAGGAAGAACGGGGTGTTGGTCTGTTCAGCCGAACCCGTCGGGGATATCGTCGAGATGATCGCGAAAGTCCGTTCGGAAAGGTCTAAAAAGGTAATAAATCCAGGAAGAGAATGAAAATATTTTTCGACACCTCCGTTTTGTTAGCCGGCATGATCGAAGCCCATCCCAGGCATAGGGTCAGTTTCTCCTGGTTAAAACGGGCCAAAGCCAGAGAATTTGATTGGGGCGTCTCTGCTCATACGTTGGCCGAGCTTTATGCCACCATGACGGCCATCCCCTCCCGACCACGGATTACCCCCGAAATAGCACGACAACTGTTGCAGGAAAATATTGAACAAGAAGCCCAAGTGATCCCTTTAAGCAACCGCGACTATTTCGAGGTGATTAAAAACATGTCGAAATTGAATTTGTTTGGAGCCGTTATCTACGATGGGCTCATTGCTCACGGGGCGACGAAGTTCGGGGCGGATCACCTTCTTACCCTTAATCACAAAGATTTTTCGAGATTATTCCCTCGGAAAGATTCTTTTTTGATTATTCCAAGCTAAAGACTGGACAGGCCGCGAAGCTGAGACTGATATCTTTTCGTTTGCCGGGCCGAGACCACCGCTATGGCCAAAAAAGAAAAATCATCGATTTTCTGATCGCCCAGGAAGCGGAGGATACAGAAGCAACGGTCCGTTATGATGCCTGATGGCGGTCTCTCTTTCGTTCCCCCCAACGACCCGCCGGGCAGACAATGTAATTTCAGTTTTCAGGGGCAGGCCTATATCCCCTCATCGACTTCCTGACGAAGCGGGTCGGGAAACTCCCCGGAACATTCCTTTCCATTTCTTCATTCAGGCTTCAGGGCACCGCAAAGGACAAAAAATCCTTGCCCATCGGAATTGTGTCGACGACCCATTTGCCTGCCGCGCGCCATCCCCTTCCCCCTGCTTCGGGAGTTTTATATCCTCAGCCGCCTCTTCCGCGACGCCCGCAGCCTCTCCCTCTTCGCCGGCGCTACCGAAATCACGAAGCTGATCAGCGCCCGGCGGCTGGGGCTATGGCTGGTTTAATAAAGATCAGGGCGATACTTTATAGGGAACTTCAACAAAAGCATGTTTGCGGGGATCGAAATCTTTGGTATTCCGGGTGACCAAACGGAGATGGTGTTGCAGGGCCAGGGCGGCCTGAAAAGCATCGGGAAGTTTCCAACCGAAGCGCTTACGGAGATCGGCGGCTTTCTCCGCTGCCGGGGGATCGATGGATAAAATCCGGAATTGTTCCAGGAAAGGTCGGACTCGGCCGGTAGCTTCCTTATCCAGGCCGACCAGTATTTCGGCCAGGGTAATCACAGAAATGGCCGTCGAATCCGGATTCAGGGCGATTAGAAAACGGGTGGCCGGGGTCAAGCCGTTGAAATGATCGATCAGAATGACCGAATCTAAAAGTCTTTCCAACATCAAGCCGGGTCCCATTCGGATCGCAGGCGTTTTTGATATTCCAATCCGTCCTCCCGGCTCCAAATGCCCTTGGTTTCCTCAAGCAGGGTTTTATACGTTTTTCCCCCTTCCACCGACTTCAGGCAGGTAATCCCTTTACGAACAGCTTCGGCGAGAGATATACGGTGCATTCGGCTGTAACTTTTTAACCACCGTTTCTCCTCGTCGGATATGGTAATTATGGTCCTGGTGGAACCCATCAATGGATCTCCTGTCGTGATGATATATACCATCATATATCACCTCAGTGGAAAGTCAAGTCATTTTCCCGTTCCGGAAGGAACCCCCCCCGGGAACACTGGAGATCTGCTGCCAGTGTCAGTCTCTGGCCCGCCGGCGCCACCGAGATCCTAAAGCTGATCAGCGCCCGGCGGCTGGGGTTGGAGCCGGTTTAAAGTCAACGTTAGCCGTCTGGGAGGCGGATTTCGATGCTAACATCAATCACCTAAATAAGCTTTCTGGACGAGGTCACTTTGTTTAAGGATGTGGCTATCCCCTGCTAAAACGATTTTACCGACCTGTAAAACATATCCCTGGTCCGCAATGCCTAGGGCCAAAGGGGCATTTTGTTCAACCAGGACAACGGTAATCCCACTTCGGTTGATCCGTTTGATTACTAATCCCAGTTCTTGAACCACCAGGGGCGCCAACCCCAACGAAGGTTCGTCCAATAAAAGCAGCTTCGGTTTAGCCATCAAACCGCGGCCGATGGCCAGCATCTGTTGCTCGCCTCCGCTTAAGGTTCCGGCTTTTTGATGTAGTCTCTCCCGGATAATGGGGAAATACCCGAAGATTTCTTCCATATCCCTTTTAATGCCACCGGCGTCCGAGCGCAAGACCGCGCCCAGTTTAAGATTGGCCAGCACGCTGAGCTGGGAGAAAAGTCTCCGACCTTCCGGAACATGGATCAGGCCGCATTTTACAATCTCGTGTACGGCCAACCCGTCAATTTTCCGTTCCTGAAACCAAATTTCACCGGTTGAAATGGATTTCAACCCGGACAAAGCCCTTAAAATTGTGCTCTTCCCGGCGCCATTGCTGCCGATCAGGGTGATCAGTCTGCCGGCGGCGATTTCCAGGGAGACATTTTCAACCGCCTTGGCTTTATCGTAATGAACGGTAACGTTTTTCAGCTTAAGCAGCATGGTCTCCACCAAAGTAAGCCCGGATGACTTCTTTATTTTTCCGTACCTCGCCCGGTGGGCCCTCAGCAATCTTCCGGCCATAGTTGACCACGACAATCCGATCGCAGAGACTCATGACAATGGCTACATTATGCTCGATCAAGAGAATGGTGGTCCCCTGTGAGCGGATTTTATTGATTACTTTCAAGGCCAGGGAAATTTCTTCCGAGTCCATTCCGCCCAGGGGCTCGTCCAGCAACAGCAATTTCGGCTTAACCGCCAGGGCGTTGGCCAGATCGAGTACTCTTTGATATCCGTGGGGCAGGTTCTTGGCCAGTTCATCCCGAACGCCCCCCAACCCGACGAGTTGCAAATGCTCTTCCGCCTGGCGCCAGATGTCCTTTTCCCGACGGCGATAAGCCCGGGTATTAAAAATAGGGCCCCACAACCCCGTGTCGGCGGACAGATAAAAGGAGGCCACGATGTTTTCGAGGGCGGTGAATTGGCCGAAAAAGGGGATGATCTGAAAGGTCCGGCCGATACCCAGCCTGGCCACTTGATGCGGTTTCAGGGCAGTTATGTTTCTCCCGTCAAAATCGATTTGACCACGAGTGGGTCGCAGAAAACCGCTGATCAAATTAATAATGGTGGATTTTCCGGCCCCGTTGGGGCCGATCAAACCGACAATCTGCCCGGCATCGACCGTAAGATCCACATCATGAACGGCCACCAGCCCCCCGAAAATCTTGGTTAATCCAGTGGTCTTAAGCAGCATGGGTGATACCCTTCGACGGGCCGCTTTTTGACATCCGGGATTTTATCTGCCTGGGTAAACTGACCAGCCCCCGAGGGATAAGGAAAATAATTACGGCCAGGACGCCGGCCAGGACAAAAGGAGCATACCCTTTGAGCCCGCCCAGCACATAGGGGATCAGGTAAAGAACGAACGCGCCGACAATCGGGCCGGCGAAGCTCCCCGTACCGCCGACCAGGAGATACACTACTAAAAAGATGCTCGGCAGCATGGAAAAATTGGAGGGAGCGATGAAGGTGTTATAGTGGGCATAGCCGGCGCCGGCCAGACCGGCAAAAAAACAGCCCAGGGCCAGGGCGCGGATCCTGACCCCGGCCTCATTAATACCTCGACTGGAGGCCGCCAGATAGGATTGGGCGACGCTCTTAAAGGTCAAGCCGATTCGGGAATGTTCTATCCGGTAAAGGATCAGGAGTGACAGCAGGGTTAAGACCAGAAAGAAATAATAATAGGGCACCTTGGAATAGCCCAGCAGGCGGGGAATCCCCGGGAGCCCCCCCAGGTACCCGGTCCAGGTGGGGAAAACTCCGGTCAGGGCGGTGATCATGATCCCGAAGAAAAGGCTGGCCATGGAAAAATAGATGGCCCTCAACCGTGAAAAGGGAAACCCGATCAGCAGACCGGCCATCATGGCGGACAAGCCGCCGATCGGTATCGTCAACCAGGGCGTCCAGCCCAGATGTTTAGCCAATATGGCCGAAGTATAAGCGCCGAGGCCCATGAAAGCGGCATGGCCGAGCGACAACTGTCCCGAAATATAGATGGTGCGCAGGCTGCTGGTGAGCAGGATATAGACCAACACCAGAATGGCTAAATGCAGACGATAAAGGCCCAGGAATAGCGGGGCCAGAAACAGCAGAAAAAGCAATCCCGTGCCGGCGGCGATTTTGATTTTCCCGGACCTGGCCGGTGCTCCTGTGGACGCCAAGGTTACACCTCCTGTCCAAAAAATCCTCGGGGCCGGACCACCAAAATGAGGATGATCAACCCCAGGCTGACCAGATCGGAGGCCGCCGAGGGCAGAAAATAGGGGCCCAGTGCATCCAGGGCGCCGACGATGATTCCCCCGGCCCAGATGCCGCCGATGGTCCCGATACCGGATAAAATGACCACGGCAATGATGCGAATCAGCATGATGTCGGCCACCCCGACGTGCAGCACGAAGACGGTCCCCATCACGCCCCCGGCCAGGCCGACCAGACCGCAACCCAGGACAAAGGCCAGTGCGGAGACGCGGTTGATATTAATTCCCTGGAGGGCGGCCGCCTCCCGGTCCTCGGCAATGGCCAGCATGGAAAGACCGGCCCGGCTCTTTTGAATGAAAAGGGTAAGCATGGCCAGCAATCCGGCACAGACCAGGAGGATCACCAACCGGTCGGCATTCAGGCGGACATCCCCGATCTCGAGAACACCGGGAATCAGGGAGGGGAGTCTTTTCGTATAGGGCCCCACGGTTAGATCGGTCCCGGTTTTCAAAATGATGACCAGAATGATGGCCATGATGGTCGCTTTTTCGAAATCCCCTTGAAACGGACGAAAGCAGAACCTCTCCAGGACCACCCCGATCAAGGCCATAACCAGCATGGTCAGCAGTAAAGATCCCCAGGGATTTAAGCCCAGAACCATCCAGAAGTAGTAGCAGACATAACCGCTGACCATATAGAGGGCGCCATGGGCAAAATTCATGATGCGCATGACGCCGAAAACGAGGGCGAACCCCAGGGCCGCCAATACATAAATGGATGATATCATCAACACATTGATGATATGTCCGGCCAGTTGCGAGGCCACTTCCTACACCTCCGCCCTTTCTTGGTCCATGAAGAGGTGACCCGTAGAAACGATAAGACCTGGCGTTTTCTACGGGTCCACCTGAATACTCGCAATCGATTTAAGGGGTGTGGTTATTGCCGTACCACTTCACGTTTTCCGGCTTGCCTTTGATGATCTGAGCCACCGCCATCGGTTGACCGATCACATTGTTGATCCCGAACGTTTTCTGTCCCCCCATTTTTCCCGGGCCCGTTACGGTTTGTATCGTTTTCATGGTTCGCCAATGTTTGGCCACCACGGCCGGATCCAGGCTCTGGGCGGATTCGATAGCCTGGGCTAAAACCCAGAGCGTGTTAAACCCGAAGGCGTGCCAGTGGAAAGTTTTTCCGAACTTGGCCTTGCCCCGTTTCACGATCTCCGCCATGATCGGCGGCAGCTTGGGGTCCAGCAGGTAGTAACTGGCCAGAAAAAACCCTTCCACTTCCTGGCCACCGCCGGCGGCATCAAAAATGTCCAGGATCGAACTCGGAGTTACGTTAAAGAGCGGCCCCTTGTACCCCATGGCCCGGGAGGCCTTGATGATGGAACCGATGTGATAGGGCCAGCCGTCCATGGGGGAAAAGATGTCCGCCTTGGCCTCCAGGGCCTTGGTCACGACCGGATTAAAGTCCGTGGTGTCGTTAGGGAACGAACCGGTGTAGACCACCTTGAAACCGAATTCGTCGGCCACCATTTTGAGATATTTCTGCCGGTGGGGTTCGCCGCCGTCGGCCGGCCAGATGAAAGCCATGGTTTTGGCCTGGGGATACTTCTCTTTCAGATGGGCGAAAGCGATCCGCATGCCGGCCACGATGCCCGGCGACTGGCTGAATACCTGGGGAGCGTTGGGCCCCAGTTCGTCCGGGGCCAGACAGATATAGTGGCGATTATGCAGGACCCCCGCCGGCACCGTGACCGAATTGGCGGCCAGATTCATTTCAGTCATGATCCCGCCGACCAGGAATTTGATGTTTTGCTCCATGACCAATTTATTGGCCGCCGCGATCATGCCTTCGCCGGAACTTTTGGTGTCTTCGGTCACCAATTCGATCTTGTATTTCTCCCCTTTGACCTTGATCCCCCCTTTTTCATTGAGATAGTCCACTGCCAGGACCACCCCCTGGTGAATCAGTCCTTCGCCCGGCGCCATCGGCCCGGTCAAGGAGTCCATGGCGCCGATCTTGAGTATTTTTTGCGCCAGGCACACCTGCCCTCCGACTATCACCATCGCCAAAACACCGACCAGGATTAGAAGCCATCTTGTTCGTTTCATTGCTCAAACCTCCTTTTTATTTTTTAACTTTCTTGGATTCCTCATGTTGAGTTCTCCCTACGGCTAAATTCCCAGACCACCGTTGACCCCAATAACCTGGCCGACAATGTAATCCGCGTCGTCGGTGGCCAGATAAACCACCAGGCTGGCGACTTCTCGGGCCGTGCCCAGACGTCCGATCGGTATTTGCGTCTTAAGGATGGTCAGCAGTTGTTGATCGATGGAATTCAAAAGCGGGGTACCGCAATACCCGGGGGCCACCGCGTTCACCTGAATTCCGGAACCGATGACCTCCTTGGCCAAAGATTTGGTGAAGGCGATGATCCCTCCCTTGGAGGCCGCATAAGCGGGCACATTGGGTTCGCCCTGGACCCCGGTGATCGAAGCCATATTGATGATCTTGCCCCGGCCTTTGACCTCCATTGTTTTCAGGGCTTCGCGGGTGCAATAGAAGGTGCCGTTTAGATTGACGTTCAGAGTGGCGTGCCACCATTCATCCTGGAAAGCGGAGGTGACCTTCATGGATTCCTGCACTTTCCCGGTCTTCATCACTTCGTCCACCGCCTTCAGTACCGCGCGGTTATGGAGTTCCTGATACTCTTTCCACTCCGGTTTCACGGCGATGCCGGCATTGTTGACCAGGATGTCGATCGTTCCCCACTTGGAGACTGTTTTTTCAAACATCCTTTTAACCTGGTCAACGTTTCCGACATCCGCCTCCAGGGCCAAGCCCTCCGACCCGATTTGTTCCAAGGCCTCCAGGGTTCCTTCCACGGCTCGGCGGTGGATATCGTTTACACCAATTTTTGCGCCTTCCCGGGCCATTTGGATGGCGATCTCCCGGCCGAAGCCGCTGCCGGCGCCGGTAATCAGCGCGACCCTGCCCTTCAGTTTCATTCCCGATCTCCTTTCGACCGCGTGAGTCCGTTTACCACAGGGCATGCCCGCCATCGACCGTCAAAGCCTGGCCGGAAACCTGGTCGGCGGCACACAGATAGGCGACGGCCTGACCGATATCTTCGGGGGTTTGAGGTCTCTGCAAGGGCATGAAGGCCTTGGCAATGGTCTCCACCAATTCGGAGGGCTCACAGCCGAACCCGGGGGCATAGGCCGGACTGAGCTGTTCCCGCCACATGGCCGAGTCAATAAACCCGGGGCAGACGGCATTGACGGTAATGTTATGGGGACCCAGTTCCTGGCACCAGACCTGGGTCAGCCCGATGAGGCCATGCTTGGAAGCGGCATAGGCGGTTTGCAGCGGACCGGGCCTCTTGGCGGCTACCGAGGAAATGTTGATGATGCGCCCGTTCCGGTTTTCAATCATGTGGGCGGCCACGGCCTGCGTGCACAGGAAGGCACCCTTTAAATTTACAGCGATCACCTGGTCCCAATCCGACTCTTTTAGATCGGTGACGGGAGCCACCACGATAATGCCGGCGTTGTTGACCAGGACGTCAATCTGCCCGAAGGCTTCGATGACGGTTTGCGCCATCTTTTGGGTGGATACGCGGGAAGTTACGTCCACTGCCAGGCCCAAAGCGCTTCCTCCGGAGGCCCTCAGTTCCTCGGCCAATCGATCACAGGCCTCCTGGGATAGATCGGCCACAACCAACTGCATGCCCTGGAGCCGCAAACTCCGGCAAATACCTTGGCCAATGGTTCCAACAGCGCCGGTGACAATCGCTACCCTGTTGCACAGGTCCATAAGAGACCTCGCTTACGATTGAAACCTGCGAGGGTAGGCGCCGGCGATCTTATTCCCACCCACCACGGAGAGGGTATCATTGGAACCATCGCAGATAAGAGTTGTCCGGGCGTCCCGGAAAAGCTTTTCCACCACGTATTCTTTGGAAATCCCGTTTCCGCCCAAAATCTGAATGGCGTCACTGGTCACCTCCAGAGCCGCCTGGGTGGCAAACGTCTTGGCCGCCATGGAATATTCGATGGCCCTTTTTTCCGGACTGAAGGGTTGGGACCAGTTGTAGACAAAGGCGGCACGGCAGAGCTGGCGGCTGGCTTCCACCTTGCGGAACATGTCAAAGATCTTCTGTTGGATATTAGAGAGTTCGACCAGGGGTTTTCCGCCTTGAACGCGTTGTTTGGCATAGGCCAGGGCCTCATCAAAAGCCGCCCGGGCCAGGCCGGTGGCCCAGGTACCCACCATGGGCAGGGTCAGACACAGGTGGGCTTCCAAGGCGGCTTCATAATTCTCCGGGCCGACGATCAAATATTTCTTCGGAACCCGGACATTATCGAAATAGACCTCGCCTTGGCATAAGTCCCGCGACCCCAGCTTGTTAAGGGGTTTCCCCAGGGCAACCCCGGGGCGATCCAGAGAGAAGATAAAAATGCCGCTGCCGGCATGACCCCGCGCGGGGTCGATCTGGCACATGAGGAGGATGTGATTGGCCAAAGGTCCCGCGGAAACCCAGGCGGCCTTCTGGCCGTTGATCACATAGTCGTCCCCGTCCAGGCGGGCCCGACAATTGGCCGGGATGTTTGGATCCCGGAAGCTGGGATAGCCCGTCACCAACGTATCCGAACCATGGTCCGGCTCGGTGATGGCCCAGCAGCCCACGTAGCTTCCGTCCGTACATTGGCAATAAGGGATGGTGAACTCCTTGATATGCTCTTCGGTTCCGGCCATGGCTACGGCCGCGTCCAGGCTGGTATTCAAAGCCAGGGTCAGACCGAAACTGCCCCAGGCCAACTCTTCCATAACGATCTGGATCTGCAGCGGACTCAGACCCGGGCCGCCGAAATCTTCCGGGAAAGGGAGCTTGTGGTACCCGAGCTGGTAGGCCTGACGCATGAAATCCCAATAAGGGGATCCTTTGGCAAAGGCCTCTTCGGGCGTCATGCGGTCGAGCTGAATGGAAACGGGCCGCATCACCTCCCGGGCAAACTTGCTGGCGGCTTCCCTCAGGGCGATATCTTCCGAGGTTAAATTCAAATTCAGATCAAAATAGTCCATGGTTCCTGCTCCTTTCTTTGGGGTTGCGGACTTATTCTTCTCTTTGAGGTTCCGGAGATCCCGGCCGGAACCAGGTAACCGGTCGCATATGGCGAGGGACCATGCCGGATTGCTTGAAGGCGGGGTACCCGAGACATACGGTGGACTGGATTTTCCAAGGATCGTCGAATCCCAGCCGGCCCTTGATCTCCGGTAGGGCATTGGCCGCCACGCCTCCGAAATTGCTCCAGCACAGGCCCAGGCCGAGCGACTGGGCCACCAGCGTCATATTCTGCCCGCAGATGCCGATGGAGACTTCGGCATCATTCATTTTGGTATTTGCACCCAAAAAAATGACGGCCGGGGCCTTGAAGAAAATGGGCAGTTCCTTCAGGGCCACGCAGCGAATACCTCCCTGGGTTCGGGGGTCGAAAACACCCGTGGGAACCACCCCGACCATGTTGATGACCGTCTCATCATTCGAAAATACTTGATACAGTCCGGCCCAGAAACCCTGGAAGGTTGTTTCGAGTTCGGCGATGAAATCCGGATTGGTAACCACGGTGAACTTCCAGGGTTGATGGTTGCCGCCGCTGGGCGCAAAACGGCCGGCCTCGAGAACTCGGTGCAGCAGCGGTTCCGGTATGGGCGTTTCTTTGAAGTGCCGGACACTCCTTCTCTCCAGGATCATTCTTTCCACCGGATTCCACTCGGTAGCTTTTCCTTCCGCGTCTTTCGGCTCCCGGGGCATCTTCATTGGTGGAAACTGGGTATCGAAGAATCCCCCCCTGACGTTGAAGGTGCGCTCAATGGCTATGGCCTGGGTAGGACAGACGACCCGGCAGTTAAAACAGGACAGGCAGGTATACTCCTGCTTCATCCGTGGGTGCTCCTCTTCGTCCATTTCCAGGCACTTGAAGGGGCAGTTCTCAATACAGAGCCCGCAGCTCGTGCACTGCTCCGGATCGACCTTCATGACCCCTTTCTCAATGCCGATCGGCCTGAGCATGGGCTTCAGGTCCTCAAAGGTCGGTTTTTGTTCTTCCATAAACTAATCCTCCTGTTGAGTTGATGGAGGTGGCTGGAGGTTTCAGGTCCCCCATCCTCCTTTGGGTTCTATGATTTCCGTGAGGATCCCCAGGTTTCCCTGAGGATGGAGGAAGGCCGCTTTGAAATCCCGGGTGTCCGTCTCCCCCATGACTTTGAGTCCCTCGTTCTTGAAGGCGGTGATGACTTCTTCGAACCGATCGACCTCCAGTGACAGATGATGGAGTCCCTCTCCCCTGTTTTCAATGAACCGGCTCACCAGGCTCTCCGGATGAAGGCCTGCCAGCAATTCCAATTTCAACTCGCCGATGCCGATCAGGGCTGTTTCGAATTGTTGGTCTTCATACCGGTCCCGCCGCATGAGGCGGGCCCCGTAGGTTTTCTCAAAAAAGGTCAGGGCCTGCTCCAGGTCTTTGACCGCAATTCCGGCATGGTGGCATTTCCTGATCACGCCTCTTCTCCTAACGGGCCAGGATATGAATGCCGGCCACCGCCCCGTGTTCCAGGTTGGTGACCAGGCCCCCCAACATCTGGGCCAGACCGACCTTGGCCTTCGGGGTTTGCCGCGCTCCGGCCTGACCCCGAAGATGAAGAACCACCTCGCACACCGTGCGGACCCCCGAGGCGCTCAGCGGATGCCCCAGGGCCAGTAGGCCGCCGCTCGGATTCACCGGAATCCGGCCGCCGATAGCGGTGGCGCCGGAGCGGAGCAGATCCAGCCCTTCGCCGGGCTTGCAGAGCAGGAGGTCCTCGTAGCGCAGGATCTCTTCATTGGCAAAGGCGTCGTGCATTTCCACCAGATCGATGTCTTGTGGATCCACTCCGGCCATCTCATAGGCCATCTTGGCCACCTTGACCCCCACGGGGGAGGCGCAGATGTCTTCCTGGGCAAATTTGTAATCCGCCGAGCAAAGTGCGGAAGCCAGGACCCGAATGGGATGGCTGGTATACCGCCGGGCAACCTCCAGGGAACAGAGGATGGCCGCCGCCGCCCCATCCGTGTTGGGGCAACACATGAGCAAAGTAATCGGATCGCAAATCATGCGGGAACCGAGAATTTCCTCCACCGTAAATTCTTTCTTATATTGCGCTTGCGGGTTGAGACACCCGTTATGATGGTTTTTAACCGAAACCTGGGCGAAATCTTCCGCGGTAGCCCCGAATTCCATCTGCCTTCTGGCCACCATGGCGAACATCCCGGGCATGGTCAGTCCCAAATGCCCATCGAGATCCGATTTTTCCGGTGGGATCAGCTTGCCCGCTACCGGACTGGTGGTCATGGACTCCACCCCCATGGCGATCCCCACGTCGTAACGGCCGTCGGCAATCTCCTTCCAAACCCCCCGAAAAGAGGTGGCGCCGCCGGCGCAGGCATTTTCAACATTGATCATCTCGATGCCGCGAATCCCCACTTCCTTTAGTATGCCCTGGGCGGTACAATTGGCATCGTAGGCCCGGGCGCAATAAGCCACCTGAATGGCCCGGGGGGAAATGCCGCAATCTGTAATTGCCGCCTTCACCGCTTCGGCTCCCAGGGAAGCCGCCGACCGCCAGGGAAACTTCCCGAATTCACTCTGTCCTACCCCGATCACTGCCACTGCTCTCATCGAAACCTCCTCCCTAAACCACGGGTCTGAACTTGTACCCGATGACCTGCTGATCGCCCTCTTTCCATAATGCCTCGATGGTCACTTCCATCGCCATTCCTATCCGGTACGATTCTTCCCCGGAAAACTGGAGCGGGGCAAACACCCGCAGGCCCTCAGGCAGGTCGATGAGGCCCAGCGCATACGGTGGCTCAAAATGGGCTGCGGGCAGCCGTCCGATAGTATAGGAATAGAGCTTTCCCCGGCGGCTCAAAACAACCTCCTCCAGGTCCTGGGCCAAACAATCAAAACAAAACTGTGCCTTGGGGAAATAGATCCTCCCGCAGGCGCTGCATTTATTCCCAAGCAAACTGCCCCCCTCGTCATCCTGTCTGAAGACCCCTTCCCAAAAAGGAATCGTTTTTTCCATCTGGACCTCCTTAGTGCCGTTGCGGGTCGGATGCGGGCTTGACCCGGCAAGACCTCTATATTTTTGAAAACCCCTGGTTTCGTCCTGCGACCCATTCGCCTCTGGGGTGGATTATCGCTTTACCTGATAGCCGGCTTTCTCCCGATCCCAGGTATTCGGGGTGATGCCGGCTTCGCGCAATTTGTTCTTTTGTATCTTTTCGTTGGGGGTTTTGGGCAGCGTCTCCACAAACTCCACATAGCGGGGAACGGCGAAATAGGGCATACGCTCTTCGCAGAAAGCCAGTAATTCCTCCGGGGTCATTACCGTCCCCGGTTCTAAAACCACAATGATTTTGACTTCGTCTTCGGACAGTTCCGACTTGACCGATACTGCGGCGGACTCGACGACTTGCGGATGGGCGTTGACCGCCCTTTCGATCTCAAAAGAAGATATATTCTCCCCCCGTCGCCGAATATAATCCTTCATCCGGTCGACGAAAAACAGATACCCCTCTTCGTCCAGGTACCCGCCGTCTCCGGTATGGTAAAAATGATTTTTCACCAGTTCCACCGTCTTTTCGGGCATATTCCAGTATCCCCGGGAGGTTATCCAGGGGGAGCGGCCCCGGGCCACGATTTCTCCAACCGTATTCGGCGGCACCGGGAAATCGTTTTCATCGACGATTCTTACCTCAAAGCTCCCGGTCTCTTTTCCACAGGAGCCTATTCTGGGCTGGTCGTAGGGGTCGTAAGTAATGATGGCCACCTCCGTCAAACCATACCCTTCGGTGATTTTAATGTTGTAGCGCTTCTGAAAATCCTCAAAGATGGAGGCGGGCATAGGGAAAGCCGCGCAAACCCGGACCGGATTGTCCCCGTCATCTTCCCGGCGAGGCTGGTTGTAGAGGAAATGGGCCATGGCCCCTAAGGAATTGAAGATCGTGGCCCGGGCTTTTCTGATCTGATCCCAGAAACGGGAGGCGCTGAATTTTTCGTAGATGACCACCCTGGCGCCCAACAGCAAGGTCGGGTAAATGCACAAAATCCGGGCATTGGCATGGAAGAGGGGCAGGCAGGTAAAAAAAACGTCTTTCGCGGTAGCCCTGACCGCTTCGATGTATTCCAGGGCCGAATGGGCGATCTTGGTATGGGGGTCCATCACGCCTTTGGCCGGTCCGGTAGTGCCCGACGTATAGAGGATGGTCTGGAGGTCGGTCGGTTTAATCGCGACCTTTGGATTGGCGGCAGA
>JACRCK010000054.1 GCA_016219065.1 Deltaproteobacteria bacterium
ACGGGACCACCAACCTGCTCAGCGGCACCCTGAGCCTGACCTTCCAGATCGGGTCCGCCAATGTGGCCACCGAAGACCAGGTTACCGTTTCCACTTCCAGCGGGTTGCTTTCCAGCAATCTGGGGATCAGTTCCATTTCCCTGGGTACTCTGGCCAGCGCCCAGTCGGCCCTGACGAGCATCAACAGCGCCTTGAGTTCGGTGAATATCGTCCTGGGGGAAATCGGGGCGGCCCAGAGCCGGTTTGATTATGCCTCGGCCAACCTGGCGGTTTCGATCGAAAACATTTCCGCTTCGGAGTCCACCATCCGGGACGCCGATATGGCCTTTGAAATGGTTGCCTTTACCCGGAACCAGATCTTGCTCCAAGCCGGCACGGCCATGCTGGCGCAAGCCAACATGATGCCCCAGAACGTGCTCAGTCTCATAGGCCAGTAACCTAAACCCGCAGGGGCGGGGGAAACCCCGCCCCACCCGGTTCCGGGGTAAGCAGGAATAGGGTGGGGGAGAATACGTTATGGAACTGACTGGAATTGCCGGAAAAAATGCGGTGCCGGCGGCGCAGGAGTGGCCCGGCCGGGCGGCCGTAGCCCCGAAAAAGGAAGCGCGGCCATTTCCCGACGACCAAAAGACCCGCGGTCAGGAATTGGCGGATTCCGGGGAAGTATTTGCCAACCATCAGAAGGCCGTAAAGGCCGTGGCCGACCGGCTCCTGGCCTTCCTGGACGCAACCCGTTACAGCCTGGAATTCATCCCCAATCCGGAAAACGGCCGGGTAACCATCCGGGTATTGAACAGCGCCGGCAAGGTGATCCGCCAGATACCGCCCGGAGAGATCGATCGCTTTTCGTTAAAGACCGGTTCAATTACCGGTCTCTTGGTCGATGAAAGACTAGGGTAATTACCTCTTTTTCTGTTCAGGGCGCACATCTTCTGATCAATAAACGCAGGGAAGCTCATGAAGGAAGCAGGAAATGACCTCCACCAGCAGTGTTAGCGGATTAAGCAGCGGGATCGACTGGCGGTCCATGATCGATCAGCTTCGAGCGGCCGAGCATCGGTCCATTGACCTGGTCCTCCAGCAGAAAAGCGCCTCTGAAAACAAGATCAAAGCCTGGCAGGAATTAAACACCAAGCTGCTTTCCCTGAAAACGGCGGCCGAAAAACTGAACCGGGCCCAGGGCTTCAATCTCCTAACCAGCGCGCTCAGTTCTTCTTCCGCCACGGATCCAAACGAGTTGTTGTCGGCCACCATCGGAGCGACCGGAGAAGTCGGATCCTTTGGCCTTGAGGTCCTGTGGACCGCCCGGGCGCAAAAAATTTCCAGTCAGGGCTTTTCCAGTCAAACCGCTCCGCTGGGGGCCGGTTACGCCGGGACGCTGCAAATTAACGGCCGTGAGCTCACCGTTACCGCCGATGATTCCCTGGCGGATGTCCGCAACAAGATCAATAATCTGAACAATGGCGAGGACGCCACCCGGGTGACGGCCTCCATCGTATCGTATTCGACGACCGATCAGCGCCTGATCCTGACCAGCCAAAACGAGGGGGCCGCCGGGATCGATCTGCAGCCGGTCGGTTTACCCGATCTGGAAGCGGCCTTTGGCTTTAATGAAATCCAGCCCGGGCGGGACGCCTCGCTGGAAGTGGACGGGGTTCCCGTAACGCGGTCTTCCAACACCATCACCGATCTGCTTCCCGGGATTACCTTGAACCTTAAAAAGGCCGAAGAGGGAACGACGGTCACCTTAAATATCAGCCGGGACTTGGACGGCGTCACCGGCCTGATCACCGATTTCGTGGAGCAATACAATCAGGTCGTGGACTTCATTCGGAACCAGTCCTCCTACAATAAAGATGCCGGGGAGGCCGGAGGGGTATTGTTCGGGGATGGGACGCTCCGGTCGGTGAAAAAGGATCTGGTCGCGTTGGTGATAAACCCGGTAGGGGGGGTGGCCCCGGAATTTTCCATCCTGGGGATGGCGGGGATCAAACTGGACAATCAGGGAAAGCTTTCGGTCAATGAGACCACGCTCCGCGGGCACTTGGAAAGCCACTTTGAGGACATAAAAAAACTGTTTATTGCCGATGGTTTTTCCACCACCGGAAATTTAAAATATATCACCCACGGACTGAAAACACAACCCGGCTCCTATGCCGTCAATGTCACCCAGGCCTACGCCCCCGGTGTGGATATCGCCGGCACCATCAACGGGGAAGCCGCCGTCGGCAGCGGCAGCACCCTGACCGGCGCCCCCGGGACCTCGGTGGAGGGGTTGGCCGTGAGCTATACCGGCGCCGCCACCGGGGAAGTGGGCCACGTGACCTTGACCTTGGGGGTGGCCGAGACCTTCTCCCGTCTTTTATCCAACCTGACCGATCCCTACGGCGGGTATGTGGCCAATAAGCAAACCAGTCTCCAGAGCCAGATTGATGGCATGGAAGCCAAAATTGAGCGGATGGAGTCCCGCCTGGACAGCCGCATGGAGATAATAACCCGGCAATATGTGGCCATGGAAAAATCGCTCGGCCAAATGCAAAGCTTGAGTTCCTGGCTGTCATCACAAATTGTTAGCCTCAACAATCAGTAAGCGCAACGTCGGAGGGGGAGTTTGGGAATGCAATCATACTGGCAGGTAGACCGTTATCAGCATACAGCCGTAAATACCGCCGATCAAAAAGAATTGATCCTGATTTGTTATGACGAAGCCATTCGTTCCTTGCAGCAGGGCCGGGAATGTTATCAGCGAAAACAGTACGAGGCGAAGGCCAAATGCTTCATCCGGGCCCAGAACTTATTAAACGAATTACTGGTTTCTTTGAACCTAGAAGCAGGCGGCCAGATCGCCGCTAACTTGAAGCGTATTTATCAATTTGTCATCGACCAGATCACTCAGGCGGATTTGAAACGGGACCTGAAGCTGCTCTCGGATTTGACCGGCATGCTTTCGGAACTGCGCTCCGCTTGGGCCCAGGTGGAATCCCGACCGGCCGGTGGGGACGTTTACGGTCAGAACCAGGCCCAAACCATGGCCGCCCGGGGAGGAATCGCCGTTTAAAGGAAACGCCATGATGGTCATCACCGATTTGCTCGAGAAAAAGCACCACGGTTACCGGCGGTTGAAGGAAAACATGCAGTCCTTCAAAGGGGCTCTGGAACGGGGCGAAGAGGTCCGGATTGCCGCGCTGACCCGGGAACGGGAAGAGATCCTGCAGACCATCGATACCCTGGACCGGCGCCTGGCGCGGGTCGGCTACCCGGCCATGATATCCGCCGGAGCCGCCGGGCCTAGAAACGGCCCCGTCTCGGCCTGGATCGGGAGGATTAAAGAGATCTGGCAGGACATCTTCCATCTGAATCTGGAATGCCTGCAGTTTGCCGAGGTGCGCTGCCGGGACCTGAAGACGGAAATGGCGACCATGGGCCGGGAGGTCCAGAACGTCAAAAGATATATGGCCCCGCGCCCGAACTCCCCGAGATTTATCGATACGGTTAAATGAGAAAGTCCCGGGTTGTAAAGGCCCGCCCCCTTTCTGCGCCGTTACCGGGAAGGGGGCTTTTTGTTAAATCCGGATTCGGAATACGCCGCTATCAATAGCAAGGATGAGTTCAGGAAATAGAAAGGATTTTAGCGCCATGAATATTCTGGTTGTCGACGACGATCCCATCATCCGCAACCTGCTGGACGCCTACCTGCGGGAGTTCAAGGGCAACAACGTCTTCCTGGCTACCGACGGGATGGAAGGGCTGAACTGGATTCAGAAGATCGAGATGGATTGCGTCTTCATGGACATGTACATGCCCGGGTTCACCGGCCTGGAAACCCTGGGACGCATCAAGCAGATCAGCCCGGACCTGATGATCGTCATCATGACCGGCCAGCCTTCCTTTGAAATCATGATCGAGGCTATTCAGAAGGGGGCCTCGGATTTTTTAATCAAACCCTTTCAACTGGAACAGGTGAGTTTGACGCTGGAACGGCTGACCAAGGAAAGGCGGCTGCTCACCGAAAATAAAATGTTGACCCAGGAGTTGCGGGCCAAGAAGACCCTGGAGGATTTGAATCGGAAACTGGAAAAGAAGGTCAAGGAGCAGACCATCCTCTACACCATTATGGATCAGTTGAGCCGGGTCCGAGGGAAAGACGATCTCTTTAAGCAGATCGTCAAGATGGCCGGGCATCTGACGGAAGCCCAAAAGGTCTCCTTTTTTATCTGGGACCGGGAGGAAAACCTGCTCCGGCTGATTGCCGGACTGGGCGTGGAGGCGGAATGGATCAATCGTTATGAAGTGCCGGTCGGTCAGGGCATCGTCGGTAAGGTGGCCCAGGGCGGGGTACCGGTACTGTGTCAGGAGCGACAGGAATGGCTCCCCCAAATGGAGGAAGCCCCCCAGTTTTATGACGGGTCCACCTTCCTGGCCTTGCCCCTGAAGATCCGCCAGGAAACTTTCGGGGTCCTGCAGGTGGCCGGCCGGGCCGAGGGGGAACCCTTCACCGAGGAAGATTTGTTTCTCCTCTCCATCCTGAGTGAAAAAGCGGCCATGACCATCGAAAACATCGCCCTCTATGAAAACGTGGTGTCCAACCTGTACGCCACGCTGCGGGCCCTGGTCAACACCATCGAGGCCAAAGACCCCTATACCATGAAGCATTCCGAACGGGTTACGCAACTGGCCATAGCCATCGCCCGTAAAATGAGCCGGCCGGAAGAAGAAATCGCCGCGCTGGCTTTTGCCGGTCCGCTGCATGATATCGGTAAGATCGGGGTCCAGGACTACATTCTCTTGAAGCCTTCCAAGCTCAACCCGGAAGAATTTGACATGATCAAAATGCATCCGACCACCGGAGAGCGGATCATCAACGAACTGGGGATCTCTACCCTGGAGAAATCCATTATTCGCCACCACCATGAAAGGTGGGATGGCGGAGGTTACCCGGACGGTCTTAAGGAGGAAGAAATTCCCATCCTCTGCCGCATCATCTCCGTAGCCGATGCCTATGACGCCATGACCTCCGATCGCTCGTATCGAAAAGCCCTGACCCAGGTGGAAGCCCTGGCCGAAATGAAACGCTGCAACGGGCAGCAGTTCGATCCGCAGGTGGTCGAGATCCTGATGGAAATCATCCGGGAAGGGTTCGAGCCCTTGGTCTCCGATTGGTTGACGGATCCGGAGAACTCGTTTCCGCCTCTGGTGGCGCAGGCTTCTTGAGGGGAGCAATCAAAAATAAACAATAATCAATTTTAAATTATGGTTCTTCACCCTTTTGAGTGGGCGGCTACTACATCTAGTCGCCCTTGGTAAATTCAGGCTACCGGAGTCAGCAGGTCCCGGCCAAAGGGTTTTCCCAAGGTACTCCATGGCGGGAAACCGGGCCGAAGTAGTTAAATTTATACTGAAGCAGGCCCCAGCGGCACGTTGCCCGGCGGCTGGATGGTCGGCCCTGCCTCCGGAAAGATTTGCCCACCCGGGGCCGGGTTATAATCCAAAAAGTCCCGCCTCGGGCGGTATAAAACCCTGTGGCCGGGACCTGCTGACTATACCGGATATGGTGGTTACCCACTCAAAAGGGTGAAGCGTCTAAATTATTAACCGCCAGGACAACTCGTTTACGCAGTCCTGGCGGTTTTTCAATTTATTAGGGAAGCGTAATCGAAATCATAGCTTTTTATGGGCGGGGGTCGGGGGTCGGCTGGCGGGGGGGCCCTGGAAGGCCGCAGGTTCG
>JACRCK010000059.1 GCA_016219065.1 Deltaproteobacteria bacterium
AAGTTTCTGGGCATCGCCGCCCACGACCTGAGGAATCCTATAGCCGTCATAAAGGGTTACATCGGACTTCTCACGGGTGGATCGCTCGGCCAGATCAGCGAGGAGCAAGGCAAGGTCTAACTCGGGTGATCCAAGGGCGGGAGGGGATTAACCCCTCCCCTACACCAAAAAACGAACGAAGGAATAATAAGCCCAGGAATGCCAAACCAAGCAAGCCCACCGGGACGGGACCCGGGGCCTGAAGCCCTGATTCGTCAGGCCCTGGAAAAGATGCTGGCAGAAATCAATTCACCGGCCGTTCCCGCGGACGTCTGGCTCGCAGTGGTTGCCGGGGAAGCCTGCCGCAGATTGATCCGGAACTGGAACGGCTGGACCCCGCAGGAGCGCCGGAAGGGCTGGGAAAAAGCGGCCCGGGACATCGAGAAAGCCGCCTACTCCACCCGGCCGTACTGCCTGCGCTGCGGGACCTGCTGCCGGAAAGGGAGCCCTTCCTTGTACCGGGATGACCTGCCGCTTTTCCGCCAGGGAACTCTGACCCGTCTCGATCTGATAACCCTGCGCCGGGGAGAAAAAGGTTATTCCAACGAAGCCGACCGGTTCGTCTATCTGGCGGAGGAACAGGTGAAGATCAGGGAAAAACCGGGAAGCCGGGAATGCCTTTTTTTTCAACCGGCAGGAGCGGGCTGCGGGGTATATGAAAACCGGCCCCGGCAGTGCCGGATTTTGGAGTGCTGGAACCCGGAAGGGTACCGGTCTTTGAAGAAAAATAAACTGTTGTCCCGGAAGGACCTGCTGGACCCCGAAGATCCCCTGCTGCCGGTCGTGAAGTCCCATGAGGAACGATGTCAGCTTTTAAGACTGCAAGAATGGTTGATCCGGTCGGTGGAACAGGTCGGGGCCGACGATGAAAGGGTATTGGAGGTCATTCATTTTGACCGGCATGCCCGCACTTATTTGGGCGAAAGGTTCGGCCTCAACCAGCAGCACCTGGATTTTCTGCTGGGGAGACCGGTCGAGGAGGTTATTTCCGGCCTGGGCTTCGAAGTGGGATTTGAGCCGGGAAACCGAATCGTGGTCAGAGACCGGAGGTCAGAGGGCAGAGGACAGAGATCGGAGGTCGGAGACCGGAGGACGGAGGGATAAGCCGTCGTAGGGGCGGTTCGCTAACCGCCCGGGGCAGAGACCAGCGACCAAGGAACAAAACCAAAAAACCAAAAAACCAAAAAACTAAAACCAAATAATCAATAATCAATTGTTAATAATCAATTATCAATGAAAGACCTTAAGAACCTGCCGCCCCTGAAGGCCCTGGGGCAGAATTTTCTCCGTCATCCGGAGACGGCCCGCCGAATTTTGGATGCGCTGCCCATTAAACCCGGGGAACCGGTCGTGGAACTGGGAGCCGGCCAGGGGGCCCTGACTTTTCTGCTAGGTGAAAAGGCCGGATCGGTCCTGGCCCTGGAAATCGACGCCGGCCTGGCCGCCCGCCTGGAGGAGCAAGTCCGAGAGTCAGGTCTGACTCAAATCCAGGTCCGCCATGAAGATATGATGAAGGCCGATTGGGGGGAATGGTTCCGGGTTTTCCAGGAGCCTTTCTGGATCGTGGGGAACCTCCCTTATCAGCTTTCCACAGCGGTGCTGTTCCGGATCATCGAATTCCGATCCATCCTGAAGGGGGGCTACGTCATGCTGCAGAAGGAGGTGGCCGACCGACTGCTGGGGCAGCCGGGACAGAAGGTTTACGGGTTGTTGACCGTTCTGATCGGTTATTACGCGGAAATAAGGCCGTTGCTGCAGTTGGGCCCCGGTTCCTTCTTCCCCCGGCCCAAGGTTTCTTCCACGTTCGTGGAGCTCCGTTTTCGGGAAAAGCTGCAACCCGAGATTCGGGACGAGGCCTTGTTCCAGTGGACGGTGCGGGCGGCTTTCGGACAGCGGCGCAAGCAGTTGAAAAACGCCCTGACCGCCGATAGTCGGTTTCCCCCGGCAATGATCCTGGAAGCCCTGGGCCACGCCAGGGTCGATCCGTCGGCTCGGGGGGAAACGCTGTCCATCGAGCGGTTCGTCCATCTGGCCAATGCCCTGAGCGGGCATCCTGACGTCTCTGTAGGGGCGGTTCGCGAACCGCCCTTACCCGCCGCGAGGTAAGCAATGAAAAGCGTTCAGGAACGGTTTGAGGAAATCTATGCGACCGGCGAGTGGGAGGGCGGAGGGTCCGGCGAGGGGTCTCAGCCGGTGCACACCCGGGGGTATGTCCGCTTTCTACAAAAGTTCTTAAAAAAAAACCGGATACGAAGCGTCCTGGACTTCGGCTGCGGAGACTGGCAATTCTCCCGGTTTATCGACTGGAGCGGCTTGCAATACCTGGGGCTGGATCTGGTCCGGCCGGTCGTCGAGCGGAACCGGGAGGCCTTTGGGGCGCCCCATATCGAATTCCGGGTTTTCGAAGGGGATTTCAGCCGGCTGCCCGCCGCCGATCTGATCATCGCCAAAGACGTGCTGCAACACTGGTCCCACCGATCGGTCAAGTCTTTCCTGTCCACGCTGCTGCGCTACCGTTATGCCCTGATCACCAATTGCGTGAACCCCGGGGGGATCACCCCCAATGAGGATATTGAAGACGGGAGCTTCCGCTGGCTGGATATCCGTCTGGACCCGTTTCATTGGCCGGCCCGGGAGGTGTATTCTTTTTCCAATTACCGGCCCTTCAGCAGGCGGTTTTTTCAGCCGCCCCGCTGGACCAAAAAAGTGCTGCTGCTCCAGGCCGATCTCAATCGGCCGGATCTTTAAGAAACAGCCGATGGTATTCCTCGTCCCGGAGGTGGGTTTTAATCAGGCGGGAAATGAGCTGAAAGACTTCCTTCAGTTCCTCGTCCTTTAAGCGGGGCACCAGGGCCTTGAGCAAATCATCGTCGGAAAACTTCTGCAGGTAAACCATGAGGGTTTTTTCATCGGTGTCCCGGTCAAAACCGAAGCCGATCATTCCGTCGTAATCCTCGACAAACCGGTGCCGGTGCGTTCCGTTTTTCATAATCCTTCCCCTTTATGTTGATAGCGGGCCACGGCCCGGTTGTGTTCCTGCAGGGTCCTGGAAAAATAATGGCTGCCGTCGTTTCGGGAAACAAAATAGTAATAGTCGCTGGCGGTCGGATGGAGGACTGCTCGCAGGGCCGCCTCCCCCGGATTGGCGATCGGTCCGGCGGGTAGGCCGGGACGGGTATAGGTGTTGTACAGGGTGGGGGTTTCCAGGTGTTTCCGGGTCAGGTCGCCGGCAAAATTCTTGATCCCGTAGATCACGGTGGGATCGCTCTGCAGCAGCATCCCTTTTTTTAGCCGGTTATAAAAAACCGAGGCGATCAGCGGCCGCTCCTCCGGGATCCCGGTTTCCTTTTCCACCACCGAGGCCAGCGTGACGATCTGGTAGCGGGTTAAGCCCAGAGGCGACCAGTCCGAATCGGCCCCCTGGCACAGCTTGTATATTTCCTGGAATCGTTTGACCATCATTTTTTGGATGGCCTTGACGCTCATCCCGCGATGAAAAAGATACGTGTCCGGAAACAGGTAGCCCTCCAGGGAGGCCCCGTCCACCCCCAGTTCGGCTAGCCAATTTTCATCCCAGGCCGCGGAAATAAAATCAGGACCGGAGACGATATTTTCCTGGATCAGACGATCGGCAATCTGTTTGAGGGTAAAGCCTTCGGGGATGGTGATCCGTTTCAGCATGGTCTTGCCGGTGATCAAATAATCCAGAATGACGGTCGGCGGCAACCCGGTGGACAGTTCAAAGTCGCCCCACTGGATTTTTTTCCCTACCCCTTTCCACCAGGAAAGGAGCATGAATTTGTTCGGATCCCGGATGATCCCGGCCTCGGTCAGCAGGCGGGTGATCTGCCGCAACCCCATCCCGGATTGGATACGGACGATGCGGGTTTGGGAAAGGGCCGGCGCCGGCGGGTACAAGAAGTCCTGAAAAGAATAAAAGATCAGAGTGCCCGCCATGAAGGCGACAAAGATGAGGACCACCGAGAAACGTTTCATTGGCGCATATTATACAGGAGTGATGGAGTAATGGAGTGATGGGTTTAAAAACAATACTCCAATACTCCCTTACTCCAATTCGAGGTCGGCGGGCGAGACGCCCGCCCTACGTTTTTAAATTCGATGTTGGACGTTCGATGTTCGCTGTTGGACGTTCGTCTTTAAGGCTTGGGTCTACTGTCCAGGTAGCCTTGCAGAATGATGGCCGCGGAAAGCCGGTCGATGACCAGACGGCGTTTGCGGCGGCTCAAATCCCCTTCCAGCAGGATGCGTTCCGCGGCCACCGTGGTCAGCCGTTCGTCCCAGGGAATGATCTTGACGGCGGTCAGGGACTTCAGCCGGTCGATGAAGTCATCCACCGCCTGGGCGGCCGGTCCCCGCGACCCGTCCATATTGATGGGCATCCCGATCACCACTTCATCCACTTGATGCTCCCGGATTAATTGCAGCAGGGCTTCCAGGTCCCGCTGGAGGGTCGTGCGGGAAAGGGAAGTCAGCGTCTGGGCGGTGATGGTCAACTCGTCGCTCAAGGCCACGCCGATGGTTTTGGTGCCGAAGTCCAGCCCGAGAATACGCATGATCCGGTGTTTAACCGATAAAAAGTTGGATCAGCAGGCCGGTTACCATCAGCAGGCCCAGGATCATATGGGTTTGAATGGTCAGGGCCTGAGCCGGGACGATTTTGCCGGGACGATTGTATTCCTTCCAGGTGAGGCCGATCCCCTTGAGGGCCAGGGGCAAAGTCAGCCAACCCAGCAGGATCCAGGCCGGCATTCCCTGGAGCGCGACCAGGAGGACCAGGAAGGGGAAGGGCGACAACATGAGCAGGAGGTAAACCCAGCGGGAAGAGGCCAATCCCAATCGCACCACCAGGTTGCGTTTGCCGGCCTCCTTATCGGCCTGGTAATCCGGGAACTCGTTGACCCAGATGATGGCCGTGATCAGAAATCCCAGGGGGAAGCCCAGCAGAAAGGCCGGGCCGGTCAGCCGGCCGGTCAGGACATAATAGGTCCCCCAGGTGATCAGGGGCCCGAAGGCGAAAAAGATGGTGATCTCTCCCAGCCCGCGGGACATGAACGGGACGGGACCTGCGGAATAAAAAAGGCCGGCGATCAGCCCCAGCAGGCCGATCAGGGCCACGTACGGGCGACCGTTCCAGATAAGATAAAGCCCGATCAGGGCGGCCAGGGTGAAACAGATGACCGCCGCCCAGAAGACCCAACGGGCGGTCAACAGGTTATCGAGAATCACCCGGCTGCCCCCGCTGAACGGGGTGGGATTCGGGTTGATCGTATCGCTGCGGGGGGTGTCGATATAGTCGTTGATCAGGTTGCCGGCGCTGTGCAGGGCCCCCACCCCGATCAGGACCAGAATAAGATGCAAGAGGTGTTCAGTCCCTTCCAGGTAGGCCAGGGCACCGGCCTGGAGCACCGGAACCAGGGAGCCTGTCAAAAAGGGCAGGCGCAGGGCACGTATGTAGGTATTCATTTCTTTTCCCCCCCTCGACTGAACCTACCGTATAAAAAAGGTCATCGGCTGTCAAGTCCGGAAAAAACGATTGGTTTTCAGGTGTTGCCGATCCTTTCAAACCGGACGGCATCCACGTACTTGATCCACTCGTACCCGTAATATCCCTCGGCCACCAAGCGCAGTGGGAAGCCGTGTTTGACCGGGAGGGTCTCCCCGTTGACCTGGTAAGCCAGAAATACCTTTTCAGATTTGATATCTTTTAGGGGGAACCGTCCGCTTTTTTCATAGGGGCCCGCCGGACCGGAGATAGTGACCTGATCGACGTCTTTTTTGATCCCGGCCTTTTTCCCCAGGTCGATCAGGGAAATCCCTTTCCAGCGTCCGTAATTGGCAAAAAAACCCGGACAGATCAGGAGCACCTGTTTCTCGATGGCCGGCAGGTTTCGGAGTTCGTCATAACTCAGGCGGAACTCCCGGCGGACTTCCCCGGTGCAGACCAGACGCCAGTTCGCCAGATCGGTAGCCTGATCGGAAAGCCCCATGGTCCCGAAGCGGTCCAAAGGTTGAAGGTCCAGCTCCCGGGTATCCAACCCCGCCGGATTTTCGTTAACCAGGGTTTCCAACCGGGTTCCTTTCGGCAGCAGACGGCGGACGGCTCCCCAGGACGTTTCCGGTTTGGACAGCCAATAAAAGGACCCTGCCAGGAAACCGGCGGCGCAGTCGATAAGGTGTTTTAAAAAAAGTCTGCGGTCCGTCATAAAACAAAAAAAACCAATAATAATTGATGGTTATTCATAATGGGCTTCTTGACAAATCCGGAAGGGGTGGTTAATTTCCACTAAATACTTTTGAGTCGATGCCTTGTTTGTACCAGGGCGGGTGGGGGTTAACCCCACCCCTACAGCTTGGTCTGAGCGCCCGCGAGCAAGTTAGTTTATTAATTATATAAAATTTCCCGTCTTTTAGGGAAATTTTATCGAGGAGGAAACCATGCGCTTCGATAAGTTTACCATAAAAATGCAGGAGGCCATCCAGTCCGCCCAGTCGCTGGCCGAGGGCATGGGGCACCAGCAGATCGAACCCGAGCACCTGCTGACCGCCATCCTGAATCAGCCGGATAATATATTGGTCCCCCTGATCCAGAAACTGGGGGCCAATCCCGGACAAATCAAGGGCTCCCTGAAAAACCTGCTGGAACGGGTTCCTTCCGTTTCCGGCGGCGGGACCGGCCAGAGTTATATCTCCAACCGGCTGAAGACCATTCTGGACGGCTCCTTCAAGGAAGCCACCCAGATGCGGGACGACTACGTGAGCATGGAACACGTGTTCATCCTCATGGTCGATCAGAAAGGGGATCCCCTGTCCCAGGCGTTGAACGCCCTGGGGATAACCCGGGAAGCCATCCTCAAGGCCCTGGTGGACATCCGGGGCACCCAGCGGGTGACCGACCCCAACCCCGAGGAGAAATACCAGCCCCTGGAAAAGTTCGCCCGGGACCTGACCGAGCTGGCCCGCAGCGGCAAGCTGGATCCGGTTATCGGCCGGGACGACGAAGTGCGCCGCGTCATCCAGGTCCTCTCCCGGCGTACAAAAAATAACCCGGTCCTGATCGGCGAACCGGGGGTCGGCAAGACAGCCATCGTCGAAGGACTGGCCCAGCGGATCGTGAGCGGTGACGTACCGGAAGGGCTGAAAAACAAACGGGTGGTAGCCCTCGACATCGGGGCACTGGTCGCCGGCGCCAAGTACCGGGGCGAATTCGAAGACCGCCTCAAGGCCGTGCTCAAGGAAGTGACCGAGGCCCAGGGGGAGATCATCCTTTTTATCGATGAAA
>JACRCK010000060.1 GCA_016219065.1 Deltaproteobacteria bacterium
AAATCAAAGCTTTTTAGGGGCGGGGGTCGGGGGGTTGCCGGCCTGGGGATCCCGGAAGGCTGCGGGTTCGGTCTTCCTTTCCTGACTGTTCAGGACCACTACGTCCACCCGCCGGTTCTGGTTGCGACCTTCCAGCGATTCATTGGACGCCACCGGACGATGTTCGCCGTACCCGGCGGCGGAGAGTTTCTGGGGGTCGAATTTGAAATGGGTCAGGAGATAGCGGATGATGGTAGTGGCCCGGGCCGTGGAAAGTTCCCAATTGGAAGGGAATTGGGCGGTGTTGATCGGGACGTTGTCGGTATGGCCCTCGATGCGGATGGGATTGTCCAACGGTTGCAGGGTCTGGCCCAGAGCCTCCAGCAACGGGAGCACTTCCGGTCGAATAGCGGCCTCACCGGTACGGAAAAAAAACTGGTCAGAGACCCGAATGACCAGCCCCCGTTCCTGAACCAGCAAACTCAGCTGATAAGCCTGGGTCCCTTTCCCGGCCGCCCCTTTCCCGCCGGCCCCTTCGATCTTTTTCTTCAGATCCTCGGCCAGTTTTTTGACTTCCTTGGCATTGGGGGCCCCGATGGGCACGATGGTCACCTGCATGGGATTGCTGAAGTCGTTAAAGACGCCGGCCCGGCTGCTCGGCGTTTGCACGGAAATGACCGAGCCTAGTGCCCGCTGCAGCGATTCCACCGCCGAGCCGAGCTTCTGCTCATCCACCCGGGACATGGCATACATGGTTACAAAGAAAGCAAAAAGCAAGGTAATAAAATCGGCATAGGAGACCAGCCAGCGCTCCAGATTTTCGTGTTCCTCTTCCTTTTTTTTCTTGGCCATTACGCTTCCTTCGTTTTATTCGGGTTTTTACTTTTCTGCTGTTCCGAGAGATAAGTGGTCAGCTTTTCCTCGATCAACCGGGGATTCTCACCGGTGGACAGGGCCACGACCCCTTCGAGAATCATTTCGTTGATGACCAGGCCCTCCGCATGGCGTAGGGCCAGCTTGGTGGCCATGGGGAGAAAGAGCAGGTTGGCTGAACCGACCCCATAGACGGTGGCCACGAAGGCCACGGCGATTCCGCCGCCTAATTTGCTGGGATCGTTTAGATTCTCCATGACGTGAATAAGACCCAGCACAGCCCCCAGGATCCCGATAGTCGGGGCGTAACCGCCGGCGGCCTGGAAAACCTTGCTGCTGATTTTGCCGTATTCGTCCTGGTAGGCTATTTCGGTTTCCATGGCCTCGCGCATGATCTTGGGCTCCACGCCGTCCACCGCCATGGTCAGGGCCTTTTTCAGAAAGGGGTGTTCGATATTTTTGATTTCTTTTTCGAGGGAAAGGATGCCCTCTTTGCGGGCTTTGTTGGCGTAATTCGTGATCAGGTCGATATATTCAAACGGATTGAGGGTTGGTTCCTTGATAATATTTTTAACATCTTTAAAAGCGCCCAGGACCCCGGTAAAGGGAAAACTGAGAAAAACGGCCCCGAAGGTCCCGCCCAGGACGATAATGGCGGCCGTGGGCTGGGCGATGGAACCGAGGTGACCGCCCTCCAGGAGCATGCCGCCGATGACCGCCCCGATACCCAAAATCAGACCGATGAGAGATGCCTTATCCATGGATTATTATTCGATAGGGACGGCGGAATTATAGATACTGCGTCGAAATTGAATCACCCGGTGGATAATCTCGCTGATGCGTTCCTGAACCAGTATCTTCTCTCCATTGGACAAGGTGATGACGGTATCGGGCGTTTCTTCCATAAAAATGATTAAATCCGGATTAACAATCATCGGGGTGTGGTCCAACCGGGTAACCTGAATCATAGTCCCGCCTCTCCTTACCCCTATATATCGGTAGGGTGAGGGCCCAACTTGAGCAGTTCCGGAACCCCCTGGAGAAACTTTTTAAGCGTCATTATTGGACCAGGCAGCGGGTGGATTATTGACGGATTTTTAATGGCCACCCCGTTCCCCACGGCGGGAAGAACCGAACCACCATTTTTCAGCGGGGCCAAGGGGTTGTTATGGAACCAGCTAATATAACAGGCAATTATTTATAAACGGATCGTTGCCGGAGGTATTACGGCCCTTGGTCCGGGTGGCAGGATGGAAGAACGACGAGATTCCTAAGGTGGCATTTTTCTTGCAGAAATAGTTTCCGGAACAATTATTTATTCAGTTTCCGGAAAAATGATCCGATCAATTAAGTCGGGAAAAGAGTGTAGGCAGTTTTTTCAAATACGTTCCACACCGAAGGGCCTCCAAATGATCGCATTCCATGAACAACTATCCGAATCGATAAACCAGTTGGCGTTGCAAACGGTCTTGATTGATCCGGAAGACGTGATGGCCCTGGGGGCCATCCTGGAGCAGCTAGAAAAGATTGAAGTGCTGACCCAGGGGAAGGACCAGACGGCCGTCAGCGCCCTGGGACGGGGGCTCAAGGAGCTGGTGGAAAAAATCATTCTGAATGAGGTTGCTGACTTGGCGCCAGCCGTGGACCTGCTGAGTCAGGGAGTCAAGGTCATCCAAAATCAGATTCGCCAGGACTGCGTCGGCAGCACTGTTCCCGAGGAAGAAAGCTTCTGGAAAAACCTGGAAGACGTAACCGGAATACGCCACCAGGCTCTGAATTCAGCCCTGGAAAAGGCGATCCCGGAAAACCCGGGAACTCCGGAAACCTCGGCGACCGCCGGAGCCCCGGGGGATCCGGCCGGTTCGCTGGCCCAGGACCTGGAACTGTTGCGGGATTTTATCTCGGAAGGTCTGGAGCACCTGGACACCATCGAAGTTAATTTGATCAACCTGGAACAGTCTCCGGAAGATAAAGAGACCATCAATGCCATTTTTCGTCCCTTTCATACCCTGAAAGGGGTTTCCGGATTCCTGAATCTACGAGATATTCATCGTTTTTCCCATGCGGTGGAATCGCTTTTGGATGACGCCCGCAACGAGAAGCTGACCATCAACCAGGCAATCATCGATTATATTTTAGAGGCCGTCGATTTTCTCAAAAAAATGGTCCTCGATCTGCGGGCAAATTTGGAGGAGGGAACAGCCGGACAGGCCCCTTACGATTTGGTCCCCCATTTAAACCGGATTGACGTCTTAAGAAACTCGGGACCGGAGAGCCTCCCCGGCGGCGCCGGTCCGCAAGAGGCAGCGGCTCCGGGCGCTATCCCAGCGCTGGGCGAGTTACTGACCAACCAGGGCCTAACGGCCCCGGAAGATATCGCCGGGGCGCTGGAAATCCAGGCCGTGCAAAGAGCCGGGACCAAACTGGGAGAAATCCTGGTTTCCACTGAAAAGGTCAAACCCCAACAGGTGATCGAGGCTCTGCGGGATCAAAGAAAAATTTCCAGTGAATTCGCTGAAACTACGGTCAAGGTGGATACCCAAAAACTGGATAACCTGGTAGACATGGTCGGGGAGCTGGTCATCGCCCAGTCCCTGGTCCAGCAGAATCCCATCATCACCACCCTGAATGACCCCAAACTGTCCCGTGATTTTGCGCAATTGAAAAGAATAACCACCGACCTGCAGAAAATCGCCATGTCCCTGCGCATGATCCCGATTCGTCAGACTTTTCAAAAAATGATCCGCCTGGTCCGGGACCTGGCCCGGAAATCGGACAAACAGGTCGAATTGAGCATGTTCGGGGAGGAAACAGAAATCGACCGCAATATGGTCGAGGCCCTCTACGATCCGCTGGTCCATATGATCCGCAATGCCGTGGACCATGGCCTGGAATCCCCAGCGGCGCGAAAAATCGCCGGCAAGGCCGAAACGGGACAGGTCGTGCTGCAGGCCTACCAAAAGGGGGGGAATATCGTCATCGAGATCGAGGACGACGGCCAGGGGCTGAACCGGGAGAAGATCGTGCGCAAGGCCAAGGAGCGGGGCCTGGTGGCCGATGAAACCCAACTGACCCCTTTTATGATTGATAACCTGATCTTCGAACCGGGTTTTTCCACCGCCGATCAGGTCACCGACGTTTCCGGGCGCGGGGTGGGCATGGATGTGGTCAAAAAGGCCATCGAGCGACTGAAGGGCAAAGTGGAAGTCTTTTCGGAGGAAGGCAAAGGCTGCCGCTTTGCCATCCGGGTGCCGTTGACCCTGGCCATCATGGACGGCATTATCGTCCGCGTCGGCCCGGAACGCTACATCATCCCCACCGTTTCGATTAAAGAGACTTTCCGGCCGCTGCCGGCCGACGTCTCGACGATACAAACCCGGGGCGAGGTGGTCAAGGTCCGGAATATGTTGTTGCCGCTGATCCGCCTGCATGAACTGCTGGGAGTGTCGCCCCAGCGCCGGGAACCCTGGGAGGCCCTGGTGGTCGTAGTGGAAAATGAAGGTCACCAGCGCTGTCTGATGGTGGATGATCTGGTGGGCAAACAAGAGGTAGTGATTAAAAATTTAGGGGAAAAATTCAAAGAGGTCAAAGGATTGGCCGGTGGGGCCATCATGGGCGACGGTCGAGTGGGTTTGATCCTGGATATTAACGGAATTTTTGAGTTGTATCAAAACTATGGCTAAAAAGGAGAATTAATGATCGATTTTCGAATAAGGCCTTGGATTTTTCTAGTCGTAGCCACCTTCTTTTTCAACTCGGGCCTGGCCCGGGCGGCTGAATTCGGAACGGCGGCCGAAGCCGAAGCCCTGGTCAAAAAGGCCGCCGCTTACATCAAAGCCAACGGCCGGGAGAAAGGATTTGCCGAGATCAGCAATCCTCAGGGGCCCTTCAAGGACCGGGATCTGTACGTGGTGGCCTATGACCTGAACGGCAAGTGCCTGGCCCACGGACAAAATCCCAAGATGGCCGGTAAGGATTTGATCGATATGAAAGATCCGGACGGCAAGGCTTTTGTCAAGGAACGGGTAGAGCTGGCCAAGACCAAAGACAAATTCTGGCAGGAGTATAAGTTTACCAATCCCTTGACCAAAAAAATCGAGCCCAAGGCGATGTACCTGGAAAAACATGGCGACCTGCTGATCGGCTGCGGCATCTATAAGAAATAAGATGAAAAGAAGTAAAAAATAAAAAGGAGGCTGGGCAACGATGAAAAAGATTTTAGCGGCAATTTTGGTGGGGATTTTTCTGGTGGGTGTTTCCGGGGTGGCTCTGGCCAGCACGGCAGCGGAGGCTACGGCCCTGGTGGACAAGGCCATCGCCTTCTACAAGGCCAACGGCAAGGACAAGGCCTTCGCGGAATTCAACAACCCGAAAGGTCAGTTTGTCAAAGGGGAGTTGTATATCTTCATTTGGGATTTAACCGGAAAAGTCCTAGCCCATGGGACCAATGAAAAGCTGATCGGCAAGGACGTGAGCCAATTGAAGGATGTAGACGGAAAACTTTTCGTGCAGGAGGGTGTCGATCTGGCCAAGGCCAAGGGCAGCGGTTGGGTGGACTACAAGTGGACCAACCCGACCACCAAGAAGGTGGAGGCCAAATCCACCTATGTCAAAAAAGTGGATGATCTTATTTTCTGCTGCGGCATCTATAAATAATTAAAATATGGCCTGCCGGGGGGGTGGGGCCGATCGGGCCACCGCCTCCTCCCCTTACAGAGGAGGAAGGCATGTTTCGTTTTCTCAATCGTCTCAACCTGATGAAAAAATTGTTGGTCGGCCCGGTGGTCGTCATCCTCTTTCTGGTGCTCCTGGCCGCCATGTCCTATCAAGGGCTGGCGACTCAAAAGAGCGCCCTCAACGAAATTTATCAGGTGGAGTTCAAGAATTATCAGCTTTTTTCCAAATTGCAAGGCGAAGTCGCCATGGTCCACGGCAATATCAATAAACTCATGAATTGGATCAATACCAACACCAATAAAGCCAAGGTGGAGGAATTGCAGAAGGCCCTGGGGAAAGCCCTGGCCGCCACCGCCGACCAACTGAACAAGTTTATGCGGCAGCCTGGCCGCAGTGCGGAAGAGAAGAAAACCTGCAGACCGCCCAGCAGCAGTTGAAGGATTACCAAAAGACAGCGGCTGACGCCCTCGACATGTCCGAGGCGGATGTCAATTCGGCCGCCATGATGGTCAGCAGCACCCTCGAGGATCGATTCCAGATTCTGAATAAAACCCTGCTGGAGATATTAGCCATTCAGGACCGGATGAGTCAAAAACAATACGATGGGGCCCAGAGTGAGTTCAGCCGGACCCTGTGGATTTTTTCCCTGGTCCTGGCCGCCGCGATCCTCTTGTCCCTGGGGGTGAATATTTTCCTGGCCCGCCTGATCTCCGGTCCCGTGCGCCAGGCCAACCACATCGTCCAGCAGATCGCTCAGGGGGACCTGACCCAGGAGATCCGCATCAGCAGCCGGGATGAGATCGGGGCCCTGGGGGAGGCGATCGAGGAGATGCGCCTTAAATTCGGGGCGGCCGTCGGCCAGTCGGTGGCCATGTCGCAGTCCCTGTCCGGGTCGGCCTCGGAACAGGCCGCCTCCATTGAAGAGACTTCCTCTTCCTTGGAAGAAATGGCCGCCATGACCAAGCAAAACGCCGGGAATGCCAACCAGGCCAATCAGTTGATTGCCGTGACCAATGGCTTGATGGGCAAGGCCAACGTCTCCATGGGGGATTTGACCACTTCCATGAAAGAGATCGCCCAGGCCAGCGAACAAACCCAGAAGATCGTCAAAACCATCGACGAAATCGCCTTTCAGACCAATTTGCTAGCCTTAAATGCCGCCGTGGAAGCCGCCCGGGCCGGAGAGGCCGGCGCCGGGTTTGACGTGGTGGCCGATGAGGTCCGAAATCTGGCCATGCGGGCCGCCGAAGCCGACCGTAACACTTCCGGCTTGATCGAGGACATCGTCAAAAAAATTCAAGGCGGGGTGTCGGTGGTCACGGCCACCAATCAGAATTTTAATGAAGTAACTTCCAACTCCAACAAGGTCCGGGAATTGGTCGAGGAAATCGCCGCCGCGTCCAAGGAGCAGTCTCAGGGCATCGAGCAGATCAACCAGGCCGTGGCGGAAATGAACAAGGTCACCCAGCAGAATGCCTCCGGAGCCGAAGAGTTGGCGGCCGTTATGGCCACCTTCAAAACCGGAGCCGGCGGCGACGATCCCACCCCCCGTCGCCGGAACAGGGCGCTGCCTGCCCGGCGGGGGCCGGTCAGCGCGCCGCCCCGGCCTAAGGGTTCGGGGAGAGAAATTTCGCCCCAGGAAGTGATCCCCCTGGAGGAGGACGATTTTTAAAAAAGCGTTGCCGGCGGGCAGTCCGCTCCGGTTTGGTAACTATAAAAAGGCAACATTCCAATTAGCCAAAGGAGGTCATCATGGGAGAGGCGGCCAGAAAAATGGACAACCTGACCCATATTCTCAAGGACAAGGAAGGGAAATACCTGACTTTTACCCTGGGACAGGAGGAATATGGCATCGGCATTTTAAAGGTGCGCGAAATCATCGGGATGATGGAAATTACTTACGTCCCCCGCACCCCCGAACATGTCAAAGGGGTGATCAACCTGCGCGGTAAAGTGATCCCGGTCATTTCCCTGCGCTGTAAATTCGGGATCCAGGAGGAAGCCTACACCGACCGCACCTGTATTATCGTGGTTGAAATTTTGGGGGCCAACGGGGCTATCCCCATCGGCATCATCGTGGATTCGGTCTCGGAGGTATTGAACATCTCCGGCGAGGACATCGAACCCACGCCGACCATGGGGAGCAGCTTGAATACCCAGTATATCCTGGGCATGGCCAAGGTAAAGGGCAAGGTCAAGATCCTGCTGGATATCGATCAGGTGTTGTCCACGGATGAGGTGTCCTCGCTTGCTTAATGCCGGAACCACGTTTTCGGAATACGAATTAACCCAGACGGACTTTGAAAAGATCAGCCGCCTGATTTACGAGCAGAGTGGGATCGCCCTCCATGAAGGGAAAAAAGAGCTGGTCCGGGCCCGTCTGGGAAAACGGCTGCGGCAGGGACGGTTTAAGTCCTTTCGGGATTATTACCAGTTTGTGGTGCAGGACGATACCGGTGAGGAACTGGTTTATCTGCTGGATTCCATTTCCACCAACCTGACCAGTTTTTTCCGGGAGCAGGTGCATTTTGATTTTTTGCAGCAGGACCTGATTCCCCGCTGGCGGGCCGCCAAGCCGAGCCGGGATAAAGCCCTCCATATCTGGAGCGCCGGTTGTTCGACTGGTGAGGAGGTCTATTCCATCGCCATTACCCTGTTGGAAACCTTGGGGCCGCTGGAAAAATGGGATCTTAAGCTGTTGGCTTCGGATATATCCACCCGGGTGCTGAAAAAGGCCGTGGCCGGAATTTATGAAAAAGAACGGGTACGCACCCTCCCACCGGCCACCGTGAAAAAATATTTTCTGCGGGGTGAAAACAACTGGCGGGATCACGTGAAAATTAAAAATTCTATCAAGGACCTGGTGGTCTTTAAGCGGGTCAATCTTATGGAACCCTTCTCTTTTCAAAAAGCGTTCGACTGCATCTTTTGCCGAAACGTCATGATCTATTTCGATAAAAAAACGCAGGAAACCCTGGTCAACCGGTTTTATCAGAACCTGCAGCCGGAGGGCGTCCTGTTTATCGGCCATTCCGAAAGCCTGACCGGCATTCAGCATCCGTTCCAGTACCTGCGGCCGGCTGTATACAAAAGATAAGGAGCAGCGGGTGCGGATTATCATCGGGGTGGCCGATATGAAGGTTTCCAACCAGGCCGAAGCCGATTTGATCACCTATTCGCTGGGTTCCTGTATCGGGGTGGTGATTTACGATCCGGTGGCCCGGGTGGGCGGGTTGCTGCACTTCATGCTCCCGGAATCCCAAATCGACCCGGAAAAAGCCAGAAAGAATCCCTGGATGTTCGCCGATACCGGCATTCCTTTCCTCTTCAAGGAAGCCTATAAGTACGGGGCCGAAAAGGGCCGCTTGATCGTTAAAGTGGCCGGCGGGTCCCAGATATTGGATGATAAGGGTTTTTTTAATATCGGGAAACGGAACTACGCGGCCATGCGCAAGATTTTCTGGCGCAATAACGTCTTGATCAAGGCGGAGGATGTGGGCGGCATGATCAACCGGACCGTCCGGCTGGAACTAACTACCGGCCGGGTCTGGATGAAAACCTCCGGGGAAGGAGAACGGGAGCTATGAACCGGATCGAGGTTATCGTCCATTCCATTGACCAACTTCCCCCCCTGCCGGCCATCATTCACCAGGCGCTGCAACGAATCAACGATCCCAAGGCCTCGGCCCAGGATGTGGTGGAAATAATCCAATATGATCAGGGCATTACTTCCCAAGTCCTGAAGGTCTGTAATTCGGCGTACTTCAATCTGCGGCGGCAGGTCCATTCTTTGCGGGAAGCCCTGGTCCTGCTGGGCTTCAATACCCTGATGCAGATTATGCTGAACAAAAGTTTCCACGGGGTGCTGTCCCGTTCCTGCCAGGGCTATGACCTGGACACGGGGGCCCTCTGGAAACATTCCGTGAGCTGCGCCATCCTGACCGAGATCATCGCCCGGCGCCTGCAGCAGGAACCCGATTCCAGGCTTTTTACGGCGGGCCTGCTGCACGACATGGGTAAGGTGGTCCTCAGCGCCAATGTGCGGGAGACCTTCGCAGCCATCAAAAACCTGGTCCGGGAACAGGGCTACTCCTTTGTGGCGGCCGAGCGGGAGGTCCTGGGGATTGACCATGCGGAACTGGGGGCCCTGATCGCGGAAAAATGGAAGTTTCCCCCGGCGATTATTGCGGCGGTGCGCTACCATCACACGCCCTGGTTGAGCGGGGGAGACTATTCGGAGCTGGTCGGACTCACCCATCTGGCCAACTGCATGGCCCTGCTGACCGGTATCGGCGGAGGGTCCGACGGTCTCTATTACGCCGGGGATCCGGAGATCATGGAGCAGTACCGCCTGCGGGAAAAAGATGTGGAGAAATGTCTGGTCCAGCTCAATGACCGCTTGCAGGCCGTGGAAGCCTGGCTGGAAGTGGCCTGAGCCGGGCAGATGAATGGAATAAATTAACAGCGCGGTTTTTCGGACAGGTCGCCGCTTTACGGAAGGAAGCCGCCCCCCCTAGCCGGGTGGTCGGGACCGTATGAACCGCTACGTTGGATCGGAGAGGGGCCATGGCCTACAATATCCTGATTGTTGATGACTCGCAAACCATGCGGACGGTGATCAAGAAAACCGTTGCTATTTCCGGTTTTGAAATTGGAGCATGCTGGGAGGCCGGCGATGGCAAAGAGGCTTTGGAAATATTGGATAAAGAATGGGTGGATGTGATCCTCACGGACCTGAACATGCCCCGCATGAACGGACTGGAGCTGGTAAAGTCCCTTAAAGAAAAGGAATCCACCCGCCATATCCCCGTGGTGCTGATCACGACCGAGGGCAGCGAATCCCGGGTTCAGGAGGCCTATGCCCTGGGCATTGAAGGCTATATCCAAAAGCCCTTTTATCCGGAGGCCGTTCGGGATGCCCTGAATAAGATCATGGAGAAATCGCATGGATGAGAACCTGCGTCAGGCGGCCGCTCAGGCCATAGGGAACATATTCGAAACCATGTTTTTCGTATTCCTGGAACCCCTCCAGCCGGAAAGGGAGGAATGGCGGACCGTAGCAAGGGGGTCGGGTTCGGAATGGCTGCGCGGTGTTATCGGGTTTCAGGGCCGGATCAAGGGTACCCTCCGCCTTTGGATCCCTTACGGTTTGGCCGGGGAATTGGCCACCGATTTTCTGGGCTTGGAAACGGAAGCCTCGGATACCCAGGCCGTGGATATTGTCAGGGAATTAACCAATATGATTTGCGGGAACCTTTTCGCCATTTTTGACCGGCAGCAGGTCTACCTCCTGGACCTGCCGCAGGCCGAATTGGTCCGTTTCGATCCGGAACAGGCCGGTGCCGGGAATCCGGAGGATCGGCGGCTGGATTTTCTGGCCGGTGACCGGATGATTCGCCTGGAAATCGAATCGGGGCCGGTAGGCTGACCGGGGACGGAGCGGGAACCAAGGTGGGAGATAACGACCAGGCCCTTTGCGCGACGGAATATTTTTTAAGGCCGGGGTATATATTTCTCAGTCGGGAACCGACGGTGATCTATTGCGTACTGGGATCCTGCGTGGCGGTGTGCCTCTGGGATCGTGAAAAAAGGATTGGCGGCATGAGCCATTTTCAATACCCGCAGACCGGGGATCCGGCTCAGGCCACCGCCCGTTTCGGTAACGTCGCTACGGTGACGTTGCTGCGGCTGCTGCTGGCGGAAGGAACGGATCGCGGGGCACTGGAAGGCCAGATATTCGGTGGCAGTTCCCGGGGCCCCGACAGCCCGGAAGCGGATATCGGCTCCCGCAATGTTTCCATGGCCCAACAGATCCTTTAGCGCCAGGGAATTGCCGTTACCTCTGAGGACGTGGGGGGGACCAAAGGGCGTAAGCTGGTTTATAATTCGAAAACCAACGAGGCGGTCGTATTGAAAGTGGAACGCTTGCGGGAAGAGGACTGGTACCCTTACCGGTCCGATGACGGACGGCGGCCATGCTGAAACCGGGTTCTAAAAAAATCAAGGTCCTGATCGTCGACGATTCGGCCATCGTCCGAAAAATTTTCAGTGAAGAACTGGCCGGTGAACCGGATATCGAGGTGGTGGGCACCGCGCCGGACCCCTATGTGGCCCGAGACAAGATCGTCCAGCTCAAGCCCGACGTGGTCACCCTGGATATTGAAATGCCCCGCATGGACGGGTTGACCTTTTTAAGGAAGTTGATGAAACATTACCCCCTGCCGGTCATCATCGTCAGTTCCCTGACCGCCAAGGGCAGCAAAATGGCCCTGGAGGCCGTGGAACTGGGGGCAGTGGAGGTACTGGCCAAACCGGGCGGGGCCTATTCCGTGGGGGATATGGGCGTCCAATTGAAGGAAAAAATTCGGGCCGCCAGCCGAGCCCATCCGCTGTACTCCCGGAAAGCCCTTTCGCCCTCGTCGCTCCCGGTGGAAAGGGTCAGTCTGGCCCTCAGCCAAACGACCCAGAAAATCATCGCCCTCGGTGCCTCCACGGGGGGCACTGAAGCTTTGAAGGAGATTTTAATCAAATTCCCCCCCAATATTCCCGGCATCGTTATTGTCCAGCACATGCCGGCCCAATTTACCAGGGCCTTTGCCGAGCGGCTGAACGGGCTCTGTGCGATTACGGTGAAGGAGGCCCAGGAAGGGGATTCGGTATTGAACGGTCAGGCCTTGATTGCCCCCGGGAATTTCCACATGGTCCTGCGGCGTAGCGGGGCCCGGTATTTCGTCAACGTCAAGGACGGCCCCATGGTTCATCACCAGAGACCGGCGGTGGACGTTTTGTTCAACTCCGTGGCCCAATACGCGGGGGCCAATGCCGTCGGAGTCCTCTGTACCGGAATGGGAGCCGACGGCGCGCAGGGTCTGCTGAAAATGAAGGAGGCCGGCGCCAGGACTCTGGCCCAGGATGAGGCCAGTTGCGTGGTATTCGGGATGCCGAAGGAAGCCATAAAACTCGGCGCCGCCGATCAGGTAGTGCCACTGGAAGAAATCAGTCAGCGGGTGGTCCGGGCGATTGAAGCCGGGTAAGAGCAGCCATGGCCAAGACGGTGAAAAAGACCGAAATTGATCTGTTGACCATCGACCCGAGCCGTGCAGGGAAGGAAGAACCGGCAGCGGCGGATCCGTCCGAAAATAAAGCTCCGGGTCGTTTTAAACGATTCTCCTTTGTCATCTATATGCTGGCCGGCATGCTGATTATCAGCGGAGGGATTATGGCCTCCGTACTGCTGGGCTGGGTTTCCATTTCCAGCCCGGTGGAACAACCGACGAAAATAAAAACGACGGCCAGCGCCGTCTCGGCCAAACCTGCCCAAAAACCGCGGGAAATAGGCCCGACCATCAAATTAAACGCCTTGGTGATCAACCTGAATGAGCCAGACGGCTCCCATTTTATTAAGACTTCGATGGTCCTGGAGCTGGAAAAGGCCGAGTACTTGGAGGAGATACAATCCCGGACCGCCCTGCTGATCGATACGGCCATTTTAGCGCTGGGCGACCAGCACCTGAGCGATTTGCGGAACCCCGATTACAAAGACCAACTGAAGAAAGTCTTAACCGGAAAAATGAATCAGCGGCTGCAGGCCCAGAAAATCAAACAGCTTTACTTCGATGAATTTTTGTACCAGTGAGAGGGCGATTGAAAAACCATGACGGCACCTAAACAAGTCGTATTGAGGCAGGAAACGATCAAACTGGGTTTCGGGTCCACGGCCCGGACCACCGTTATCGAAAACTACTATGAGGTGGATGAAACGGAAGAGCAAGGCCGGGTGGCCCTGCGGCTGCTGAATATCAACGATCAACCTTTCGGCGCGCCCGAAATGATCACCCGCGAACGCCTGGAAGAGGAATATGTCGCGTGCCCGGATTATTTCCGCAATAAAAAAAGCCCCCAGGAAGCGGCCATCGAAAAGCATGTCTTCAATGGGGAGGCGCATTTCGAAAAAAAAGAATTTCACAGCGCCGAGACGGAATTCAATAAGGCCCTGTCCTTAAACCAGAAGGATCTGCGGGCCAATCTGGGGAAGGGAAAAACCCTGTTTGCCCGGGGCGACAAGGAGGAAGCTAAAAAAGTTTTTGCCTGCCTGGCGCAGATGGAAGATCTGTATGAAAAGGACAACAAGCACATTTTCAACGAATTCGGCATCGAGCTGCGAAAACGAAAGCTCCTGGAAGAAGCCATTGCCAATTACTCCAAGGCGATTGAGATCGATCCGGAAGACGCGGTTATTTTTTACAACCTGGGGCGGGCTTACTTCGAGAAAGGAGAGGCCGATCAAGCGGCCGTCCATTTGAAAAAGGCCTTGTCCCTGAAGTCGGACTTCGGTGAAGCCCGGGAATTCATCGCCTCCCTGGAAAAATCAGGAATTAAAACGGCCGAGGAAGGTCGGGCCGAATGAATCGGCGCCGGCGGACCCGGGTGCCTTTCGAGACCCGCATTCGTTTTTTCATCGCCGGACAGGAGGTCCTTTCTTCCCAGACCAAAGACTTGAGCCTGAACGGCGTTTACCTGTTTTCAGCGGCCCGGCCAGCGCTGGGAACCCTGGGGGAGGTGGAAATAAGTCTGGCCCTGGGGCCGGACCCGCTGCGCTTAGCTTTACCTGGGGAAGTGATCCGGCAGGATGAAAAGGGAATGGCCTTGCAGTTCCGGGAGGTGACCCCGGAGGTTTTCACCCACCTGAAAAAGGTCGTCGATTACAATTCCGGGAACCCGGAAGCGATAGAGGCGGAATTGATCCGGTTTTCCTTTGACCCCGCCCGGAAGCTCCGGGAAGACTAAACGCTGCCGGAAGGGAAAATGTTCCGGTCTATTTTTCATTAAAAAAAACGGTTTGCCCGACACCAGGGACCCCCATTGGAACCATCCCGTGAAATTGTTAGGAAGGAAGAACGACTGGATTTATTGCAGCGGGTCATCCGGACCCGGCTGCGGGTGCGGATGGAAATTCCGAGCACTCGTTATTGCTGGATTACCCTGCTGCTGGCCCTCGAAGGGGATAACCAGAACCGTCACCTGGTCATCGATCCGGTAGCCGATTTCCACCGGGCCCTGCGCCAATCCAGGACCTCCGGGATCAGGCTGTCCTTTTTCGATCGGGAGGGCGTCCCCTGTTCGTTTCCGGCCCGGGTTTTAGCCGTTCGGCCCACTGAGATTTGGGCCGAATTCCCCTCAGTCATCTACCGCTCACAACGGCGGGCCTATTACCGGGTGCAGGCGATCGCGGGCATGGAGATCATTTTCCAAGACGCCGAAACTCCCGAAATCAGGGCTCAGGTCAAAGACTACGGCCTGGGGGGATTGGCTTTTTATAAAGACCGCGGTGCCGGGTGGTTTCGCCGGTGGGTGGAGGAAGTGGAGTTGCGGGGGAACCGGATCCGGATCCCGACGGGCGAGGAGATTCTGGAGATCCCCATTTCCCTAGCCGTGGTGCGGCGCATCACCGCCTTTCATCCGGAGGCCGTCCGGGGAGCTCTGGAATTTTTACAATTTTCGGAATCCAGCCGGACGCACCTGACCCGGCTGGTTTTTGAACAGCAGCGGCAAATGATTCAAAAAATGAAGGAGCAGGAAAGTCATCCGGAGTTTCAGGGGGTCTCTTCATTGTAGGATTACCGGAATATCTCGCTATTTTTCTAAAAAGAGCAACCTTTTTTTAAAAAAAATGCTATATAGATAAAAAAACGGAAGGGAATTCTGATCACATGAAAGTAGAGTTAATCAATCCTTTTCTTGAAGCCACGGTATCGGTAATTAAAACTATGGCCTTTGTGGACATCCAGGCCGGGCAGCCGTTCATAAAAAAAGGCACGGTTTCCCGGGGCGACATCTCCGGGGTGGTGGGTATGACCGGTGAAACGGAAGGCTCCATGAGCCTCACTTTTTCCCAGGAGTGCATCTGTCATATTGTCAGCAATATGTTCGGGGAACGGATTTCTGATATTACCGAGGAAGTGAAAGATGCGGTGGGAGAATTAACCAACATGATTTCGGGAGACGCCCGCCGCCGGCTGGAGGCCAATGGGATCCGATTGGCCGGGGCCATCCCCTCAGTGATCTGCGGTCCCGGCCATGAAATCCGTCACGTGACCAAGGAACCGATCATCTCCATTCCCTTCGTTACGGGAAAAGGAGATTTCACTATTGAAATCTGCGTCAAATAGCCTCGCTTTTTAGAAAAATCCTTTAAAAAGACGCTCCCGGCTGGTGAGAACGGAAGCTTGCCTAAAGCCTTTGGTTTTTAATCGGGAAGGCCGGCCCTGCGGACCGGCCTTCTGTTTTTGATTAAAAGTCTTTAAAGTCATCTTCCTCCAAGGGAATAACCTTGGCCGGGGGAACGATCCGGGTCCGGTCCGGTGCCTGTGCTTCCCTGGCTGTCCGGACTAACTTTTTCAACGCCAGGGTTCGTACCGGGGATTTTTTCAGGGTGGGCGGTAGGGCCGGGGCGTCGGCCGTCGGTTTCCGGGATCCGTTCTTCCCCCCGCCCTTGACCCCTTCGATCAACAGGGACAGATCGGAGACGGTTCGTTTCATAAATTCCGCCTGGCCGAACATTTCTTCCGAGGCCGCGGCGGATTCCTCGGCACTGGCCGCATTGGACTGGACGATTTTGTTCATCTCGGCAATGGCCTTGTTGGTCTGTTCGATGCCTTGGGCCTGCTCCTGGCTGGCGGCTGCGATTTCACTCACCAGTTGTTCAATTTTTTTGGCCTCCTGGTTGACCTGGCCGAAAGCCTGATTGGTCCGTTCCACGATCTCGGTACCGCTTTTGATCTTCTTCACCGATTCTTCGATCAGGGTCGCCGTATTCTTGGCCGCATCCGCCGCCCGCATGGCCAGGTTTCTTACCTCACCCGCCACCACGGCAAAGCCGGCTCCGGCCTCTCCGGCCCGGGCGGCCTCCACGGCGGCGTTCAGGGCCAGCAGGTTGGTTTGAAAGGCGATTTCATCGATGGTCTTGATGATCTTGGCGGTTTCCTCGCTGGCTCTGGAAATATCCTTCATGGATCGATTCAGTTCCCCCATGGCCTGATCGGCTTCGTCGACCACCCGGCTGGTCGCGCTCATGAGTGAATTGGCCTGCCGTGCATTGTCCGCGTTTTGTCGGGTCATGGAGGACATTTCTTCCATGGAAGAAGAGGTTTCTTCAATGGCGGCGGCCTGTTCGGAGGCTCCTTCGGCCAGAGTCTGGCTGGCGGCGGAGACTTGTTGGGAGGCGCCGGCCACCTGATCAGCGCCCTGATTTAAATCGTGAACAATCTGGGTTACCGGGCGGGCGATGGATCGGGACATGAGATAAGCCAGCAGCAGTCCGCCGAGAGCGATGACCAGCACCGCCACGGCAATCAAAAAGTAAACACGGTTTATTTCCCCTTCGACATCGTCAA
>JACRCK010000055.1 GCA_016219065.1 Deltaproteobacteria bacterium
CATTAAAGAATCATAAGAGGGGAAAAAGGATATGCAGTATCGTCGGGCGCGGGTTGCAGGCGGGACTTATTTTTTTACGGTTGTTACCTTCCAGCGAAGGCAAATATTGGGGGTTCCGGAAAAAATCGAACTGTTGCGTTCGGTTATCAGAAAAGTAAAACAGGGGCACCCCTTTACGATCGACGCCCTCGTAATTATGCCTGACCATATCCATACCCTGTGGACCCTTCCGGACGGAGACCGGGATTATCCCGTGCGCTGGAATTTAATCAAACGAGAATTCAGTAGACAATGCCGGACAGAATCCGCGACCCCCTCATCGCCTTCACGCCAGAGCAAGGGGGAACGGGAGATCTGGCAGAGACGATATTGGGAGCATCAAATTCGGGATGACCGGGATTTCAAACAACACATGGATTATATCCATTATAATCCCGTGAAGCACGGATATGTGATGGCTCCCGGGGATTGGTTGTTTTCGAGTTTCAACCGTTATGCGGCCAAGGGATTTTATTCAAAAGATTGGGGCGTCCAGGAAATCACATTTGATGAGAATGTCGGCAGGGAATAAAAACGGAAAGATTCTTGTAGGTTGGGGAGAGCGAAGCAAAACCCAACAAATGGGGCCGGCTCCGGGTGTTGGGTTTCGCCAAAAGGCGGCTCTACCCAACCTACTGTGATCGACAGAACGGATAAGGGGATTTTGGGTCATTGTAGGTTGGGGAGAGTGGAGCGAACCCCAACAAACAAAATGCCGGCTCAGGCTCCGGGTGTTGGGTTTCGCCAAAAGGCGGCTCTACCCAACCTACGGTGATCGGCCTGCGGACGAGGGAATTTTGGGTAACTGTAGGTTGGGTAGAGCGAAGCGAACCCCAACAATCAACGCTGTTCTTCCTCTTCCGGTGGGAGCCCCTGGGCCTCCCGCTCCAGCCGGTAGCGCTTGGCGCTCCGTTTGCACAATTCCCAGATGAGGCACTGGGGGCGGAATTTACAATAGCCGCAGGGGTCGGTGCAGGCCTCGCAGTTGTCCACGCATTCCTGGCAGTAGCCGATGCCCATCTTCTGGCAGGAGACATAGGTTTCCCGGTCGGGGTGGTATTTACAAGCCATAAGATAACTATAGGTAAATATACCAATTTTGTCAATCCAGGGAAAGGAATCGGCTGACTGCCGGATGGACCGGCCGCCCGACCCTAATTTTCCTCTTGATTTCAGTTTCCTTCCCCAATTATAATTTTCCACCTGCCGTAAAATAATCTTAAAATCACAAAGTCGTCATATAACAGGCTAACCGGGACTTGTAGTAGAATTTAAAACGTCTTAACGACATCAGCCTCAAGTGGAAGCTGATCATCCCCTTCCTGTTCCTGGCCGCCGTGGGAGCCGCCTCCCTGTTTCTGGTTTCCTACCGGTTTCAGGCCAGTCTGATCCACGTCAACGAAGCTCAGCGTGTCAGAAACCTCTATCAGGTTTTTTTAAACGACATCGAAATCAAAAAGAATATGGCCTTGAGCCTGGCCACCCTGGTGGCTCAAAATCCGGAAGTCGCCGAGGCCCTGGCCCGGGAAGACCGGGACCGGTTGATCCGGCTCCTCCATCCCGCCTATCAGACCCTGGAGCGGGATTTCGGGGTCCGGCAGTTCCATTTTCACCTGCCCCCGGCCACCTCGTTTTTAAGGTTTCATGCGCTGCATCAATTCGGGGAAAGGATGGAGTCCTACCGGCATACGATCAATCAGGCCCGGGAAACCGGGGTCGGCGTAGGCGGGATCGAACGGGGGGTTCTGGGCTTGAGTCTCCGAAGCGTGGCCCCTGTCTTTTATCGAGGCCGACAGGTCGGGACCGTGGAATTCGGACTCTCCCTGGAAAAACCGCTCCTGGACGAATTTAAAAAGAACTATGCCGCGGAAATCGTCCTGTATCTTCCCAACGGGAACGATCCCCAGGTTTTTGCCGCCACCGTGGATCAACCGCTCTTGGCGAAGGAGCTTTTCAGCCGTTTGCTGGCCTCGGGGGAAACGGTCTTTCAACCGGAAACGCTGAGGGAGCGGAAGGTGGCCGCCATTGTCGGACCGCTCCGCGACTTTTCCGGAAAGATCATCGGGGTGGTCAAGATCAGCGTGGATCGGGGCCCGACCCTGGCCCTCCTGAACCGCTATGCCCTGCTGGCTCTGGGCCTCGGGTTGCTGGGACTGGCGGTCTCCATATTTTTCGTCTGGTTCATATCGGTGATTTTTACCCGCCGTATCGACGAGGTGGTGCGGGGGGCCGAAGAGATCGCCGCCGGCCGCCGGGATTTCCGGCTGCCGGTTAAAAGCGAGGACGAACTGGGCGTCATGAAGCGGTCGCTCAACCAGATGTTGGCCTCCCTGGAGGAATCGCAAGATCGGCTCCGGGACTATGCCCAAAACCTGGAAGTCATGGTGGACCAGCGGACCCGGAGCCTGAAGGAATCCGAAAAGACCTATCGCACTCTGGTGGAAAATGTGCCCTTGATCGTTTACATGGTCATGCCCGATGGCCAGGCCCTGTTCCTGAACCGATCGGTAGAACAGATGATCGGCGTTTCCCCGCAGCACCTGAGCGGTCCTCACGGACACTGGGTCGGTCACCTGCATCCGGATGACCAGACCCAGGTGGTGGCCTTGCGCGCCGAAGCGCTGCGCGAAAGAAAGGAACTGCATACGGAATACCGGATGGTGCACCTGGATGGCCACCTGGTCTACTGCATCGACCATGCCGTTCCCGTCTTCAATGAAGAACGGGATTTCATCCGCATGGACGGCATCGTGATCGACGTGACGGTTCAGAAGGAACTCCAGGAAAAAAACCTGCAAACCCAGGAGCTGGAAACCCTGGGCCAGATTTCCACCCGCCTGGCCCATGAGTTGCGTAACCCGCTCATGTCCATCGGGGGGATGGCCCGGCGGCTCAGCAAATCCCTCGAGGCCTCGGACCCGCAGGCGGAAAAAGGCCGGTTGATTTTGGAACAGGTGCAGAAACTGGAAAAGATCCTGAATACGATGCTGGCTTTTATCGAGCCCCAGGCGATCCGGTTGCAACCTTGCAACCTGAACCAGGTGGTCACCCGGGCCGTTGAGGGTCTGCAAACTAAATTTCAAGGCAACGGAATTGCGGTTAAAACGAAACTGGATCAGAACCTGGGCCTGATCCCCCTGGATGAAGCGCTGTTTGTCACGGCCCTGAAACACCTGTTGGAGAATGCCTGGCACCGGATGGGGCAAAAAGGGGAGCTGGAATTAAGCACCCATAAAAATGGCGGGGTCGTCCAGGTAATCCTGACCTACCAAGTGACCTATATCTCCGCTGACGATATCGAACATTATTTCTACCCCTTCACAGTGGACTATTCCTCGGTAAAAGACAGTTGGGCGGATGCGGACCTGCTGGATGTCTCCATTCCCAAGGTAGTCATCCACAAGCACGGCGGGGTGATCCACGTTTCCAAAGAGGACGATCAACGGATAAAGCTCACCATCTCCCTGCCGCGGGTTTAAGAAGATCTTCACGTCGCCCCCCAAATTCAATAATTATTGATTAACAATTATTTATTAATTATTGCAGTTGTAGGTTGGGTAGAGCGAAGCGAAACCCAACAACAAGGGCTCCTACCGCAGAACGACCGGCAAATGGAGAACGGTCCCGCCGATCAGCAGCGAGGCCGGAACGGTCTGGCTGAAACCGGAGACCAAGGCGGTAACCGGGATTTGATAAAGACGACCGGAAAGAGCCGGTCCGGGGAAGAGGTCTGTAACCGTCAATGCCGCCTGCCCCGGAGGGGTTACGCTGTTCGGCTGGAGGTCAAGCAGCAGGTCGGTCGAGGGACTGGAGGCTTGCAGGGAGATCGATCCCCCGTATCCGGGAAGGGTTGTAACGGCGATTTGAAAGATCGCGGTCCCTCCGGACGGAATTTGCCGGCGTAAGGGGATGACCTCGAGAAAACGGAATTCATCGGCCCCCACATCGGTCTGCAAGCCAGCCGGTCTCCGGTCGCCGTCGAAGTCGTCCGTCACCTCAGGCGGAGCGGCCACTTGATCCAACGCCGCCGAGGCCGTGGCGGCCAGATGGAGGTCCCCGGTCGGGCCGTTGACGAACAGCGCCAGCGGTTGACCGGTCAGATTGCCGGACAGATAGGCCGTTCCTCCCCGGTCCATCAGGTTGTGGGTGGTCAGGTTGTTGATGAGCTCCACTCGGCTCCGCTCAAAACGCCATTCGATGGACGAAAAGGGGGGCTGGGTCGAGGCCACCGTGTTGTGCAGGGCTTTGGCCTCGCAGGCCTGCCAAAGGCAGAGGCCGCAATCGAAGCCGTAGGCGGAAGCGAAGAGCCCGGCGTTCCCGGCAAAAACGAAATTGTTGCGAACGAGCCCGCCGTAATGGTCCAGGTAACCACCCCCTGCTGTCGGGCAGGGCTGGTCCGGATAGACCCGGGCGCTGCCCTCGGCCAGCAAGCCCAGTCCGATTCCCCGCGCATTATCAATTAAATAATTTCGTTCGATCAGGGTGTCCCGGGAGGCCTTCCAGAAATGAACGGCGTGTTCGGACAAACCTTCCGGACACCAGAAGCCCTCGATCCGATTGTCCCGCACGACCCAGCCCCGGGCTTGGTGGGCATCGATCCCGCCCGTATAGCAATTATTCCGGACCTGCTGCCGGCCGCCGGCGGTCAGTTCGATATGGGAACAGGCGATGGTGCCGTGGTCCGGGAAAAAAAGGGCGCCGGTGCCGGTATAGGGGTTGATCTTAATGGCCTGTTCACCGGGGTCCACGATATGAACGTTATAGACCAAGGTTTGAAAGGTGTCCCCTTGGTCGGTGCTCATCACGTGGATCGGATGGTAATAGGCTTTGCGCAGGGTCAGGTCGGCCACCGTCACCCGGGAGGCGGTGATCTGGATGATCTCGGTGGTCTGGTAATTGCCGTCCAGGATCACCGCCTCCCGGTTTCCGCCGGCCGAGCGCAGCGTAAGGTCCGGAACATCGATTCGCAGGTATTCCCCGTTCAACGGATAGATGCCGTCGGCCAGCAGGATGGACAGGCCCGGCACGGCGTTGTTAACGGCCGAAACCAGTTCGGAAACATTGGCCACGTAGGCGACGGCTCCGGCGGCCGGGGGCAGGGGAGGGCAGGGCGCGGCGGCCCGAGCCACGGTTACGGCGGCCAGCCAGACCAGCAGCAGGGGAACCATGATGGGTTTTCGATTTATGGAAAGCCTCCTAAACCAATGTAGGTTGGGTAGAGCGAAGCGAAACCCAACAAAACGGATCCGGCATAATGAAGGGTCTCTTCATTCCAAGTGCAATAATTAATTATTAACAATTAACAATTAATTATTAATTATTGCAGTTCCAGGGTGTTGGGTTTCGCCAAAATACGGCTCTACCCAACCTACCTAGCTAAACAACTCCGGTTTCTATATAAGCGTCAAATAGCCGTCCGGGGCCAGACTGGTGGCCAGCATGACCATGTTGATTTCCCGGTGGTCCGTCCAACTGCGGAGGGCCCGGTTCCGGCGGTCCAGCCAGAAGGACTCGATCTGTTCCCGGAAAGATCCGTAGGTGGAGAAGTGCTTCATAGCGGCACGCAGCGCAGGTCCGTCTTTCAGGCGTTCCGCCGGGCTGATAACCAAGGCTTCCAGCTTCTCCACGGCCCGGAGCCCGATGGACAGCCCCAGTTCCCGGAAGGCCAGCCGGAAGTCGGCGGGATGCTGAAAGGGATTTTGTTGGGCAAAAGAAGCCAACCCCGCCTGGGAGGCCGTGAGCAGCCTAAGGGGCAGATCGGCCGGGAGGTCCCGACCCGCCGCGATCAGTTGGGCGCTCCGATAGGCGTCGCTCATCAGGCCGCCCAGCCCCAAGGGATCGTCCGTTGCCCAATCCTGATTCCGGCACAGGAGGGCCATCTCGGCCAATTCCTCCTTCAGGTCCAAGTCCGGGCTTTTTTCAGGATCTTTTTCCCTGGTTTCCAGGAGTTGCGCATAGGTAAGGAGTCCGTCTAGCGGGTCGTGATGGCCCATGGAAGGGACCAGGGGAAAGGACAGGTCGATGCTCATCTTCCAGACCATCCGATTACCGATTCCGGATGGGGAAAGGATGACGAACCGGGCGTGGGCCGTTTTGGCCAGTTCCAAGGCCCAGCGATTGTAAATCAACTCCCCGGTGGCCCGGCTGACCTGATTGAGGGCCTGCATCCATTTGGTCAGATAGTGGTAATACTGTCCGTCCCGATCCCACTCCAATTGTGGGTCATAAGGTTCAGCGGGCCGTCGTTCGGGCAGGGACTTGCCGATCCGCAGACCGCCGAGGGTGGGGTGTCTAGAACCCTCGGCTTCCCCCAGACCGCTGATCCAGCCGGTCCGGGAGTCATCCGGCCGGTGTCGGCCGAGGATTTGATGGACCTGGACAACCAGCCGCAAGGCCAGGTCTTTGAATTCCTCCTCCCGAGTCTGGCGGTAAAGTTCCAGAAAGTTGCAGACGGCGAAGGCGTCCGTCCACAGATACCGCTTGGGGGGTTTTCCGGAGTTCGAGAGTCCGGTCAGATCGGAAAACTCCATCATGATTTCCCGGATTTTAGCCAGTAAAATGCTTTTTTCCATCGGGGTCTTTCAATTATCATTAGGCCGGATCTTTAAGGCGGCGTCCAGCACTCTACGGACAATGACCGCCAGATCTTTCCGGATGAAGGGCTTCATCACCACCTCCTGAATGCCCATTTTTTTGGCCGAAAGGACGGATAAGGACTGGCTGAAACCGGTACAGAGAACAACGGGTATTTCGGGCCGAATCTGCAACAGTTCCCGGGTCAGCTCGATACCGGTCATCTGGGGCATGGTCAAGTCGGTGATCACCAGGTCGAAGTCTTCCGGAGCGTGACGGAAACATTCGAGCGCTTCCAGGCTGCTGGTTCGGCTAATAACCTGGTAACCGAGGGATTGCAGCATCGACTTCCCTAACCCCGTCAACACCTGCTCGTCGTCAACGAAAAGGATTCGCTCCGATCCCAAAGGAAGCCGCTTTTCCTCGATGACCGCTTCCTCCTCAGGATCGGTTTCAATCTGCGGCAGATAGATCCTGAAAACCGAGCCTTTTCCCGGCTCACTATAGACGGTGACGGCGCCGCCATGGCTCTGCACGATCCCGTGCAGCACCGCCAGCCCCAAGCCGGTCCCTTTTCCTTCCTCCTTGGTGGTGAAATAGGGATCGAAAATCTTGTCCTCGATATCGGGAGTCATTCCGCATCCGGTATCGCTGACGGTCAGCCGGATATAAAGCCCCGGCGTCAATTCGGGATAATGCGTCGCCAGATCATGGTCCAGGGTTACCGCTTCCAAGCCGATTTCCAAAACTCCCCCGGTCTCCTCCATGGCGTGGAAAGCGTTGGTGCATAGATTCATGATCACCTGGTGGATCTGAGTGGGATCCCCCAGGATCATTCCCGAAGGGGCCACCTGCTCGCGGATTTCAATGGTCGTCGGAAGGGTGGAACGCAACAGCTTCAGGGCTTCTTTGACCACCAGGTGAACCAGCATAGGAATATGCGCATGCTCGGTTTGACGGCTGAAAGTCAGGATGTGCTTGATTAGGTCCTTGGCCCGATTTCCCGCCTTCAAGACCTCCTGAACGTACTCCTGGGTCGGGCTCGCCTCAGGAAGTTCCATCTTCAACAATTCACCATAGCCGATGATGGCGGCCAGGATGTTGTTGAAGTCATGGGCAATGCCTCCGGCCAGAGCGCCGATAGCCTCCATTTTCTGGGCCTGGCGGAGCCGGTCCTCCAGCCGTTTCTGCTGGGTGACGTCCTCATATAAAATAATCTGGTCACCGGATTCCTGGAAGGCGGCCCGAACGTGGATCAGTTTTTCCGCCCCGTCCCGGGTCCGAGCCGTACAGGTGTTATCGCGGACGGATCCGGGCCAGGCATTTTCTTGGGCCTGGCGCCAGGTAGAGATGATTTCCCGACGGTAATCCGGATCCGGATAGGCCAATCCGAACCAATAATTACGGTCGGGGATATCTTCCAGCGAATAACCGAAGATTTCAGTGAAACGGGGGTTTACGTACCGGACTCGATCTTCCTTATCTACCAGGACCACCCCCAGCGGGGATTCATCCACCAGGGTCTGAAAGCGCTGTTTTTCAAGCTCCAGGGCTTGCATCTTCTGTTCCAGTTTTCTTACCAGCCGTTCATTGTAGAGTTTGTAGATCTCCACTTCTTCGATTTCCGGCTGGCTTTCCCGATCTACTCGGTCCTGTTTCGTCGCCTTTCTCATTACGGATTCGATCTGGGCCAACAATTCTTCGGGCTCACAGGGCTTGCGAATAAATCCATCGGCGCCGATCTTAAAGGCGAATTCTTCGTCCTGGGGACCGGTATAAGTAGCCGTGTAAAAAATCAAGGGCACGGTTAGCAGAGTCGGATCATTACGGATATTCCGACAGAGTTGAAAGCCGTCCATAGACGGCATGAGGATATCGCTGATGATCAGGTCGAAGGTCCCGGAGCGGAGCTTTTCCAGGGCTTCGGCGCCGTTTTCGGCCGG
>JACRCK010000057.1 GCA_016219065.1 Deltaproteobacteria bacterium
GTATTAAATTCGATGTTCGATGTTGGACGTTCGATGTTCGATGTTCGATGTTCGTCTTTTCTTTCAACTAAAGTACTTCTCCGGCACAAACTCCGCGGGTCGCACGGCCTCGAGGGTGATGGCCCCGGATGGGCAAACCACACGGCACAGTCCGCAGCCCAGACACTTGTCGCCGGTCACCAAGGTCTTTTCTTCCTCATCGGGCTGCAAGGCGCCGAAGTAACACCGTTCCAGGCAGGCCCCGCAGGCGATGCAGACCTCGCGGTCCACCTTGGCCTGGAAGCGGCTGGGATCGATGACCCGGATACCGCCCTTGATCAGGATCGGCATGGTCTGGCAGCAGCAGGGGCAACAATTGCAGATAAAATGATCGACCTGGTGCTTGTTCATGGTTACATGGATCAAGCCCTCTTCCTCGGCTTTTTTGAGGATCTCCAGGGCCTCCTCCTTACTGACTTCGCGGCCGGTGCCCCGGTTGATGCTATATTGGGCGGCCTTGTTGACCTGCAGGCAGGCCTCCAGCGGACGGTCGCACTTGTGGGCGGTCAGCCGACAGGTGCACTTGGTTACCGCCAGGGTCTTGGCCTGATCGATCATTTCGTGCACGTTTTCATAGCTGAGTACCTGGGTATCGGCCTGAACGGCCACCCCCACCGGGATCACCCGCGTAAAGGGGCGGGGCATCAGTTGACTGAACTTCTCGGCCAGCGCCGGCCATTCGTTTTCCATGATGTCCTGCCACTGATCCAGGAAGGCTTGGGGAGCGTCCGGCCAGAGGATGGTGGCGTCATGAAGCTGGACGAAATCGCGGGCCATGCGCCAAGTGGGAGGGTCGGTTTTGGGGCTGGGGAAAGCCAGTCCTTTAAAATAGAGGACCCGGATCATTTCATCGGTAATGTCCAGGGGCAGGCCCAAACGCTGAGATAGGTCATAGGGTTGCCCGGGCATGGCCAGCAACAGGCGGGCTTCTTCCGGACTTACGATCATACCGATCAGTTTGAGAAACCGGTCGGAAGTCGGCAAGAGCATCTGTTCCAGCATCCGGCTGTATTCAGGGACTTGGTTTTCCATGGGACCTCCCGGTCTTTACATTATCAATTGATAATTGATAATTGATTATTGATAATTCGTTTTTTTGGGTATTCAACCGCCTGCTCGCGGCGAGTACCCGCGAAGCAGGAAAATGACCTAATGACTTAATGACCAATGACGGTTTATTAGAGCCCGCTCAGATCAAAGCGGGCCAGTTGCTCCTTGATTCCGGAGACGTCTATTTTCTGATCGACGGCCTTCAACAGTTTTCCCCGCCCTTCGAGACTCCCGAACAGCAGGATACCGGCCAGCACATTATCCCGCAAAACCAGCTTGCGGTAAGTCCCCGCCTCCCGGTTCAGCTCCACGAAGGATTCCATTTTTCCGTCCGGATCGAGTTCTCCGGCGGCCAGGAGATCGAGGCCGACCACCTTCAATTGATTGGAAAAGGTGGTGCCGGCATAGATGGCGGATCCGCCGCCCATGACTGTTCCGGCAACCTCTCCCTGTTGTTCGGCGGCCGGCCAGATGCCATAGACCAGTCCCCGGTGTTCCACGGCGTCCCCGGCGGCGTAGATCCCGGAGATTTCCGTTTCCAGCCGATCGTTGACGGGAATCCCTTTATCCACCTTGATTCCCGCCTTCCGGGCCAGTTCCAGGCTGGGCCGGACACCGGCGGAAACGATGATCAGGTCCGTTTCGATTCGGCGGCCGTCCTCCAGCAGCAATCCCTGGGCGGCCTGCTCGCCCACGATTTCCTTGGATTTTACTCCCAGGTAAAATATAAAGCCCATCTTTTCCAGGCGGCTCTTTAACAGCTCGGCGCAGGACGGGTCGGTCTGGCGGGGAAGCAGCCGGGGGAAAAATTCGGCTACCGAAACCTCGAGGCCGATCTTGCGCAGGCTATTGCCCACCTCCAGGCCCAGGAGTCCCCCGCCGATCAGCAGGGCCCTGGTTTTCCCGGCGGCATATTGTTGGATGGCCTGCGCATCCCGGATGTTGCGCAGAGTGAAGACGCCCGGTTTGTCCGATCCCGTGATGGGGGGGAGAAAGGAATCGGCCCCGGAGGCCAGCAGCAGCCGATCGTATTTAAAGGTTTTACCCGAGGCGGTGGTCACCTCCTGCAGCGCCGGGTCGATCGCCGTCACCCGCTCGTTCCGGATCAGCTCCATCCTGTTTTCCGCATACCAGGAATCTTTTTTAATCTGAAGTTTGGGTAGGTCCACCTCACCGGCCAGATATTCCATCAGGCGGATGCGGCTGTAAAACGGATAAGCTTCATCGGTAATCAGCCGAATGGTTCCCGACGGATCATTTTTCCGGATGGCCGCGGCGGCGGTGGTCCCGGCCACCCCGTTGCCTACGATGATGTATTCCATGGGCCGACCTCCTTTAAATACGAGAATAAAATGCAAAATGCAAATTGGAAGACAGGGGCCCCTTTCTCCTCATTCCCATGCTTGAGCAGGAACGAAAAGCTTGGGCTCCCCCCTTGGGCAAAGGGGGGTTGGGGGGGATTTGCATGCTTCCCTGGAGCGCGCCCCGCAAATAAATATGCAAGCAGACTAATTCGTAAAGGGCTTCCATGTCAATATGAATGATGGTATAAAAAAACAACGAATTCCCGTCTTCGGAGAAGTCCATGGATCCCAAGATTAAAGAGGCGATTTTCCAAAAAGCGGCCGCCGAACCCTTCGGCCGGAAGTTCGGCCTGCAACTGACCGACCTGGAGGACGGCTACTCCCGGGTCGAAATGACCCTGACACCGGATATGAACAATATCTTCGACCTGACCCACGGGGGGGCCATCTTCGCCCTGATCGACGAGGCCTTCCAGACGGCCTGCAATTCCCACGGCACCATGGCCGTGGCCTTGAGCATGAGTCTGACCTACATCGCCCCGCCCCGGGCCGGAAGCCGGCTGACCGCCGAGGCCCGCGAGTACAGCCGCACCCGCAAAACCGCCACCTATGAAATCAAAGTCAGCGATGCGGAAGGCAGCCTGATCGCCGTCTGCCAGGCCCTGGCTTATCGCAAGGGTATTCCCCTGCCCTTCCTGCCCTCCGGCCCCTTGGAAAAATAAACTTGATTTATTCAATAAATTGAAGATAATTGGCCCAATTCGGGCTTACCGATAAGGGGTCGGTAATTTTATCTGCTGGGAAAGGAGGAAAAATGAAAAAATTTATCGTGTTGTTGACCGGCATGGCCTTTTTACTGGGCCTGACCCTTACCGCCGGATTCGCACAGTATGGACCGGGCAAACAGGAAAAATCACGGGGGGACCAGCCCATCCCGTCCCAGGATACCATCCATCTGGAAAAAACCACCGACAAATCCACCAAACAAATGCAGAAGGATATCGACGCCATCAAAACCGGAACGAAAGCCCCGGCGGCTCAGGCGGCCCCGCCCGCCCCGGAGACGAAGGCAGCGGTGACGGCCGCCCCGGCTGCGGACACCCAGCCCGCATCCAAAGACAAGAAAAAAGCCAAGAAAAGTAAAAAAGCCAAAACTAAAAAGAGCAAGACCAACTAGATTAATAACCCAAATTACCGACCCCCCTTTTTTCCGGTAGGACCGATTTTAGTTTTCAGCCAAGAGCTTTTTTAGAAAGCGGGTCGCCTGCTCGTAGATCCCCGGCGCCTCGCTTTCCCGGGGCCCGGCCACATTCAGGACCTGAATCGCCAATTCGCGGCCCCATCCCCGGAGGACGTCCGTTCCCTCTTTTTCCGCTTCGAGATCCACCACCCGATAGGGTTTTTTCAATTGTTCCGCCAGGGCCGCTGTCAGAGCGGTCCCGCCCTTTGGCTCACCCCGCGTCAGGATCAGGGTGCCGTCGCTTTGCTGGACGTTTTTCCGGGTCCGGACCGGATATTTCCAGGATGCGGTTTCCTGGAGCGGATAGCGGGAGGAAATTTTTCCGTCCTCGGCCCGCCGCCCCCGGGGGCACCAGCCCCCCGCCTCCCGATCCAGTTCCAGGGCCACATCCAGGGCCGCCCGGTCCACTCCTGTCTGCCCGCCGGAAATGATCGTGGAGAATATTTTTTCTTTGACCCCTTGTTTCATCGCGGCATAGTATACAAAAAAAATGCGGGGCTGGCACCCGCGAAGCCTGAAAATTTTTTCCACATTCAATGTTGGACGTTCGATGTTGAATGTTCGTCTTTTTTTCATATAAGGTCTCCATACTATGAACGCACACTCAGCTCCCCCTTCTTCCCCGCCTCCTCCGGCTTGGCGGGCCTGGCTGGTCTGGGGCCTGGGGGCCCTCTTCTATCTGATCGGATTTTACCTGCGGGTGGCGCCCGCGGTCATCACCGATCAATTGATGGCCGATTTTCAGATGGGGGCAGCGTCCCTGGGAAACCTGTCGGCCTTTTATTATTACAGCTACGTGGCCATGCAGGTGCCGACCGGGGCTCTGGCCGATTCCTGGGGTCCCCGAAAGCTGTTGACCTCCGGGGCGGTGGTCGCCGCGCTGGGTACCCTGGTCTTCGGATTGGCTCCCACCCTCTTCTGGGCCAACTTCAGCCGTCTCCTGATCGGAGGTTCCGTGGCCGTGGCCTTCGTGGCCATGCTCAAGCTGGCGGCCCACTGGTTTCCTCACCGGCTTTTTGCGCTCATTTCCGGGATGGCCCTTTTTTCAGGACTGGTGGGGGCCGTTTCCGCCGGGGTTCCTTTGCGGGCCCTGGTGGAATGGTTCGGCTGGCGTCCGGTCATGGTGGGATCGGCCGGGTTCACCTTCCTGGTGGCGGGCCTCACCTGGGTTTTCGTCCGGGACGATCCCGCGGAGATCGGTTACACCGGTTATGCCCCAACCGGTTCCCGGACCTTGGAAGATTCCAGCCGACCGGGAATCCGGGCGGGGTTTCGTGAGATTTTCCGCTACCGGAATACCTGGCTTCTGGTCGCTGCTCCCAGCGGGGTGGTAGGTCCGGTCCTGGCCTTTTCCGGACTCTGGGGGGTCCCCTTTTTAACGACCCATTACCATCTAGCACCGGCCCGAGCGGCAGCCCTCACCTCGACCCTGCTGGTGGCCTGGGCGGTGGCCGGTCCGCTGTTGGGCGCCCTCTCGGATCGGATCGGAAAAAGGAAACCCATCTATGTCGTCGGAAGCTCTCTGTCCCTGCTCGGCTGGATTTTTATCCTGATGGTCCCGAATCTTTCTCTTCCGCTTTTGGTTGGCCTGCTCCTGATCACCGGTTTCGCCTCGGGCTGCATGATTATCGGCTTCGCCTTCGCCAAAGAATCGGTCCCGTCGGCTTATGCCGGGACCGTTTCCGGTATTACCAACATGGGCGTCATGATCGGCCCCATGGTCCTGCAACCGGCCATCGGCTGGATGCTGGACCAAAACTGGAACGGGGCCATGATCCGGGGTGCCAGGATCTACGATTTAGCCGCGTACCGGAAAGGTTTCTGGCTGATCCTGGCCTGGTCGCTCCTGGCTTCCATCCTGGTCCTCTTTACCCGGGAAACGAATTGCCGGCAACAGGGGTGACCTGTAGTCGTCGTCTAGCCAGTCCACTAATCCCGATAATCAGGGTCCCAAAGGTTCGCCGATCTGACCGCATGATTCCACTGGTGGCCTCTTGTGCGGCCTCTGGCCAGACGTTTTACCGGTGGTCTGGCCTTTTCCGTTCCTATTATCCCATATCCTGGATTTTCATGCCTTGGATCAACTATCAGGGAATAATATGTCTTGACATCTTTCCAGAATAATTCTATATTTCAACATTAGTCAATGATTTAAATAAGATATGATATATCTCGGTTGGATTAAACGCACCGGCGGATTTAGAAAGGCCCGGTATAAGGAGGGTCATGCGGACCGAGTTGGCCGCTTTCCTGTCGGTTCAAAAAGGAATTTCCCAAACAAGCATGAAACAAAAAGATGATAACCCCGTTTCCAATAATCCCTCTGCCCCCGAGGATATCCGTTCCGGATTGAGCCCCTCTACGATCGCCCAGGCTTTTTCCGACAATCTGGCCTATCTCTGCGCTCGATTTCCTGAGGTTGCCACCCTCAACGACAGATATGTGGCCTTGGCCTACACAGTCCGCGACCGTCTTCTGCATCGCTGGATCAATACCGCCCGCACTTATTATCAACTGCGCAGCCGATCGGTGTGTTACCTTTCCGCTGAGTTTTTAATGGGGCCGCAATTGGGCAACAACCTGGTGAACTTGGGTATCTATGATCAAGTAAGGGAAGCCCTGAAGCAATTGGGTCTGGATTTGGACGAATTGCTGGAACAGGAGGAGGAACCCGGGTTGGGCAACGGCGGTCTCGGACGCCTGGCGGCCTGTTTTTTGGACTCCCTGGCTACCTTGCAGGTCCCCGCCATCGGGTACGGCATCCGCTATGAGTTTGGAATTTTCGACCAGGCTCTCCGAGACGGCTGGCAGGTCGAGTTGACGGATAAATGGCTGCGCTTGGGCAACCCTTGGGAAATCGCCCGGCCGGAAATAATCTTTGACGTCAAACTGGGCGGACGCACCGAGACCACCAACGAAGGCGGCAGAAACCGGGTTCGCTGGATTCCCGATCGCGTGGTCAAAGGGATGGCCTACGACACGCCGGTCCTCGGGTATGGCGGGAACACCGTGAACCTGCTGCGCTTGTGGAAAGCCGAAGCGGCAGAGTCCTTCGATTTCCAGGCCTTCAACACCGGGGATTACTTCAGGGCCGTCATGGAAAAGGTGGTCTCCGAAAACATCACCAAGGTGTTATATCCGAATGACGAATCCCTTCAAGGCAAGGAACTCCGCCTGCAGCAGCAGTACTTTTTCGCCTCCTGTGCCCTGCAGGATATGATCCGTATGTATCTGCAGCGGGCCAGTTCCCTGGATCAACTTTCCGAGCGGTGGGTCGTGCAATTGAACGACACGCATCCGGCCATCGCCGTGGCTGAACTCCTGCGCCTGCTGATCGACGAGCACGACCTGCCCTGGGAACAGGCCTGGCAGATTACGCAGCAAACGATGGGTTACACCAATCACACCTTATTGCCTGAGGCGCTGGAGCGGTGGCCCCTCCCGCTCTTCGGCAGTTTGCTGCCCCGTCACCTGGAGATTATCTATGAAATCAACCAAAGGTTTTTAGACCAGGTCCGGCTCCGCTTTCCCGGAGATGAGGCCCGGGTAGCCCGCATGTCCTTGATTGACGAGCAGGGTCCGCGTTTTGTACGTATGGCTAATCTGGCGGTCGTTGGCAGTCATTCCGTCAACGGTGTGGCCAAACTGCATACGGATCTGCTCCAATCCGGTGTCCTGCGCGACTTCGTGGAGTTTTCACCGGAGAAGTTCACCAACGTGACCAACGGGGTCACTCCGCGACGGTTTCTACTGCTCAGCAACCCCGGTCTGGCCAAGCTCATTACCCGCCGCATCGGAAACCAGTGGGTCAAAAATCTTGAGGACCTCCGGCAACTGGAGGTGGCCGCGGAGGATCCTGCCTTCCGCCGGGAATGGCGGGAGATCAAACTTCAAAACAAACAAGGCCTGGCCGCCCTGATACTGCGCCTCACCGGGCTGGTCATCAATCCTGACACCCTTTTCGATATCCAGGCCAAGCGGATCCACGAATACAAGCGGCAACACCTGAACCTCCTGCACATTGTCACCCTCTATAACCGGTTGAGGCAAGCACCGGATATGGACCTGTCGCCGCGTACCTTTATTTTCTGCGGCAAGGCCGCGCCCGGCTACGCCATGGCCAAACTGACGATCAAATTGATCACCGCCGTAGCTGAAACGGTAAATCAAGATCCGCTGATCAATGGTCGATTAAAAGTGATCTTTTTGCCCAACTTCAATGTTAAAAACGCCCAGAGGGTCTATCCGGCGGCCGACCTTTCGGAGCAGATTTCCACCGCCGGGATGGAGGCCTCCGGTACCGGTAACATGAAATTCGCGATGAATGGGGCCCTGACTATTGGCACCCTGGACGGGGCGAACATCGAAATCCGCAACGAGGTGGGTCCTGAAAATTTTTTTCTCTTCGGTTTAACCGCCGCCGAGGTGAGCCAGGCAAAATCCCAGGGTTATCGGGCCCGCGACTATTATGAGGCGGATCCTCAACTCCAAGAGATCCTGGATCTGATCCATTCCGGTTATTTTTCCCCCCAGAATCCCGGGTTGTTCCACCCACTGGTGAACGCGCTTTTAGACCGTGACGAATTCATGCTCCTGGCCGATTACCGGTCTTACCTCGACTGTCAGGAGAGGGTCAGCCTGGCCTATAAAGACAGGGAGAACTGGACCCGCAGGTCCATCCTCAATGTCGCTCGTATCGGCTATTTTTCCTCTGACCGATCCATCCGGGAATACTGCGAGCGCATTTGGAAGACTTCACCGGTTTCCACCAAACTCGGTGACTCGCAGGCCGAATAAAAAATCTAGTAAATCTTGATGAACTAGCAAAAAGTCGTCACCCCGGCGAAAGCCGGGGTCCGGTGCTTTTGTAACTATCTGATATTGCTGGATACCGGCCATTCGACCAAGCTCATGGCCCTGAGTTAATCGAAGGGCTTTCGCCGGTATGACGTTTGTGGTTGATTTTCGACTTTTTGAGACCCCATCAATTTTTTTGGCCTTAGTAAAAATTTTTCAAAAAGGTCAGCTACTAAGGTGATCAATTCGATCGATTTGTCCTTTTTGGGCATTTTTTGACTTTAAATCCGAATATCTTATATAATGTATCCAGTCACAGTAAGCCGTCATGCTCAAGGCCAGCACCGGCTGTGCATGAAAAAGACTAGAGGATAAGGCCCAGGGTGAGACCGACTCGGTCTGCCAGACTGAGTCGGTCTGAGGCCGGTGCTGGGTATGCTCCTACGCTGAATGCCCAACGCCTAATGGCATTTTCGTATTAAACCCTCATGGCCCCCTGTGGCCATCTGCGAAGCATGAAAATGGTTGCGGGACTGTGCTACATTCCAAAATTCGATGTTGGACGTTGGATGTTCGCTGTTCGTCTATTTTCGTATTAACCCCTAAGCCAAGGAGAACCCTATGCCCATCAAAGTCGCCATAAACGGTTTCGGCCGGATCGGCCGGCTGGTCTTTCGGGCCGGTCTGGAAAGTAACGAAGTGGAGTTCGTCGCCATCAACGACCTGACGGACGCCCGGACCCTGGCTCATTTGTTGAAATACGATTCGGTCCACGGGGTCTTGAAGGCGGAGGTCAAGGCCGGTGAAAACGGCATCCTAGTGAACGGAAGGGAAATCAAGACCTTCGCCCTGAAGGACCCGGCCGCCCTGCCCTGGAAAGCCCTGGGCGTGGA
>JACRCK010000058.1 GCA_016219065.1 Deltaproteobacteria bacterium
CGTAAGGAAAGGCACAGGGTCAGGAGCAACTCGGTCCAGGGCTGAAGATCCCGATCCAGCAAATCCAGGGTCTCCGGAAAAAGACGGCCCTGGACGAAGGCCGGCCAGAAAGTGGGGCTCACTTCGGCCAGGGCGGCGTAGCACCGCAGGATCGACTGATGAGGCGGCAGCCCGACCAGGGGCAAATAACTCCGGATCACTTCTTCTTCCGAAAAGTAACGTCTCAGACCCCTCAGGGTCAGGGCCTGTTCCACCGCATTGAACTCCCGGCTGCCCAGGTGGTCATGGAAATTGAAAAGGAAGAGGCCGGCGGCCGGTTCATCGGGGGCCGCCAGCCGGACCGTAACGGCCCCGGCGGCCATGGCCTTCACGATCAGGAGGCGTCTCCGCCCCGAAACGATCCGCAGCCGCCCCGAGGGCAGCGGTTGCAGGACGGGTGTTTGCCGGACCCCCAGCGCTTGGATGGATCGGCGCAACGGCTCCAGGGGCCGGCCGCAGGTTATCTGAAAAGTGGAATCCCGCCAGTCGATTTCCTCCGGGCGGATTTCAGCTTCGGTCATTTGTATTTCGGTCATTTGAATTTGTTTCGGATTTCGGATTTCGAGTTTCGAATTTGTTTTTTATAGGCTGGTTTGTTATATTCCCGGAAAAAGAATTAGAACGGGAGGATCTTCTTATGGCCGATTATGCCCGGATGCGGGACGAATGCCCCAACGTCACTGAAAATATGAAGCACTGCACCTGCACCTACTCCGCCTGCGACAAGAAGGGGCTCTGCTGCCAATGTCTGCATTATCACCGGCGCAACGGGGAACTCCCGGCCTGTTATTTTACGCCGGAGGTCGAAAAGACCTATGACCGGTCCATCCGGCGTTTTATCCAGAGCAAGAAGTGAGGCGCTGCCGGCTGCAGCCGATAACTTCATGATCCAAAGATCGAGGATTCAAGGGTCCAAGCGAAAAAACATAAAAATAACCACTAGTCTCCCCCTCCCTCGATCCCGCGCTGCCGCGGGACAGGCTCCGGGGTTGGGGGGTGGGTGAATCCCCGAATCTTCGATAATTTTCTGTTAGCCAACAAAAATCCGCAAAGCCTCTTCATATTTGGCCCGGGTCTTTTCGATGATCTCCGGGGGCAGCGGCGGGGCCGGGGGTTTCTTGTCCCAGTCGAGTGATTCCAGATAATCCCGTAAAAACTGCTTGTCGAAGCTGACCTGGGGACCGCCGGGGCGATATTGGTCCTTGGGCCAGAAGCGGGAGGAATCCGGAGTCAGGACTTCGTCGATCAGCAGCAGGCGGCCGTCTTTGAGGCCGAATTCAAACTTGGTGTCGGCAATGATGATGCCCTTGGCCTCGCCGATCTCCCGGGCCTTCCGGTAAATGGCCAGGCTGACCTCTTCGAGCTGGCCGGCCGTTTCCCGCCCCAGTTTTTGAATGACTTCTCCCACCGGGATGTTTTCATCGTGGGTCCCGGATTCGGCCTTCGTGGACGGGGTAAAGATCGGCCGTTCCAGGCGGTCGGATTCCTTGAGTCCCGCAGGCAGATCGATCCCGCAGATCCGCCCGGTTTCCCGGTAGTCCTTCCAACCCGAACCGGAGAGATAACCGCGGACGATGCACTCCACCGGCAGCGGGGCGGCCTTTGTCACCAGCATACTGCGGCCTTCCAGATCTTCGGCATAGGGGCGGCAGGCCTCGGGGAAATCCTCGATCTCGGTGGCTACCAGATGGTTGGGCACGATCCCGGCCATCTCCTGAAACCAGAATTTGGACAACCGGGTCAGAATCCGGCCTTTGCCCGGAATGGGGTTGGGCATGACCACGTCGAAGGCCGAGATACGGTCGGTGGCTACGATGAGCAGTTGTTCACCCAGGTCATAAATATCCCGCACTTTCCCCCGGCTGGCCAGCTTGAGGTTCGGGAAATTGGTCTCGATCAATCCTTTATCACGCATGTATGTTTTAACCTCCCAAATTCTCGTTTATTTTCGTATTCAATTCGATGTTGAATGTTGGATGTTCGATGTTGGACGTTCATCTTTTTTACTGCTGCACCACTTCTTCGCGGTAAAAATCGCGTTTCGTCCCGGCTGTCTCGAACCCGTCGATCCAACTGCGAACCCGCTCCGGGGTGTAAGCCTTTTCCCAGGCCGCCACAATTTCGGCGACCGGAATATCCGCATAGGTCCCGATGAAATCGATGTACTCCATGAATTTTTGGTTTTCCCGGTTGAAGGGTTGAAAAACCGAATCCTCCCGGCCGTTGAATTCCAGCGGCGCCACCCGGTGCCGGTCACAGAGGGTCTTATTGAAGGCCGGTGTGGCCTTGACCCATTTCCCCTCCAGAAAAAAATCGGTATAGCCGTGGTAGACGAACAGATCGGACCCCAGGTATTCCAGCAACTGGCGGGTGGCCAGGTGGTTGCGGACCGTGGCAAACCCGATCCGGCTCGGGATGCCCAGGGTCCGGCCCAGGGCGCAGAGCAGGGAGGCCTTGCAGACGCAGTACCCCTGCCCCCAGGCCAGCACATTGCTGGCCCGGTAATGCTCCGGTAGATAAAAAGGAGTATAGGGGTTATAACGAATCCCGTCTCGGACCGCGTAATAAATTTTTACCGCCTGTTCGACCGGGTCCCGGGATCCCCCGGCCGTTTCCCGGGCGTAGTCCACAATCCGGGGATGATCGCTGTCGATAATGGCGGTCGGTTGCAAATATTCAGCATTGATTTCCGTCATGAATGTTCGTTTCGTTTTTATAATTTTTTTGGTTTTTCCGTTAACAATTAAGAATTGACAATTGATTATTAATTATTCTGTTTTGATTCGACGTTGGACGTTCGATGTTCGATGTTGGACGTTCGTCTTACGCCCTTCCGAAATCGTCTTCCAGCCTTTCGATATCGTCTTCACCAAAATATTCTCCGGTCTGAACCTCGATAAAAGCCATGTCCTGGAGACCGGGGTTTTCCACCCGGTGCCTGGCCCCGCAGGGTATATCGACGGCATCGCCGGCCCGCAGCCGGAGTTCATCCAGGTCCCGGGTCACCACGGCCTGGCCGGCGATGACATACCAGTGCTCGGTCCGGCGCTGGTGCCGCTGCAGGCTCAACCGCTTCCCGGGATATACCACGATCCTTTTGACTTTATGATCCGGCTCGTCGGCCAGAACCTGGTAATACCCCCAGGGACGGTGATCGGTTTCCATGTGCAGGACCTCCTGTCCTCTTATACCAAAAAGAACCCCGGAGAGACAGTCTTTTATGTCCGGCCGGCGAAGGCCTCCTGGGCTTCCCGCTCCAGAAGCGAGGGATCGGCCGCATACTTGGGAGAGAAATGGATGGGGACCAGCCGCTTGACCCCCGCCTGCCGGGCCAGCCTCCCCGCCTGGCCGGCGGTCAAATGATATTTCTCCCGGGCCCGCTCCCGGTCGGCATCCAGAAAGGCCGCCTCGCAGAAAAAGAGATCGGAAGCGCGGGCCAGATCCATCAGGATCCGTTCGGTGTCGTCGTTCAAGATGGTATCCACGGCAAAAGTGATTTTTTGCCCGGGAGTGATCTTCACCAGATGTTTTTTTAAAAAACCCAGGGGGAAAAATCGCTCCGGGAACCGGGCGGGATCCCGGGTCCAGACCCGGATCGGAAAGTCGTCCCCCTCCTCCCGCCAGACGGCCTCCTTAAGGGCTTTGAGCCACAGCCCTTTGGGCAGCTCTAGCGCCTCCAGGCCGGTGCGCAGAATGTTGAGATGCCGGGCCTCTTCCAGGGCGAAAGCCAGACAGGGTATCTTGTGATCCAAAAAAGCGGCCTGGATCCCGAAGGACTCCTCTTCCAGGAGTCGGCCGTTGAAGGGCCGAACGGTTTCCTCCGGACGGCGTCGAAAGGACGCTTGCACCGGAAAACTGACTTCCCGCATCTGGTCGGAGCGAATCTCCACCGCAATTATTTCCAGGGCGTTCTGGTAGTTTTCCACCAGGTTCCAGGAATAACCATTCAGTTTTGATTCGATCTGCCGAATGAAACCGGGGGGGCCGTAAAAAAACAACTTCTTTTCCCGGCCCAGGGAAACCCGCAGGAGGGTATCGAAGCCGATAAAGTGGTCCATATGGGTATGGGAAACGAAGACATGACTGACCTTCAGGAGTTTCCGGGGCGTCAGGGACTGCAGATCCCCCAGATCGAACAGGATGGCCCGGCGCTCGAATTTGAATTCGATATAGACCACAGGGTCGCCGCCAGGACCGTTGATCAGGTGGGGGTGAAAAAGGGGATTCATGAATGGATTATAAACCATTTGTAACGTTTGATCCAGTTCCGGGAGAGCTTAGGGGTTGCGCCGGGCGAAGGGCAGGGGTATAATAGTTATTTACAAATACGAAAATAAAAAGACGAACATTCAACATCGAACATCGAACGTCCAACATCGAATGTGTGAAAAACTTTTCATGCCTCGCGGGTGCTCGCCCCGAGTATGAGGTTTAATACGAAAATACCGTTCGGCTTTGGGCGATCGGCCAATAAGTAATAAAATTGTCAATAATTAATTGGCATTTAATGCATTCCCCCGACAAAATATTTATGACTCTTCTTCTGGCGCTCCTGTTAAGCGGGTCCGGATCGACCATCGGCTTCGCGCAAGTTCATCCCGATCGTCCCCTCGGCGGCCAGGAAACCGTCCAGGAAGCCCCTGCTCCATCTGCTCCCCCTGCTAAAAGCGCCCCGAAGAAAAAAACATCCGGCTCCGGCGGCGGCGGTTCGTCGCCGAAACAGCAGATCAAAGAGGGTGGCCGGGAGATCGGACAGGGATTCAAGGACCTGGGGCTCGGCATCGGCCGAGGGTTTCAAAACATGGGGCGGGCCATCAAAAAAGCCTGGACCGGCGGAAAGGAAGACTGACCTTTACCGCAACCGTATATGTGGCCTAATTTTTCCCAAAAAGAGCAAGCCCTGCCTGGTTATATTTTTATAGCCTTCCTGATCGGGGTCCTCTATCTTTTTTACCTCATCATCCGCCCCTTCTTAAATGACATTTTTATCTCCATCCTGATCGCCCTGGTTTTTTATCCCGTTTTCACCCGCTTGACCCGCTGGTTTCGGGGGCGGGCCATTCCGGCCGCCCTGATCACGGTTTTGCTGGTCATTCTCCTTTTTATAGTCCCCATCGCCCTGCTGTCCGGGGTCATCACCACCCAGTCTTTTGAATTGTATCAGTCCCTGAGCCGGGGTTTGGAAGGAAAGTCCCTGGCGGCCTTGCTGGATGTCCAGATCGATCTGTTGCACCGGATGCTCGACCGCCTGGGGTTGCGCAACTATGATATCGATGTCTGGCGTTATATCGAAACCGCGCTGGCCTCCATTTCCGATTTCATTTATCGGGAGATGACCATTCTGGCCAAAGGATTCATCGGCGTTCTGCTGGACATCATCATCGTCCTCTTCATCAGTTTCTTCCTGCTGGCAGACGGGGAAAACTTTTTACGAGAGATCAGCGCCGTCAGCCCCCTGGAAGACGCCCATCACCAGCGGATCATTTCCCAGCTAGAGCGGACCGTCAAAGCCACCCTCAAAGGTTCGGTCATCGTGGCCCTGGTCCAGGGAACGCTGGGCGGGATCGGCTTCTGGATTTTCGGCATTCCCTCGGCCGCTTTTTGGGGGGTCTGCATGCTGCTCAGTTCGGTCATTCCCCTGGTGGGGACGGCCCTGATCTGGGTTCCAGCCGCCCTGTACCTGGCCCTGGCGTCCTCTTTCTGGATGGGGCTGGGTCTGGCCCTCTGGGGGACGCTGATCATCGCCGGGGCGGATAATATTCTGCGCCCGATCCTGCTCAAAGGGGAAGTCAATCTCCATCCCCTGCTGACTTTTTTGAGCGTCCTGGGCGGCCTCATGTATTTCGGGTTTTTGGGATTTATTCTGGGCCCGGTGGTACTTTCCTCCCTGATGACTTTGTTGGACATCTATAAAAAGGATTTTTTGAAGGGGAAAACTTCCTCGATGTGAAACGACGGGGGAATGTTGGGTTTCGTTTCACGCTACCCAACCCGCATTCTAAAAGATTCAGGTTACCCTTAGAGGGATCGAGATATCTTTAGTATTAAATCGCCTTGTCTTTGCATTGAGCTTCTGCGCCGAACGTCGAACGCTCAACGCCGAACGGTATTTTTACAAAAAAAGGGGGATTCATGAAAAAACAAGCAGCAATCGGCTTTATCGGAGGCGGGAACATGGCCGAGGCCCTGATCAAGGGCTTGATCGGCGGGAAAATGACCACGCCCGGCCAGTGCCGGGTTTTCGATGTCCTGCCGGGAAGGTTGGGTTACCTGCAGCAAACCTACGGGATTCAACCTGGCCGGGAAGCCCGATCGGTGGTCAAAGAAAGCCGCATCATTATTCTGGCCGTAAAACCCCAGCAGGTTCCCCAGGCGTTGCCGGAAGTGGTCCCCCACTGGTCGTCGGGAAAGCTGCTGATTTCCATTGCCGCCGGTATCACCCTGGAGCGGTTGGCCGGTTTCTTCCCCAGCCCCCCGGCCCTCATCCGGGTAATGCCCAATACCCCGGCCCTGGTCCTGGCCGGCGCCAGCGCCCTCTGTAAAAATGCGGCGGCCACGAAGAAGGACCTGGAAGAGGCGGCCGCCCTGTTCGGCGCGGTGGGGGAAACGGTCCTCCTCGACGAGACGCATTTCGACACCGTCACCGGCTTGTCGGGAAGCGGGCCGGCCTACCTGTTTGTCATCCTGGAGGCCCTGGCGGATGCGGGGGTCAAACTGGGGTTGCCCCGGAATATCGCGGCCAAGCTGGCAGCGCAAACCATGCTCGGTTCCGGTTTGATGGCCTGCAACCCCGAGCGGACTTTCGGCCAGCTCAAGGAAATGGTCACCTCCCCGGGAGGAACGACCATGGCCGGCCTCTACGAGATGGAAAAAGCCGGATTGCGGGGGATTATCATGGACGCCGTGGAGGCCGCCACCCGACGGTCGAAGGAATTGCAGAAACTAGTTTAAAAACAGGAAAAAGGTCGTTGGGCAGGCGTCTCGCCTGCCGACCGGGTAACGGCGAGGTCTTATTGAGCAATCGGGGTAAGGTTTGGGACATTATGCTGACCCGGGAGGCCCAGAGGTCGGCGGGGACGCCGACCCTACGAAAGATTTTCAAAAAACCGGTCATGGCGAGATCCGCCTAAGGCGGATCGCAGCAATCTCCCGACAGCGGTCACCCGCTTTTCTTTTAACCTTCTTCCCTACCCCTGGGCCATAAGCTGTTTCAGGCGTCCGGCGTGCCCTTCCAGTTTTTCAATCTTTTTCCCCAAGACCAGGACCTTGTCCTTTTCCTTTTGAATGACCTCCGCGGGGGCCTTCCCTAAAAAATCTTCGTTGGCCAATTTTTTTTCGGTCTGCTGGCTGTCTTTCCGCGACTTCTGGATTTCCTTTTCCAGGCGCTTCAATTCGTCCTCGAACTGAATGACCCCCTTCACGGGGATAAAAATCTCCACCCCCTGAAAGACCGAAGAAATGGAAGCGGCCGGAGGTTTCTCGGTTTCGCCCAGGTAGGAGATCTCCGCTCCTTTGGCCAGGATCAATAAATTGTTCCGGTACCGGGCCACCAGCTCCCGGAGGGCCGGGTCGGGGCAGCGCAGCCAGATTTCGACGGTCTTGGAGGGCGGGATATTCATTTCGCCCCGCAGGTTGCGGACTTCATAGATCAGCCCCTGCAACAGCATGAGGTTCTTTTCGGCCAGGGGGGCTTCGGGAAAATCGTCCGCCTGCGGAAAGCCGGCTTCCAATATGCTTCCCTGGCCGGCCCGGGTGATTTGCCACAGCTTCTCGGAAACAAAGGGCATAAAGGGATGAATCAGCCGCAGGATGGCCATCAGGACCCTGAACAGCGTCCGTCGGGTAACCCGGCGCTGTTCCGTGTCGTTTTCCTGGTAGAGCACCGGTTTGATCAATTCCAGATACCAGTCACAGAACTCGTGCCAGATAAAATGGTAGAGGTGATGGGCGGCTTCATTGAAGCGGTACTGTTCGATGCCCGTTTCCACCTCCCGGATCACCTGCCCTACCCGGCTGATGATCCAGCGATTGGTTTCGTCCCCCGGATCCGGTTCCCGGTCCGCGGCGAGGCTTTCCAGACTCAACCCGGTCAGATGGGGACTGCAGAACCGGGTCGCGTTCCAGATCTTATTGACGAAGTGGCGGTAGCCTTCAATCCGTTCCTCGGAAAGTTTGATATCCCGGCCCTGCACTGCCAGGGCGGCCAGGGTGAACCGGAAGGCGTCGGTCCCGTAACGGTCCATGACGGTCAGGGGGTCGATCACGTTGCCCTTGGACTTGCTCATCTTCTGCCCTTCGGCATCCCGGACCAGGGCGTGAATATAGACGTGGGTAAAAGGGACCCGGCCCATGAAATGGAGCCCCATCATCATCATCCGGGCCACCCAGAAAAAAAGGATATCGAAACCGGTGACCAGGACGGAAGTGGGATAGTAAACCTCCAGGTCCCTGGCCGGATCGGGCCAACCCAGGGTCGAGAAGGGCCACAGGGCCGAACTGAACCAGGTATCCAGTACGTCGGTTTCCTGATGCAGTGCGGCGGAGCGGCATTCGGGACAGGCTTGCGGCGTTTCCCGGGCGACGATCATGGCGCCGCAGGAATCGCAGTACCAGGCCGGGATCTGATGGCCCCACCAGATCTGGCGGGAGATGCACCAGTCGCGGATGTTGTTCATCCATTCGTAGTAGGTCTTTTCCCAGTTCTTGGGAAAAATTTCCGTCTCGCCCTGTTGGACGGCCGCCAGGGCCCTTTCGGCCAGGGGGCCGATCTTGATGAACCACTGTTTAGAGAGGGCCGGCTCGACCTAGGTTTTACAGCGGTAACAGTGCCCCACGTTGTGCTGGTATTTTTCCGTTTTTCCCAGCAGCCCCAGGGCTTCCAGGTCCTCCAGGATCTTCGAACGGGCCGCTGCCCGGTCCAGCCCCCGGTAGACGCCGGCCTGGTCGTTCATCCGCCCCTCGTTATCCATGACTTTGATGGCCGGCAACCCATGGCGCCGGCCGATTTCAAAGTCGTTAAAGTCATGGGCCGGGGTGATCTTGAGGGCCCCGGTACCGAAGCTTTGATCCACATAAGGATCGGCGATAATGGGGATCGTCCTTCCGGCCAGGGGCAGGTGGACCGCTTTCCCGGCCAGCCCCTGATAGCGGGGATCATCCGGGTGCACGGCTACCGCCGTATCGCCCAGCATGGTTTCCGGCCGGGTGGTGGCCACGGTCACCCCGCCCTCCCCTTCCACCAGGGGGTAGCGGATGTGATACAGGCCGCCGTCATGAAGATCATGTTCCACTTCCAGGTCGGACAGGGCGGTAAGGCAGCGGGGGCACCAGTTGATGATGTAATCCCCCCGGTAAATGAGTCCCTCTTCGTGCAGCCGGACGAAAACCTCCCGCACCGCCCGGGAAAGCCCCTCGTCCATGGTGAAACGCTCCCGGCTCCAGTCGCAGGACGCCCCCAGCCGCTTGAGCTGGTTGATGATGATCCCGCCGTACTTGGCCCGCCATTCCCAGACCTTCTCGATGAACTTTTCCCGGCCCAACTGCTGGCGGGTCAAGCCCTCCTGGGCCAGCATCCGTTCCACCACGTTCTGGGTGGCGATGCCGGCATGGTCCGTTCCCGGGACCCAGAGGGCGTTGCGGCCCTGCATCCGGAAGTAACGCCACAGGATATCCTGCAGGGTCGTATTCAAGGCGTGGCCCATATGGAGCGTGCCGGTCACATTGGGCGGGGGGATGACCATGCAGAAGGGTTTTCCGGGGGCCTCCGCCTGGGCGATGAACAGACCGTTTTCAACCCAATAGCGGTAAAGCTCCGCCTCCGCTTCCTGGGGCTCGTAGGCCTTGGGTATTTGAAAATTTTCCATAACAATCGACTCCCATCCGCCGGCGCTGGCGGCGGATATCATTCCGTACTAAAAGCCCATGCCAAGGACGAGCACTCACGAAGCATGAAAATTTTATCCGGTTTGAATTTTTCGTAGGGAGGTTTCATCCCCCCGCCCTAGCCAGTCGGGCAATCCAAGGGCGGTGGGGGACAAACGGCTCGCCTGAACCCGCCTAAGTCCCCACCCCTACGTGAATAACTTCGAACTTCGTTTTATTTTCGTAATTCGACGTTCGATGTTCATTTTTTCGTATTAACCCGCCGGCCTTGGCATTGAACTTCTCCGCCGAACGCTGAACACCGAACGCCGAACGTTTTTTCAGTGTTCGCGCCGCCGGTTCAGGAACTTTTAAGACGCTCGATCTCTCTGGTCAACGCCTTTTCCGTTTCCTGGACCAGGACCTCCCGGACCAGCCGGGCCACTTCCTCTTCCACGGCCCCCCTGATCAGACGCCCCACCTCCTCCCGGACCAGTTGGGCTATCTTTTCCTCCCACTCCGGGGTCAAGGCCAGGCCAGGGTTTTTTTCAAAGACCGGTTCAGAAACAAGGGGGGCGAAAGGTTTGCCTTCACTGACCACCTCAAGCAGGTCGATGATACTGCCGTTGACTGGATCCATTTTACTTCCCCCGTAGGTCGGTTTTCCCGAACTTAAAAATTGATCATTCTATCCCAACTCATTTTTAACTGTCAATGGCCCATTTGGGCGATGGCGTCCCTCCGGCGGCGGATCAGGAGGATAAAAGGAATCAGGCCGAGAAAAAAAAGACTCAGCAGCCAGAAAACGTCATTGAAACTCAGCATGACCGCCTGTTGCTGGAGCTGCCGGTAGATGACCTCCAGGGACCCCTGCCGGGCGGTGGTTTCTTCGAGACCTGACCGCTGCAGGAATTGCTGGATCGTGGGTTGGGCCTGTTGGAGTTTGAAATCATAAATCGAAAAACCCTCGATCAAATGAGTCTGGTGGAATTGGGTGCGCCGGGACAGGACGGTGGTGATGAAGGCCACCCCGAAACTGCCCCCCAGGTTCCTGAGCAGGTTAAAGATGGCGCTGCCGTTGCCCATTTCCGGCTTGGAAAGGCTGGAAAGGGTCAGGGTCGAAAGGGGCACGAAGAAGAGGCTGATCCCGATGCCCTGCAGAACGCGGGGCCAGATCACGCTCCAGAAGTCGGTCGTCAGGGTAAAGGCGGACATCAGATACAGGGCCAGGGCATTGATCAACATGCCGGCGGCCAGCATGAGCCGGGCATCCACTACCCCGATCAGCCGGCCCACCAGGGGCATCATGATCAAGGTGGACATCCCCCCCGGCCCCAGGACCAGCCCGGCCAAAGAGGCAGTATACCCCATGAGGTTCTGGAGATAGATGGGCAGCAGCACGATGCTGCCGAAAAAGGCGAAAAAGCAGAAAAACATGATCAGATTTCCGGTGCTGAAGGACCGGTTTTTGAAAATCTGCAACCGGACCACCGGAGAGGGATGCCGCCATTCCAGGCGGACGAAGGAGATCAGGCAAACGACGGCAATGATCGACAGCCAGACGATGAAACTGGAGGCGAACCAGTCTTCCCGTTCTCCCCGGTCCAGCACCACCTGCAGGGAACCCAGCCCCACGCACAGGAGCCCCAGCCCCCAATAATCGATTTTGGTCCGGGCCTGGCGAATATAAGGGGGGTCGAAGATAAACAACAGAGCCATCATGATGGCTATTCCGCCCAGGGGCAGGTTGATATAAAAAATCCAGCGCCAACTCAGATTGTCGGTGATGTACCCGCCCAATAAAGGACCTAAGATCGGCCCGAAGACTATCCCGATCCCATAAACCGCCATGGCGATGCCATGCTGTTTGGGGGGAAAGGTCTCCAGGAGGATCGACAGGGCCAGGGGTTGCAGCGCTCCCCCTCCGATGCCCTGCAGGATGCGGAACAGGATCAGGGTTTCCAGACTGGGGGCGGCGCCGCACATGAGGGAGCTGCCGGTGAACAGACCCAGGGAAAAGATCAGGTAATTTTTACGGCCGAAAGTGGCGGACAGCCAACCGGTAATGGGGATAATGATGGCGTTGGAGACCAGATACGAGGTCAGCACCCAGGTGATTTCATCGAGCCCGGCGCTCAGGCTGCCCTGCATATGCCCCAGGGCCACGTTGGCCACGCTCATATCCAGGATTTCGATGATGGTCGGCAGCATGACCGTAATGGTCACCAACCATTTGTTGATTTGGGGCACGGGAGCCGGGGCGGAAAGGTCGTTCATTGGAGTTTTGATGAGCTCTAGAAATGAAGAAAACTTGAAAACAGAGGTCAGCAGTCAGAGATCAGAGATTAGAGATCAGAAAAAAACGAAGTTCATTTCTTTCAAGTTCTTACCGACCTCTGTTCTCTTGTCTTTTGGTTTTTTCTGACTTCCGGCCTCCGACCTGTGATCTCTGCTTTTTCTGCCCTCTGTCCTCTGCACTCTGTCCTCTGTATTTTGGCCTCAGTCTTCCACCAAAATAGTGGGCACTACCGACATACCGATCCGCAGCGGCGGGAGTTCTTGGTTTTTATCCAGGACGATCTTGACCGGAATACGTTGGACTATTTTAACGAAATTCCCGGTAGCGTTTTCCGGTGGGAAAAGGGAGAAGGCCGATCCCGTCCCGGCCATGATGCTTTCCACCCGGCCCCTGATTTTTTTACCCGGGAAGGTATCCACCTCGATCTTCGCTTTTTGTCCCACCTTGACCCGGGTCAACTGGGTTTCCTTGTAATTGGCCGCCACCCAGACCTCCTCCAAAGAAACCAGGGCCAGGACCGGCTGGCCGGCCTGGACCCGTTGACCCGTTTCCAGGCTTTTCTTGGTAATCCGGCCCCGGGCCGGTGCCATGATCCGGGTGTACGCTAACTGGAGCCGGGCCTGTTCCAGGCGCGCTTCCGCCAGGTCCAACTCCGCCTTGGCGGCTTCGAGTTGCTGCTTTTTGATCGAAACGACCTTTTCCCCGGTTTGGGCCAGGTCCACCTGGGCCCGGGCCTTCTTGATCTGTTCCCCGAGGGAGGCCATGGTATTTTTCAAGGCCTGCTGGGCGGCCAAGGACCCCTGGTATCGGGAGGCGGCCACTTCATAGTTCGTGGCGGTCTCGTCGAATTGCTGTCTGGAGATAGCCTGCTGTTGATAGAGCTTGCTGAACCGATCGCGGTCCAACTCGGCTTTATCCAGCAGGGCCTTCTGGCTGCGGGTTTCTTCTTCCAGGCGGCGGAGCTGTTCCCGGGCTTCCGCCAGGTTATTTTCAAAGGTCCCGACCCCGGCCCGGGATTCATCCACCCGGGCCCGGGTCTGATCGGATTCCAAAGGCACGGCCAGGCGGGCCGATTCCCAGCGGGACTTAGCCTGCTCCAGATTGGCCCGGGCCTGCTTGGCAGCCACTTCGTAATCGGTCGGATCTAGCTCCGCCAGCGCCTGACCCTCTTCCACGAGTTGATTGTCTTTGACCAGCACCCGGGTGACGGTTCCGGGGACCCGGAAACTGATCGGATAGATCGTGCCCTGAACGTAGGCGTCATCCGTGGAGATATGGGTCCGGACATAGCGCCAGTAAAGGCCCCCGATTATGACTGCGATGATCCCGACGACGGCCAGGATCAGGAAGGTCTTCTTCTTGGGACTAGGCTTCTTGACGTTTTCTTCGCTCACGGCTGTCTCGTTGTTGAACAGATTTTTTTCGTATTAACTTTCGCGCCGAACGCCCAACGCCGAAGGGTATTTTCGTCCGTTCCGCCCAGAACGGATTGGTCAACGGATTTTTCAGGCGCCTTTAAATCCGATGGTTATATGATCACCTTCGACAATCACCGGGACCCTCCTTTCCGGTGAAAATTTCAGGAATTCGGGCAAACGGTCTTTTTCGACGGTCAAATCATAATAAACGACGGACGGCTGCTTTTCCTGGTAGGCCTCCAGGGCCTTGCGGGTAAAGGGTCAACCCGCTTTCCCGTAGATGATGATCCGGTCGGATGGTTTTTCCGGGTTCATAGGTCCCAGGCAGTTTAATTAAGAATTAATAATTGATAATTGATTATTGATAATTCGTCTTCAGGTTTTTGTTTGGCTGTATGCGGGCGCCTTACTGAGCACGCAGATTTAATACAAAAAAATCAATAATCGATAATAAATAATCAATTATCAATTCTTAATTGTTAATTCTTAACGGAAGACCCCACCAAAGCTATTCCCTCCCGGACGGCTTGGGCATTGGCCGCGGCCCGTTTTTCATCCCATTGGGACCCGGCCAGGCTTTCAAAATCGTCGGCCGTCAGCGGCAACATTTCGGTTCCGATCAAAGCCCCCAGCATGACCATATTAGCCAGGATGGGGTTGCCGAGGTTGATCGCCGTTTCGGAGGCGGGGATCCACCAGACCTGCCGGGCCAGATCCTGCAGGGCTTCGTCGATCTTTTCCCGCTCCGGATAAACCGCCTGGCCGGAGAGCACGTTGATGGGCACGATCGGCCGGGTATTGGTGAGCACGCGGATGCCCGGCTGGCCGTAGGTCCCCAGGGTGCGCAGCACTTCGAGCGGTTCCAGCCCGACGACGATGTCGGCTTTACCCGCCGGTATCATGGGGCCGAAGGCCCGCCGGGCCGACAGGCGGATCTGGCTCATTACCGCCCCGCCCCGTTGGGATAACCCGTAGGTCTCCCCGATGCTGACCTGAAAGCCCCGCCGGATCAGCAGGCGCCCTAGGATCTGGGAAGAAAGGACGTTGCCCTGGCCGCCCACGCCGGTGATGATCAGATTGACCGGATCCTTGAACAACTGGGTGTTCATGCCGCCGCCTTATTTTCCAGGGTGATGGCCCCTTGGGGGCAGATCTGTCCGCAGACTCCGCAGCCGACGCAGATGACTTCGTCGATCCGGGCCCGACCTTTTTCAGCGTCCCAGATCAAGCCGGGGCAGCGGAAGACCCGCGAACAATAACGGTTGCAGCCGCAATCCTCCCCCAGGCAAAGGTCCGGGTTCACCACCGGCCGGTAGGGATACCCCCCGGCCCGGCCCTGGACCAGGGCGCAGGTCCGCCGCAGGATCAGCACCTGGACCCCCTCCGTTTCCTGCAGGGCCTGGTAGATCACCCGGGTGTTGTTTTCCATTTCGTACGGGTCCAGAAGGGTCACCGGCACCCCCAGGGAGGCGCAGATCTTTTCGATGGGAATGGCCGGGGCCGGTTGATCCAGCACATTGGTGGCCAGACCCGGGTGGGGCTGAAAGCCGGTCATGGCCGTGGCCTGATTGTCCAAGACCAGCAGGACGGCCCGGGCCCGGTTGTGGACCAGGTTGATCACCGCCGGTATGGCCGCATGGAAAAAGGTGGAGTCGCCCACCACCGAGATCACCGGCTGGGAAAAGCCGAAGGAGACGAGCTGGCCGTAGCCGCTCATCAGGCCCACGCCCGAGCCCATGGCGTGAACGGACTTGATCTGCAGGAAGCCGGTGGGAAAGATCCCCATGGTGTAGCAGCCGATATCCCCAGCCACAAAGCCCTTCCGGCCGTCCAGTTTCAAGGCGTTTTTGATCGACCAGTAAGTGGCCCGGTGGGGGCAGCCCGGACAGAAGCCGAATTCCCGGGGCGGGACCAGTTTTTTGATCCAGTCCGCGGCTTTCTGCTCGTAAGCGGGCTCGCGGGAGGCGTAAGGCACATTCAAAATACCGGCCAGGGCCTGAATGACCCGATCCGGGGTCTGCTCCCCCCAAGGGTCCACGTGCCCGCTGCCCTTGCCAAAGAATTCCTTGGGGCCGATTTCGGGTCCGATCTGGGCCGCGAATTCCTTCACCCCTCCTTCGAGGAAAGGGTCTACCTCTTCGATGAACAGAAATTTGGCGGCTTTCATAAGGAACGGCTTCAGCCAGCCGGCCGGCAGGGGCCAGGTCAGGCCCAGTTTGAGCACCCCTACCCTTTCCGCCAACCCCAGCAGCTCCACCGCTTCCCGGCTGTAATCCCACCCCGTGCCGCAGGTGATGACGATCATCTCCGGGGTCTCGGGGCCCTCATAGCGATTGAAGGGCGAGGCTTCACCGGCCAGGGCCGCCCGGGCCAGTTTCTCATGCATGGCCTGGTGCTTGACCGTGACCGGAAAGGTGTGAAAGAGCCGGTTCAGGTCGAATTGGGGCCGGGGATCGGGCCGGTGCAGCTCTCCGACCCGGCAATTCTGGCGGGAATGGGACAGGCGCGAGACGCTGCGCAGCACCACCAGGTTCTGCAGTTCTTCGGACAGCTCAAAGGCCCAGCGGGTCATCTCCAGGGCCTCCTGGGGGGAGGAAGGCTCGAGCAAAGGCAGGTCGGCCAGGCGGGCGATGAAGCGGGCGTCCTGTTCATTGGTGCTGGAAATGCCGGAAGGATCGTCGCAGGTGATGAGCAGCAGGCCGGCCCCGGTGCCGGATAGGGTCAGGTTGGTGATGAAATCGGAGGCCACGTTGACGCCGTTCTGCTTCATGGTGGCCAAAGCCCGGAGACCGGCGAAGGAGGCGGCCGCCGCCGCTTCCAGGGCCACCTTTTCATTGATGGACCATTCCACATACAGGCGATGGCCTTTGGTCTCCCCGGCCAGGGTTTCGATGATCTCGGAAGAGGGGTTGCCGGGATAGCCGGCGGCAAAAGAAACGCCCGCTTCCAGGGCCCCCCGGGCGATGGCCTCGTTGCCCATCAGCAA
>JACRCK010000061.1 GCA_016219065.1 Deltaproteobacteria bacterium
GGAGGTCAGTATGAGAACCAAGTGGTACAAATCGAAGACATTAATCTGTCTGATAATAGGCACGTTTGTCAACACCATGCTGCCATGGGCGGCCTGGGCGGCAAACCCGCTTCCGCTCAGCCAGATCCCGGTCCCGGAACCGCCGAACCTGGCCGAGTTCGTCAAAAACAAGGCCGCGGCCATCAGACTGGGGAAGGCCTTATTTTGGGATATGCAGGTGGGCAGCGACGGGATCATGGCCTGTGCCAGTTGCCACTACAAGGCCGGCGCGGACCCGTTGAATGTCAGGGCCAAGAACCAGCTCCATCCGGGGCCGGACGGCACCTTCCAGGTATTGGCCGGTCCCAACCAGACCCTGACGGCGGCTCATTTCCCCTTCCACCAGGTGAGTCCGGTGGATGCCCAACTGGGGACAGGAACGATCACCAATGATAAAAACGACGTCGTCGGTTCCCAGGGTGTGGAGCTGCAACTATTCCAAACCATCAACGTCGGAAGCCCTTTGGATACCGGCAATCCGTTCCTTGACCCGATTTTCCAGCATTTCCGCCAGGTGACGGGGCGCAATACCCCGCCGGCGGTCAACGCGGTTTTCAACTTCGCCAACTTCTGGGATGGACGGGCCCACTACACCTTCAACGGCGCGAGCCCTATCGGTCCCTTAGACACGACGGCCGGAGTCTGGGTCAACGTCGGGATACCATCGTCGCCGATCCTGGGGAAGGTTAAGGTTTCCATTCCCAATGCCAGCCTGGCTTCCCAGGCAACCGGTCCCCCTTTAAGCTCGGTGGAGATGTCCTGGGCCGGCCGCACCTGGCCCCAGTTAGGCCGGAAAATGCTGAGCCTTGCTCCGCTGGCCCAGCAGCTCGTCAGTCCCACTGACAGTGTCCTGGGGTCCCTCTCCAAATCACCGGCCAATGGGATCAACACCACCTATTTGCAGATGATCATGGACGCTTTCCAGCCCAAATACTGGAGCGTGGCTCAGTTCACCCCGGACGGATTCTCTCAGGTAGAGGCCAATTTTTCACTCTTCTGGGGGCTGGCTGTCCAGCTTTATGAGGCGACCCTGGTCTCCGACCAGACCCCCTTCGACAAATGGCTTGAGGCCGGTGCCCCGGGCGACGGAGGAGGCTTAATCAGCCAGGCGGCCGTCAGAGGGTTCGGGATCTTTCAATCCAAGTGCGCCGGTTGCCATGCCGGCTCGGAGTTTAGCGATGCCACGCTCAACCAGGCCTTCATTGAGGGCCTGATCCTCGTGGGCGAAACGAATACAGCCGGGGCGATCAGCGACAGCGGTTTTCACAATATCGGCGTCAGACCCACGGCCGATGACATCGGAAGGGGCGGGGTGATCAACTTCAACCTCTCCTTCTCCAGGCAGGCGATCGACCGGGCCAACGGGACCCTTCCCTTCGCGCCCCTGCAACCGCTGCCGGACGGCGTTACGGTCAATACGCCCGTGGCCGTCAACGGTGCTTTCAAGACCCCGATGCTGCGCAACGTGGCCCTGACCGCCCCCTACATGCACAACGGCAGCATGGCCACCCTGGCGGAGGTGGTGGAGTTCTACGCCCGCCACGGGAATTTCGACAACCCTGAATTGGCCACTGAAATGAACCTCGGCGGCACACTGCGGGGGGCCCCGGACAAAAGGGCCGAAGTTGTGGCCTTCCTCGAGTCCCTCACCGACCCGCGGGTAGCCAACGATACGGCCCCCTTTGATCATCCGGAACTTCGTATCCCGGCCGGCGGGGCGGCCGTGGACGGCCTGATCGTCCTTCCGGCCACGGGAGCGGGAGGCACCGCCGCCACGCCTCATGCCGCTGACACGAGGACCTTTTTCGGCCTGACGAAAGTGGTGAAAAACGACTTCGACCTGGACGGCAGGACGGATATAGCCGTCTGGCGGGGGGGAGACGGAACCTGGTACATCGTGAATTCGGCGGATAACAGCGTGACCGTAACCCAATGGGGTGCCGAGGGCGATAAAGCCGTTTCCGGCGATTTTGACGGGGACGGGATCACCGATATAGCGGTCTACCGGCCTTCCAACGGGAATTGGTACATCATCAATTCCGCCACCGGCACGGTGACCGTAACCCAATGGGGTGCCGCCGGCGATATACCCGTTCCCGGTGATTATGACCTGGACGGCAAAACCGACATAGCGGTCTACCGGCCTTCCGATGGGAATTGGTACATCATCAATTCCGCCACCGGCACCGTGACCGTGACCCAATGGGGTGCCGCCGGCGACCTGCCCGTTCAAGGTGATTATGACCTGGACGGCAAAACCGATATAGCGGTCTGGAGGCCGGCCAGCGGTACTTGGTTTATTGTCAATTCCCAGACCGGATCGGTCACTACCCGGCAATGGGGAATGGTCGGCGACCTACCTGTTCCCGGTGATTATGACGGAGACGGGAAGACGGATATGGCCGTCTGGCGGTCTTCCAATGGGAATTGGTACATCATCAATTCCGCTTCCGGGGCCGTGACCGTGACCCAGTGGGGCACACTTGGCGATAGCCCGATCGGCCGGAATTGATTTGGTCAATCGAAAATAGAAATTATCAACCAAACCTCAACCGGATGGGGCTTCCCCTTCCTCACTGGAAGCCCCATCCCCTTCATTCTAATTGCATCGGGTTCTTCAACGATTCTTCATCTTCGCTCTTTTCCCTACCTTAGGCGATAGGGGATTTCCAGCAAAAAATAAAGACTTTTTAAATCAGGAATAAGGTGTTTCACTTATTCATTTTTGGCTCATTTGGGGCTTTAATTGAACGTGGCCTGATTTCACCCTCCGCGGGGATGGCGGATAGTGTGTAGGTGACTGGGAGCGTAAAGCGAGCCCCCTTGACTCAGAGGCCCAAAGAATCAATGACAAGAATGATGAAAAATGGAGTGCACGGTTTATGAAAAAAATTTTCTTTGTGGTGATTTTTATTTTCATCCTGGCCGGGACGTTTTTCGGCGGGATCAGATATTCACAGCGCGGGTCCGGGAATAATCCGGTCCTGCGGGAAGGCGGTCCTGCCGGGCCGGCCTCGCAGGAAGAAATGGACTGCGCGGTTGCCTCGGCGACCCCGGGGGCGGTTAAGATTACGCCCCAAAGGCAGCAACAGATCGGGGTCCGGGTGGAGAAGGTGGAGAGAGTTTCGGGAAAACATGTCTTGCGCACCCTGGGGAGGGTGGCGGCCAATGAAAACCTTACCTATCGTCTCCTGTCCAGCACCGATGGCTGGGTATCGTCCTTAAAGGAGAGCACCACCGGCAGCCTGGTCAAAAAGGACCAGTTGATGGCCACGATCTATAACTATCAGTTCCTGACCAGGGAGCAGCAATATCTTTATGCCCTCGATTTTGATGAGCGCCGGCAAAAAGCCGCCAAGTCACAATCGGCGGAACCCCAATCTTCAGTCGCACAGCAGTCCAAAGGGCAGCTCAAGGACCCACAATCCGGGGCCGTACAAACGGCCATACCAACCGTACCCGCCTTTTCCACGGATGTTGTCAAAGGGACCCCCGGAGGGGAAACCAATCCGGCCGGCCGGGCGGTCTATTCCATCAGGGACCAATTGGAGGTGGCCAAACTGGAGCTTTACGCCCTGGGGGTCGGGGACTACCAGATCCAGGAGATCGCCCGGACCAGGAAACTGGTCTCGGATATTGAGCTCCGGTCACCGGTCACCGGTTTTATAATCAGTCGGAATATCTCTCCGTCCCAGAGACTCGGACCCGGAGTCGAGCTTTTCCGCGTCGCCGATTTGAGCCGCGTCTGGATTTCGGCCGATGTCTTCGGACGGGAGGCCCAATACATCCGGCCGGGCATGACGGCCCGGGTTTTCCTGCCCGAGTACAACAAGGTCTACCGGGCCAGGGTCAGCGATATTCTGCCCCAGGTCGACCCGACGACCCGCACCCTGAAGGTCCGCCTGGAGACCGATAATCCCGGCTTTGCCCTCCGTCCGGACATGTTCGTGGACGTGGAGTTTCAGATCGACCTCCCCCCGGCCGTCAGCGTTCCGGTGGATGCCCTTATCGACTCGGGGCTGAAAAAGACCGTCTTTGTCGATCTGGGCGGCGGGGTCTTTGAGCCCCGGGAGGTGGAGACGGGCTGGCGCTTCGGCAACCGGACCGAGATCGTCAGGGGGCTCAAGCCGGGAGAGCGAATCGCCATGTCCGGCACCTTTCTCATCGATTCCGAGAGCCGCCTGGAGCTGGCTGCGGCCGGGATGGTCGGGGTCCTGAGCACCGATCCGGTTTCCGGACAGGAGATCTCTATGAGCAAAGCGGAGAAGGCCGGGATGAAGAGCGTCTACCAAGGCCAAAGTTACTACTTCAAGTCCGCTGAGTCCAAGGCGAAATTCGATAAAAATCCGGCCCATTATGTCCAAAAGACGGCTGGAGAGGCCGGAGTAAAGGGTCGGACCGTCTCTCCCCCGGCTGCCAAAGACAGGGGCTAAGGACGATGATTAATCGGATCATCGATTTTTCGGTCAAAAACAAGTTCTTCGTCCTGGCCCTGACGGCCGTTGCCTGCCTGGCAGGCTGGTGGTCGATCAGGAACATGGCCGTGGACGCCATCCCGGACTTAAGCGATACCCAAGTCATTATCTTCTCCCGCTGGGATCGAAGCCCGGACATCATTGAAGACCAGGTGACCTACCCGATCGTTTCAGCCATGGTCGGGGCTCCCAAGGTCAAGGCCGTCCGGGGCTTTTCCGACTTCGGCTATTCCTATGTCTATATCATCTTCGAGGATGGAACGGACGTTTACTGGGCCCGGGCCAGGACCCTGGAATACCTTTCCTCTGTTCTTCCGACCCTTCCGGCCGGGGTAAAAACCGGTTTGGGCCCGGACGCCACGGCCCTGGGCTGGATTTTCCAATATGCCCTGGTCGATGACTCGGGAAAGCAGGACCTGGCCTCGTTACGCTCTTTACAGGACTGGTATCTCCGCTATCACCTCAAAGCCGTGCCCGGGGTGGCCGAGGTGGCCCCCCTGGGGGGGTTTGGAAAGCAGTACCAGGTCAATGTCGACCCCAATCGGCTCCAGGCCTACGGCATCCCCATCAGCCGGGTGGTTGAAGCGGTCCGCCGGGGGAATACCGAGGCCGCCGGACGGCTGATCGAATTCGGCGGGACCGAGTACATGATCCGGGGCCGGGGTTATGCCCGCTCCCTCCCGGAATTCGAGAATATCGTTCTCTCGGCCGCCAAGGACGGCACCCAGATCCGCATCAAGGATATCGGCCAGGTCGTCCGGGGCCCGGACCTCCGCCGCGGGGTGGCCGACCTCGACGGAAAGGGAGAGGTGGTTTCCGGGATCGTCGTCATGAGGCAGGGGCAGAACGCCATGGAGGTTATCGACCGGGTCAAGGCCAAGCTGAAGGAGATTGCGCCGGGACTGCCGGCCGGGGTCAGGGTGGTGCCGGTCTATGACCGGTCTGATCTCATCCAACGGGCCATCGGCAATCTTAAATCGACTCTGATCGAGGTGGTCCTGACGGTCGTGATTATAATCCTGCTTTTTCTCCGCCATATCCCCAGCGCCCTGATTCCCATCATCACCATTCCCGTGGCCGTGCTTCTGTCATTTATACCCTTTCGCCTCATGGGCATCACGGCCAATATCATGTCCCTGGGGGGTATTGCCATTGCCATCGGGGCCCTGGTCGACGCCTCGATCGTCGTGGTCGAACAGACCCATAAACGCCTTGAACATTGGGATGGGACCGGGGGCCAGGAAGGGTGCCGGTCCGTGGTCATCGATGCCATCAAGCAGGTGGCCGGTCCCAGCTTTTTCGCCCTGCTGGTCATTGCCGTTTCCTTTCTCCCGGTCCTGACCCTGGAGGGCCAGGCCGGCCGCACCTTCAAGCCCCTGGCCTACACCAAAAACCTGTCCATGATCATCGCCGCCTTCCTGGCCATTACCCTGGACCCGGCCCTCCGGGTCCTGCTGACCCGGATGAAAACCTTCGATTTCAGGCCGGGCTGGCTGTCCAAGGCCTCCAACGTCGTTTTGGTCGGCACAATCCATTCCGAAAAAAAACATTTTATCAGCCGGGTGCTTATCCGGGTTTATGAGCCGGTGGCCGCCTGGACCCTCCGCTGGAAATGGCTGGTGGTCTCTTCGGCCCTGGTCCTGGTGATGGCCACCGTCCCGGTCTATTTCAAGCTGGGCTCGGAGTTCATGCCCCCTTTGGAAGAGGGTTCGATTCTCTACATGCCCGTCACCATGCCGGGTATCTCCATCACCGAGGCCCAGAAACTCCTTCAGGTCACCGACCGGATTATCCGGCAATTCCCGGAAGTGGACCGGGTCCTGGGCAAGGCCGGCCGGGCCGAGACCTCGACCGACCCGGCCCCGTTGTCCATGCTGGAAACCGTTATCACCCTCAAACCCAAATCCCAGTGGCGGAAGGTGGATACCTGGTATTCCTCCTGGGCCCCGGAATGGGCCAAGGCGGTTTTCCGGCGGATCACCCCCGATCACATTTCCCAGGAAGAATTGGTCGGCCGGATGAACGAGTCCCTGAAAATCCTCGGCTTGTCCAATTCCTGGACCATGCCGATCAAAGGCCGGATCGATATGCTCAGCACCGGGCTGCGCACCCCGGTGGGACTGAAGATCACCGGTGCCGACCCGGACACGATCGAAGAGATCGGGGCCCGCGTCGAGGCGCTTCTCCCCTCGGTCAAGGGGACCAGGGCCGTCTTTGCCGAGCGGACGGGCAGCGGTTATTTCCTCGATTTTATCTGGGACCGCGATGCCCTGGCCCGCTATGGCCTGAGCGTTCAGGAGGCCCAGGAGACCATCCAAAGCGCTATCGGCGGGGAGAATGTGACCACGACCATCGAAGGCCGGGAGCGCTATTCGGTCAATGTCCGTTATAAGAGGGATTTCCGGGCCGACCTGGGGGTCTTGAGCCGCGTTCTGGTTCCGGCCTCGGACGGTCAGCGCCATATCCCCCTCTTCGAGCTGGCCGAAATAAAAACCGCCGGCGGCCCGGCCATGATCCGTGACGAAGACGGTCTGCTGACCGGTTATGTCACCATCGACGTGGCCGACCGTGACCTGGGCAGTTACATCGAAGAAGCCGGCCGGCTCCTCAGGGAAAAGTTGAAACTCGACCCGGGCTACAGCGTTTTCTGGAGCGGCCAGCATGAGGCCATGGAACTGGTCAAGAACCGTCTGATCGTGGTCATACCCCTGACCCTGTTTTTGATCCTGGTCCTTCTTTACCTGAATACCCGTTCCTTCACCAAGACCCTCATCATCCTTTTGGCCGTACCCTTTTCGGCCATAGGGGCCTTCTGGTTCCTCTACCTTTTGGGCTACAACATGAGCATCGGGGTCTGGGTGGGATTGATCGCCTTATTGGGCGTCGATGCCGAAACCGGGGTTTTTATGCTCCTCTACCTGGACCTGGCCTATGACCAGGCCAAAAAGGAGGGACGGCTGCGCAGTCTGGCCGATCTTCAGGAGGCCATCCGCTACGGGGCCGTACAAAGACTCAGGCCCAAATTTATGACCGTGGCCACCATGTTTTTCGGGCTGGTCCCGATCATGTGGTCCGTTGGCACGGTGTCGGATGTCATGAAACTGATCGCCGCCCCCATGGTCGGAGGCATTTTTACCTCCTTTCTCCTGGAACTGCTGGTCTATCCGGCCGTCTACCAGATATGGAAATGGCATAAGGAAGTTAAGAAGCTGTCCGGGGAATCACTAAATAGTTCTCATCCGGAAATTCAAATTTCCGGATGAAGCTTTCAGCATTCAGCGATCAGCATTCAGCTAACCCCTTAAGAATAGAGGATTTTGCTGATAGCTAAAAGCTGACGGCTGACCGCTCCATCCGGAACATCGCCTTTTCCGGATGGATACTAAATACGAATATCGGGAATCAATAAAAACGAATATCGAATATCGAATATCGAATTTCGAATCATGAAATGATCTGA
>JACRCK010000063.1 GCA_016219065.1 Deltaproteobacteria bacterium
CATTTTTCCAAAAGTAATGATCTGGGCTACATGGTCCTGGCCGTACTTTTCGACCACATACTTGAGGACTTCTTCCCGGCCTTCCACGCAGAAATCCACGTCGATGTCGGGCAGTTCCTTCCGTTCCACGTTTAAGAAACGCTCAAAGATAAGGCCGTAAGCCAGGGGATCGATATCGGTGATCTCCAGGGAGTAAGCGACCAGGCTGCCGGCGGCCGACCCCCGCCCCGGCCCCACCGGGATCCCCTTCTCCTTGGCATAACGGACATAGTCGGCCACCACCAGGAAATAACCGGAAAACCCCATCTCGGTAATCACGGCCAGTTCCTTTTCCAGCCGCTCCCGATACTCCTTGAAGCGGGAGGCCGGAAATCGGGGGTCGCCCTCCTTGGCCGCCAAGCGTCTTTCCAGCCCCTGGCGGGCCTCCTGCTTTAGTCGCCCGTCCATGGTCTGCCCTTCCGGGAGTGGATACCGGGGCAGTTGGTAATGTCCCAGGGTCAAATCCAGGTTGCAGCGTTCGGCGATTTTTACGGTATTGGCCAGGGCCTCCGGATACTCGGCAAAGAGGGCCGCCATTTCCCCCGGCGGCTTGAAATACAGCTCCGTGGTGGAAAAACGGAGACGGTTGGTGTCCTGGATGGTCCGGCCGGTCTGAATGCAAAGCAGGGTGTCGTGGGCCCGGGCCTCTTCCCGGGTCAGGTAATGACAGTCGTTGGTGGCGACCAGAGGGAGCCCGAGCTGCCGGCCGATTTCCAGCAGCCCGGTATTGACGGTCTTTTGTTCCGGGATGCCGCCGTCCTGAAGCTCCAGATAAAAACGGTCCGGTGCAAAAATCTCGGCCAGTTCCCGGGCCGTCTCCAGGGCCCGCTCCGGGTCGCCCTGCAGCAGATGGTGGGGGACTTCCCCATGGAGGCAGGCCGAAAGGGCGATCAGCCCCTGGTGATGTTTGCGCAGCAGTTCCTTGTCGATGCGGGGCTTATAATAAAACCCTTCAAAATGGGCCAGGGTGACCAGTTTGAGCAGGTTGCGGTACCCCTTATCATTCTTGCAGAGCAGGACCAGGTGAAAGGCGTGCTCCTGGCCGTTGCTCTCCTTATTCCACCGGCTTTGCGGGGCCACATAGACTTCGCAGCCGATAATCGGCTTCACGCCGGCTTTCCCGGCCTGCTTATAAAAATCCACCACCCCGAAAAGATTCCCGTGGTCGGTCATGGCCACGGCGGGCAGCTTAAAGGCCTGGGCCCGCTCAAAAAGGTCCTTGAGCCGGATCCCGCCGTCCAGCAGGCTGTACTGGGTATGAACGTGGAGGTGGACAAAGGGAGCGTGCTGCATGGCTAACGGCAAATTCGAAATTCGAAATCCGAAATCCGAAACAAAAAACAATGTTCAAAACTCAAATGACCGAAACAACTCCCCCTGCCGTGATCTCGCCCTGCGGATCGGAATGCTCCGTAGCCTGGATGGTTCCGGTACCCCGGTCCCATCACGCTTTCGACCCGAGGGTACTCCGGTTTCGAATTTTGAATTTTGATCATTTGAATTTGTTTCGAATTTCGTGCTTCGGATTTCGGATTTAGCTTATGGTTACCCTCGGTCCGCCTATTCCCACTCTATGGTGCTCGGCGGCTTGGAGGAAATATCGTAGACCACCCGGTTGACGCCTTTTACTTCGTTGATGATCCGGTTGGAAATAAGCCCCAGCAGATCATAGGGGACCCGGGTCCAATCGGCCGTCATGGCATCGAGGCTGTCCACAATCCGCAGGGCGATGACATGTTCGTAGGTCCGTTCATCCCCCATTACTCCCACGGTCTTTACCGGGAGCAGGACCGCAAAAGATTGCCAGACTTTATAGTAGAGGCCGGCCCGGCGCATCTCTTCCCAGACGATGGTATCGGCCCCGCGGAGGATGGCCAGCCGCGGTTCGTTCACCTCCCCGAGGATCCGGATGGCCAGGCCCGGGCCGGGGAAGGGCTGGCGGTTGACCATCTCTTCCGGGAGTCCCAGGTTGCGGCCCACCTGCCGGCCTTCATCCTTGAACAGCTCCCGCAGCGGTTCAAGCAGGGTGAGTTTCATGCGGGCCGGCAGGCCGCCCACGTTGTGATGGGTCTTGATCGTGGCCGACGGGCCTCTGAAGGAAACCGATTCAATCACGTCGGGATATAAAGTACCCTGGGCCAGGAAACGGACCGGCCCGATCTTCCGAGCCTCCTGTTCAAAGATCCGGATGAACTCGTGGCCGATGATCCGGCGCTTTTTTTCCGGGTCGCTCACCTTCTTCAGTTTTTCCAGGAAGATTCGGCCGGCGTCCACATGGACCAGCGGGATATGGTAGTGGCCGCGAAAGACCTGGACGACCTTTTCCGCCTCCCCGCTGCGCAGCAGCCCGTTATCGACGAAAATACAGGTCAACTGATCACCGATCGCCTCATGGAGCAGCAGGGCCACCACCGATGAATCCACTCCTCCCGAGAGGGCGCAGATGACTTTTTCCCCGCCCACCGTCTCCCGCAGGTCGGCCACGGTTTGTTGGATGAAGGAACGGGTGGTCCACAAAGGTTTGAGGCCGCAGACTTTGAACAGGAAATTCCTTAAAATCTTTTTTCCGGGGATCGTATGGACCACTTCCGGATGGAACTGGACCCCGAAGGCCCGGCGCGACCGGCTCATCACAGCGGCCACCGGGGCGTTGGTGCTGCGGCCGATGGTGGTGAAACCCCGGGGCAGTTGCTCGATACGGTCCCCGTGGCTCATCCAGACCGTCTGACATGCATCGCCCCCCCGATCCAGTCCGTGGAACAGATCTTCGAAGTCCTCGATGATCAGCTCGGTCCGTCCGTACTCCCGCTTCGCGGACCGCTCCACCCGACCGCCCAGCAGGTGGGTCAGCACCTGCATGCCGTAACAGATACCCAACAGCGGCAGGCCCAGCTCGAAGATGCGGGGATCCGGCAGCGGGGCCTGGGCATCATAGACACTGGCCGGGCTTCCGGACAGAATGATGCCCTGGGGATTGAACTCCTTGATTTTGGACCAGGGCCAATTATAAGGATGAATTTCGCAATAGACTTTGGCCTCTCGCACCCGACGGGCGATCAACTGGGTGGTCTGGGAACCGAAATCGAGGATTAATATTTTCTGGCTATGGATGTCCATGGGGGTTTCCTTGGTTGAATTATAAAACGTTCGGCGTTCGGCGTTCGGCGTTCGGCGTGAATCGCTTGACATCCGGCGCCAAAGACTTTATCAAGCCATTCAGCATCTTGGACATATCCACGCAGTCGGCTCAGAGAGACCCCTTCGTTTCGGCATCAATGTATTGCTGTCGAAATGAAATTTCAGTTACGGCCACACATTCTCTCACAGAACGTCGGGCAATTTTTAAAAAATGTTTGAACTCCATCTTCGTACCTCCGCTGCCTTCAGCCGTGTTAAGAGCAATCGAAACGGCTGCCTGTCTAAATTGATTAACGAACCCAAACCTTTCCTCATCTCCTTTTTCTGCCCCAGGCAAGCAGCTCCCACGCCGAACGCCGAACGCTCAACGCCGAACGCCTCTTTCCTAATTTCGCCGAACGCCGAACGCCTTTATCTTCATCTAGTCCAACCAATAATTCGGCGACTCCTTGGTGATAATCACGTCGTGCACATGGGATTCCTTGAGGCCCGCCGGGGTGATGCGGACGAAACGGGCCTTGGCGGTCAGCTCCTTCAGTGTGCGGCTGCCCGCGTAACCCATTCCTGATCTCAGGCCCCCCACCAGTTGATAGATCATGGCCGACAAAGTCCCCCGATAAGGGACCCGGCCGACGATCCCCTCCGGAACCAATTTGGCTTCCTCTTCGAATCCTTCCTGATAATACCGGTCGCTGCTGCCCTGTTTCATGGCTTCGATGGAGCCCATACCGCGATAGACCTTGTAGGTCCGGCCCTGATACAGGATGGTTTCACCGGGACTTTCCTCCGTCCCGGCGAAGAGGCTGCCGATCATGATCGAATTCGCCCCGGCGGCGATGGCCTTGGTGATATCGCCCGAAAATTTTATGCCCCCGTCGGCGATCACGGGGACCTTGAAAGGCCTGGCCGCCCGGGAGCAGGCCATGATGGCCGTAACCTGCGGGACTCCCACCCCGGCCACTACCCGGGTGGTGCAGATGGAGCCCGGCCCGATCCCCACTTTAATCCCGTCAGCCCCGGCCTTGATCAAGGCCTCGGCCCCTTCAGCCGTTCCGACATTACCGGCGATGACCTCCAGGTCCGGAAAGCGCTTTTTGATGTTGCGGACGGCCTCCACCACGTTTTTCGAATGGCCGTGGGCCACGTCGACGACCACCACGTCCACTTCGGCCTTGCGCAGGGCTTCGGCCCGTTCGATCTCCTGAGCCCCTACGCCGACGGCCGCGCCGACCCGCAAACGTCCCCTTTTATCCTTGCAGGAATGGGGGAACTTCTTGAGTTTCTCAATATCCTTGATGGTGATCAACCCCTTCAGGTGGCCCCGATCATCGACCACCAGTAATTTTTCAATCCGGTTGCGGTGCAGCAGGGCCTTGGATTCTTTGAGGGTAATCCCCACCCGGGCCGTGACCAGGTTTTCCTTGGTCATGACCTCGGCCGCCGTCTTGTTCATGTCGGTCTCGAAGCGCAGATCACGGTTGGTGATGATCCCCACCAGCTTTTTCCCTTTGACGATGGGAACGCCCGAGATATGGTATTTATCCATGACGGCCACCACATCCTGGACTTTACGTTCCGGCTCCATGGTCACCGGGTCCACAATCAGTCCGCTCTCCGATTTTTTGACCCTTTCCACCTCCGTAACCTGGAGGGCGATCCCCATGTTTTTGTGGATGATCCCGATCCCGCCCTGGCGGGCCATGCTGATGGCCGTCTGAGACTCGGTGACCGTATCCATGGCGGCGCTGACGATGGGGATATTCAAACGGATGCCCCTGGTCAACTGGGTGGAGACATCCACCTCTTTGGGCAGGACCTGGGAATAGGCCGGTTGGATCAGCAGGTCATCGAAGGTCAGCCCGTCCGGGATGGCCTTGGGTTGGGTCGGCATGGGTTACTCCTTTCTCAGGGTCTTTCGTTAACAATTAATAATTAACAATTGATTATTAATTATTTTTATTATGTTTTTTTGTTTTTTTGTTTTTTTGTTTTTTTGTTTTTTAATATAGTTATCTGCGAGCCGGATTTTCCAGCAGCAGCCCTTCCAGCAGCCCGGCATCGCTCACCCAGAGCTCCGCCACCTTAAAAAACAACATGACCGTCAGGACCACCGCCAGCCCGGCCACGATGATATCGCTCCGACCCGGCTCCAACCCCGGAAGTCGACTTCGCCGTTCCAGAGGGAGGGAGCCCATAGTGGATAATAAACGATCCAGGGTGTCCCGATCAAGGACCGATCCGTTGATCCGGTCCGGATCGTAATCAGTCAAGCCCTGCACCATGGCGGCCAGGGTGGTCACGGTTCCGGCCGTACCGATCAACCGGGGGAGCGCTGGAGCGGGTTGAATATTTTTCATCAGTATTTCGAGCACGTAAGCCTGAAGTCGTTTAATCTCCGCCGGCCCCGGGGGATCGGAAGGTAAAAATAATTCGGTCAGCCCCACCACCCCCAGGGGAAGACTGACCGCGGTTTCCAAGCGGTTTCCATCCAGGTTTACAAATTCCGCCGACCCCCCGCCCAGGTCGAAAATAAAGGTCCGGGTGCTTAACCGGGGAAACACCGATAACACCCCCCAAGCGCTCAACTCGGCTTCCTCTTCCCCGGAAATAATCTCCAGCTTGAGATTCGTTTCCCGCCGGACCGCTTCGATAAACCCGTCGCTGTTTTGAGCTTCCCGGAGGACCCCGGTCCCGGCCGCCCGCAGGTTATTGATCCTTTCCTGTTCCATTTGGCGGCGGAAACGGCCCAATACCCGGAGGGCCAGATCCATAGCCTCAGCGGACAAAATCCGTTCCGGGTAAAAATTTCGCCCCAGCCGGACGATTTCACGGTCGCGGATAATCGGAAGCAGTCGATTTCCCTCAATGTTGGCGATCAGGAGCCTTAAGGTATTGGAACCGATATCGATGGCAGCGGCTTTATTCAAAACTGCAGCAGATGGCGTTGGAATATTTGGAAAAGACATAAATATAAATAGCAAACAGACCGTTTTTTTTCAAGAACCATTTTAAGTGGGGGTCCGGTCGCTCCGGGGCTTTAAAATTTGATTGCTAAACAGGCAGATTAAAATACAATATTCAAAAAATATAATCGGGGAGTTCCATGAAACCGGCCGATGATTTAAAGCGGACCCTGTTCCGCATCCATGAAAAAGGATATAAGGCCTACCAGGACATCGAGGGGGAATACCTCTTCCCGGGGTTCCAACTGGTGGTGGACCGGGTCCAACCCGATCCCTTTGCCCCCCCCTCCCGCATCCGGATACTCCATTCGCTGAAGAAATGGAAAATCCTGGCCGATCTCTGGGAAAACCGGGTTCGCCGGGTGGGGTTTTGCGATTACCTGGGCCGTCGGATCCGGGAAACCATGCCAGCCGGTCCTAAAAAATTCAGCGCCGGAGGGAAAAACGGACCGTTCCATATCGAAGCCGGAGGGGCCGAAATCCTGGAGCGGACGGCAGTGGTGATCGAGGGAGAAACCCTGGAAATCCGTCTGACCGTCGGCCTGCCGGCGGCCGGGCGGACCGTCCTCGGCATGGAGGCCGCCGGCCTCTTTTTCGAAGAACTGCCCCGGATCTTCCAGCAGGGAGTTCATCCGCTGCCCCAGAAAATCCTCGAAGTCAAACGGTTCGTAGACGCCTATGAAGACCAGGAATGGCTCCGGGACCGCCTGGCCGATCAAAAAATCATCGCCTTCGTCCCCGATGGAGCCGTCCTCCCCCGGGAAAGCGGGATCAGTACCCGGCCCCTGGCTTTGGGGGCTGTATCTTTTCGGTCGCCGGAAGAACTGACCGTAACCTTCCAACTGCCCCATAAAGGCTCCCTGAGCGGTATGGGCTTGCCGGAAGGGGTCACCCTGATCGTGGGGGGGGGCTTTCACGGAAAATCCACCCTGCTTCGGGCCTTGGAACTGGGCATCTACAGCCATATCCCCGGAGACGGTCGGGAATACGTAGTTACCGATCCCACGGCGGTCAAGATCCGGGCCGAGGACGGCCGCCCCGTGGAAAAGGTCAACATCAGCCCCTTCATCCGGACCCTGCCGCTGCTCCAGGATACGGCCCGCTTCAGCACCGACAACGCCAGCGGCAGCACCTCCCAGGCGGCCAACATCATGGAGGCCTTGGAGATCGGAGCCCGGGTTTTGCTGCTGGACGAGGACACCTCGGCCACCAATTTCATGATTCGGGACCGGCGGATGCAGGAACTGGTGGCCAAGGCCCATGAGCCCATCACGCCCTTCATCGACAAGGTCCGCCCCCTTTATCAGGACCATGGGGTTTCCACCATCCTGGTCATGGGCGGGTCGGGGGATTACTTCGAAGCGGCCGACCAGGTCCTCTGGCTGAACAACTACCGGCCGCTCCTGGTTACCCGGGAGGCCCGGGAAATAGCCGAAAAATTTCCGGCTCACCGCCTGTCGGAAGGGGGGGAACACTTCGGGGAATTCATTCCCCGGCAACCCCGGGAAGAGAGTTTCGATCCCAGCCTGGGGCGGCGGGAGGTCAAGATCGAGGCCAAAGGGCTTCAGACCCTGCAGTACGGCGACCATTTTATCGATCTGTCTTACCTGGAACAGATCGTGGAAACCGGCCAGGTCCGGGCTCTGGGCCGCCTGATTCACCGTTTTGAGTCGAAATACCTGAAAGAAAGCGCCAATTTAAAAGAAGGATTGGAGAAGGCCTTCCGGGAAATGGAGGAAAAGGGGCTGGATGACTTGCTGCCCTATAAAGCGGGGAACCTGGCCAGGCCCCGGCTTCTGGAAACGGCGGCAGCTATTAATCGACTCCGCAGCCTGAAGATAAAGGTTTCTTAGGGCCTGGACGTACGAATCACTTCTTTGTTTTACAAAAAATACTCCGTTATTCCACCCTTAAAACCAATCCTTTCAAATAATAGCTCTCCGGAAAGGTAATCAGGATGGGATGATCCGGGGCTTGGAGCTGTTTCTCCAGGAGGAAAACCCGGCGGCCGGTTTTTTGGGCCGCTTCTTTCAAGATCTCCAGGAAAAAGAACTCGGAAATATTATGGGAACAGGAATACGTAGCTAGGATCCCTCCGGGGTTCAGGACCGAAAGGGCCCGCCGGTTGAGTTCCAGATAACCCCGCTGCGCCCCGGCCACCTCCGATTTTTTCCGGGCAAAGGGTGGCGGGTCCAGGGTGATCAAGTCGAACCGGTCTTTTTGTTTTTCCGCCTGTTTTAAAAATTCAAAGACGTTGCCTTTCACGAAATACAGGTTGCCGAGACCGTTTAAACGGGCGTTTTCCCGGCCCTCGGCCACGGCCCCGGCCGAGTCGTCCACCGCCGTCACTTCCGCGGCCGTCAAGGCCTGGTGCAGGGCAAATCCGCCGGTGTAGCCGAAACAGTCCAGCGCGCGAAAACCCGGCCGGCCATAGGCGGCCAGGCGTTTCCGGTTTTCCTGCTGGTCCAGGTAGGCCCCGGTCTTTTGGCCGGCCTTAAGATCCATCCGGTAGCGGATGGCCCCTTCCCGAATTTCCAGTTTTTCCGGCATTTCACCGTATAGGACCCGGGTTTCGGGTTTCAATTTTTCCAGTTTTCGGGCTTCAACGTCATTGCGTAATAAGATCGCTTTCGGCCCCAGCAACTCCTGAAAGAGATCGGTGAACAGGGTCAGCAGCCCATCGGTTCCGGCGATGAGCGTTTGCAGCACCAGGTAGCCGGCGTACCAGTCGGCAACCAGTCCCGGCACGCCATCCGCCTCGGAAAAGACCAGTCGGCAGGCCTGATCCCGTGTTTTCAGGTAAGCTTCCCGGGCCCGGCAGACCTGTTGCAGAATCCGGCGCCAATAGGCATCGTCGACGACGACCTCCCCGGAGACGATTTTCCGCAAAGCAATCCGGGAATGGCTGCTATAAAACCCCCGGCCTAATAAATCGCCCCGCAGATTGAAGAAGGAAGTCACCGTCCCATTTTCCGGCTCCTCCATTCGGGCGATGTCGTCCCGAAAAATCCAGGGATGCCCACTGCGGACCCAACGCTCCCCCTTGGCCGTCACCACTACTTTATATTTATCCATTTCCCTTCACTTCCTCTCACTTTGCTCCTCCTTTTTCGGCCCCCCCGCCCTCTGTCCTCTGATCTCTGACTCCTGATCTCTGATCTCTGTCTTCCCCCTCCCCGCGCCCGTCCCATCCAGACGAACTATAAAATAACCTTGACAGAATATAATAAAATTTTTATTATGTATGCTTTCCTGGGCGGGTAGCTCAGCGGGAGAGCATCGGCCTTACAAGCCGAGGGTCACAGGTTCAAATCCTGTTCCGCCTACCAATCAGCGAAGCGGGGGTCGTAGTTAAGTTGGTTATAACGCCGGCCTGTCACGCCGGAGGCCGCGGGTTCGAGTCCCGTCGACCCCGCCAGAAAAATCAAGGGCTTAGAAGAAATTCTAAGCCCTTTCTTTTTCTCTCTCCAATCAATACCTTTATTTCAGACGAATCCCCGCACCGAGCTGGGGCCTGTCTACGAGCCGCCACGACTACCAAATCGACTCAAGACCTGGATACTTTTGCAGGTCGGCATCCGCAGTCAGCAGCGGCATTCCTAAGACCCTGGAGGTGGCCGCAATGATTTGATCTGCCGGATCTCGATGGAAACCCGTCAATTGCGTGCTTTCAACCGCAATCTCCGGGGAAAGCTCGGCGACCTGAATTTGGTTTTCCACCAGCGATCTTCTAATCCAGGTCAAAACGGGTATGGAGAAACCGATGCGGCCCCTTTCCACCAACTTAGCCAACTCCCAGCAGGAAATTGCCGAGATCCACTTCCGGCCCGACGGTTGATCGATCAGCATACTCCTGGCCTTCCGGGAGAGGGAACGCCGATCGTCGATGCTGATCCAGACCCAAACGTGGGTATCCAGTAGCACGTCTTTCATCGCAGGGCTTCCCAGTCCTCCACGGCCACCGGGGCCAGGATGTCCGCCATAAAGGTGACGGTTTCTTTCAGCGAAATTTTCTCCGCCGGGCCTGCCACCGGAATAATTTCCGCAATCGGTTTCCCCCTTTTGGTAATCAGGACCTTTTTCTTTTGTTTGCTGACCTGCTCCAAAACGGACAAACAGGTTGTTTTGAATTGCGATACCGACAAGGTTTCCATTGTTTCCCGGCCTCCCCGTAATTGATTATGGCCATTTGGCTATGGTCATTTTATAAAGGAGCGAGGGCCTCTGTCAATCTTTTTTCAGCAGGAGATAAATCGTCCCCCCGTGCCGTAGGTGGCCGGCGGCCATTTCGGCCTCTGCGCCGCTGCCCCAGAAGAAATCCAGCCGTCCCGGTCCCTTGATAGCCCCGCCGGTGTCCTGAATGGTCACCCAGCGTTTCATGGCAGCCCAGTAGTTGATTTTTCCCCGGCTGTCCAGCGCGGGTTTCACAGTGGACAGCCAGGCCAATCCGCCGGCCGGGAAGAACTTCTGGTCCATGGCCACGGAGCGTCCCGACGTCAAGGGGACATTCAAGTTACCGTACGGCCCGCCCTGGGTTTCCTGAAAAAAGACATAACTGGGGTTCAGGTTCAGGATCCCCTCCTGCTCCTGGGGATTGGCTTTTAAATACTCGTAAATGGCCTGTAAGGACACCTCTTCGGGTTTCAGGATACCCCGTCGGGTGAGTTCCCGGCCGATGGGGAAATAGGGGTGCCCGTTTACCCCCTGGTACCTCAATTTCACCAGGGTTCCATCTTCCAGGACTGCCTGACCCGAACCCTGAATCTGCATAAAAAAAAGTTTCAGCCGGTCGTTGGTCCAGAGGATCTCCAGGCCCCGGTCGGCCAACCGGCCTTCGCCGTCTATCTCCCGCCGGGTAAAATATGGTACTACCTCCCGGCCGAAGAGGCGACCCAAGACCCGTTCTCCCTTGAATTTTTTTGAAAAATTTTCCAGGTTGACGGTGAGCAGGTCTTCCGGCCTCTCGTAAATCGGAAATGGAAAATCATCCGACCGGGAGCGGCGACCTTCCAGCGTCGGCTCATAATAACCGGTTACCAGCAAGGGTTCCGCCCGTTCCGGCAGGTCCAAACGGTATAAATCAAAATGACGCTGCAACTCCTGCCGGAAGCGGTCCGGATCCATTTCCCGCACCAGAAGGTCTTTAAAGCGGTCCAAAGTGCCCTTTATTTCCGCAGCAGGGCGTTCTTCGGCGCCGAAAAAGACCGTCGTCCCGGCAGGGAGGGCCTTCAGGTAGAACAAACTCCGGGATATCGCCTGTTTCAGATCATCCAGGCTACCGTCATCTTCCAGGGCCGGCCAGTCCGAAATCGGTACCCGTTGCAAAAGAAAGGCGGGAGCAACCGGGGAAGGATGATGTATTGGTTTGTAATAACAGGAAAAAATAGAAAGGGTCAGCAACAGGAGCCCCGCTGTTTTCATTAAGCCCGCCATGGTTTTCTTGTAGCCAAGTTGAGCTCATTAGTCAAACCCCTTTTTTCCTCTTGCCTTTCAACCCGGGAATCATTATACACCTAAAAAACCTGATTCCGGGGGCCCCTCTGGATTTAATCCACCTGTGTGTTATTTTTAACACG
>JACRCK010000064.1 GCA_016219065.1 Deltaproteobacteria bacterium
AAATCGGCCTGTTGCTGGAATTCATGGATGGCCCGGGCGCGGAGCCGGACTTCGCCCAGGTCGTTCCAGCCGGCAGCCAGGACCGCCTCCACCGCCTCCCGGCTCAGACCGGCTTCGGTCAGCAGATGGCCCAGACGGAGGGTAAAAAACTCCAGCAGGCTCCGGCCGACCTGCTCGGTATCCAGTTGGGGGAAACGGACTTTATACGGCGCCAGGGCCTCCGTAAGGATACGGTCCAGGGGAAAGGTGTAGTCTTTTCCCCAGGCCACCAGAATGGCCCCCTGGGCCTGGCGCCGCAGGGCGTACGGATCGGCCGAACCGGTGGGTATCTGGCCGATGGCAAAAAACCCGGCCAGGCTGTCCAGCCGGTCGGCCAGGCCGACCAGGGCCCCGGCTTGGGTCTGGGGCAGCCGATCGGAGGCCGACAGGGGCAGATAATGCTCCAGGATGCCCTGAGCCGCCTCCGGATCCTCTCCGTCCAGCCGGGCATAGGCCGCCCCCATGATCCCCTGGAGGGTGGGAAACTCCCCCACCATCTGGGTGGTCAAATCGGCCTTGGCCAGCCAGGCGCAGCGGGCAACGGACTTTTCCTTTTCAGGGGCCAGGAGCCGTGAAAGATAACCGGCCAGGGAAACGATCCGCTCCACTTTTTCGAAGGACGTTCCCAAACGGGAATGGAAAACCACCCCTTTCAGACGCTCCACTTTACCGGCCAGCGGTTCCTTGGTATCTTCCCGGAAGAAAAAACGGGCGTCGGACAGACGGGCCCGCAGCACCTTTTCGTGGCCCCGGACCACCCGCTGCACTTCCTGGACCCGGGTATTGTTTACGGCGATAAAACGGTTGATCAGTCGGCCCCCGGCATCGGTCAGCGGAAAGTAGCGCTGGTGTTCCTTCATGGAGGTGATCAACACCTCGGGCGGCAGGGCCAGAAAATCCGAATCGAACTGCCCGGTTACCGGGACGGGGTATTCCACCAGATTGGCCACTTCCGTGAGCAGCTCCGGATCCAGCAGGACTTCTCCCCCGGCCGCGGCCGCCAGGGATTTGATTTCACGGATCAGGAGGTCGTAGCGTTCCCGGGGGTCGATAACGACCAGCCCCTCTTTCAGGCGGCCGAGGTAGTCTTCGGCGGCATCGATTTCCAGGGCTTGGGGGGCCATAAACCGATGGCCGTAAGTCCGGCGGCCCGCGGCGGTCTCCTCCAGGTTAAAGGGGATGACCCGATCGCCGTACAGGGCCAGGATCCAGTGAATCGGCCGGGCGAACTTCAGGGAGCAGGAACCCCAGCGCATGTATTTCGGGAAGGAGATCTCCTGAATCAGGGCCGGCAACAGCTCGGTCAGGACCTCCGGGGTTGGCCGGCCGGCGGTCTTCTTCCGCAGCCCCAGGTAAACCCCTTTGGGGGTTTCCATCAAGGACAGGTCCTCAAAAGCCACGCCCTTGGAGCGAGCAAAGCCCAGGCCCACTTTAGTGGGTCGGCCCTCCGGGTCCAGGGCGGCGCTCCGGGGCGGGCCGACGACGATTTCCTCCCGGTCCTCCTGCAGCCCTTCCAGGGCGGATACCAGCAGGGCCAGGCGCCGGGGGGTGCCCAGGGTCCGGGCCTCCCGGAAGGGCAAACGCTCCCGGCGCAACCCCTCCTCCGCCTGCCGGCGCAAGGAATCCAAAGCCCCGGGAATGAAACGGGCCGGAATTTCCTCGGTACCGATTTCCAGAACCAGATCGCGGATCATCTGCTTTCCTTTCCGGCCGGCGACAAAAGCGGGAAGCCCAAAGACTCCCGCAGGGCCAGATACTCCTGAGCCACCCGCCGGGCCATTTCCCGGACCCGGGCGATGTACCCGGTCCGCTCCGTTACGCTGATGGCCCCCCGGGCATCCAGGATATTGAAGACGTGGGAGCATTTCAGACAAAAATCATAGGCCGGCAGGGACAGCTTCAAATCCACGAGCCGCCGGGACTCCTTTTCATAGGAGTCGAATTGCCCTCTAAGCTGGGCCACATCGGCCTGATCGAAATTATAGGTGGAAAATTCGAATTCGTCCCGGTGGTGAATTTCCCCGTAGCGGATCCGGTCGTTCCACTTAAGATCGTAGACGTTGTCCACTTCCTGCAGGTACATGGCGATCCGTTCCAGGCCATAAGTCAGCTCCACGGAAATCGGGGCCAGATCGATCCCCCCGCACTGCTGAAAGTAGGTGAATTGGGTGATTTCCATGCCGTCCAGCCAGACCTCCCAGCCCAATCCCCAGGCGCCCAGGGTGGGGGATTCCCAGTCGTCTTCCACAAAGCGGAGGTCGTGTTCCAGGGGGTTGATGCCGAAGCTCTGCAGACTGTTCAAGTAAAGGTCCTGCACTTCCAGGGGGGAAGGTTTCAGCAGGACCTGATACTGGTAATAGTGCTGCAGGCGGTTGGGATTTTCTCCATACCGGCCGTCGGTGGGGCGCCGGGAAGGTTCCACGTAAGCCGCCCTCCAGGGCTCCGGTCCCAGGGAACGGAGAAAGGTGGCCGGGTGAAAGGTGCCGGCCCCGACTTCCAGATCATAGGGTTGCAGCAGCAGGCAGCCCTGCTCGGCCCAGTAGCGGTTTAAGGCTAGAATCAGTTCCTGAAAGGTCAGCATAGCGCCTCCGAATATCATATCAATTCAGGCTGGAGAATTATAATTTTTTTTAGGAAAATAAAATGTTAACATTTTATTTTACTAAAAAAAATTAACCGTAAGGTTCCTGCAACTGGCGGAGTACATAGGCCGAACTCAATTCCCGGCCGATGACCTGCCGGCGGACCCGGGTCAGCAGCTCTTCGGCTTCCTGCCGAGTCCGGGCGTCCAGACGGATTCGGAAGGCCTTGCCCGCCTCGAGGCGGTCCGCCTGCCGCAGGCTGTGCAGGGTTCCCGGAGAAAGTCGAAGCCCCTCCTCCCCGGCGCAGCACTCCGGACACAACAGAACCGCTTTGAGGGACGAATAAACCGCCCCTTTGAATTCGTTCCCCGCCTTGCCGCAAACCGGGCAGGCGGTGAGCGACAGGCCATACCCGGCCAGCCGGAGTATCTTCAACTGAAAAATGGGGCCGACTTCTTCGGCGGAACCCCGACCGTCCAGCCACTGCAAGGATTCCCGCAGCAGTTCGAAAACGGCCGGATGGGGGTCCCGGGGCGGAACCAGTTCCCGGGTCAGTTCACATAAAACCCCGGCCACGCCCCATTTCCGGAAATCTTTCCGGATGGCTTCGAAGCTGTCGATCAACTCTCCGGCCTCCAGGCGGACCCAGGGATTGGTCGATTTCTCGTAAAGCTGCAGGCGGATCCAGCAGGCGGGTCCCAGACAGTTGGCAAACCGTTTCCGGCTCTTTTTGGCGCCCTTGGCCACGCCGCGCAGGCGGCCCTGGGTCGGGGTCAGAAAGTCCACCAGCACATCAGCTTCCCCGGTCGGCCAGGCCTGCAGCACGATCGCCTGGGTGGAAAAGGCCGGCATCAGGGGTATAATCGGTACAGGGTCCTGGGAAAAGGTATGGCTTCCCGGACGTGGGCCAGTCCGCAGATCCAGGCGACCACCCGCTCCAGGCCCAGTCCGAACCCGCCGTGGGGAACGGAGCCATAGCGGCGTAGATCCAGGTACCAATCCAGTTCCGCCTCCGCCAGTCCCTGCGCGGCCAGGCGTTTCCGCAGCACTTGCAGATCATCCTCCCGCTGGGAACCGCCGACAATCTCGCCGTAGCCCTCGGGGGCCAGCAGGTCCATATTCAGGACCAGCCGGGGGTCTGCGGGATCCTGTTTCATGTAAAAGGCCTTGCAGGCGGCCGGATAGCGATGGATGAAAACCGGGCGGTCGTATAGGGAGGCCAGGGCTGTCTCTTCGTCTCCGCCCAAATCGTCCCCAAAGGAAAGGGGAAACCCTTTGTCCTGGAGGGTCGCCACGGCTTCCGAATAGGAAAGTCGGGGAAAAGGCGCCGCTACGCATTTCAGACCCGTTAGGTCCCGTTCCAAGAGTTCCAGTTCCGGCAATCGGAATTCCAGTGTTCGCCGCACCAGCTGGATGACCAGGTCTTCGACCAGGCTCATCACGGCTTCCAAATCCCCAAAGGCCCATTCCGGCTCCACCATCCAGAATTCGGTCAGGTGGCGGCGGGTTTTCGATTTTTCCGCCCGGAAAGCCGGACCGAAGCAGTACACCCGGCCGAAGGCCATGGCCCCGGCCTCCATGTAAAGCTGGCCGCTCTGACTCAAGTAAGCCGAACCCTGGTCGAAATAACGGGTTTCGAACAGGGTACTGGTGCCCTCGCAGGCATTGGCCGTCAAGATGGGGGCGTCCAGCTCGATGAAATCGCGGGCGTTCAGGAAATTTCGAATTTCCCGGGAAAGTTCATGGCGGATGCGCTGGATGGCCTGCTGGCGGGAAGAACGAAGCCAGAGATGGCGATGGGCCATTAAAAAGGCGGTCCCGTGTTCCTTGGGGGTAATGGGAAAATCTTCGGCGATCTGAAAGATCCGGATCGTCCGGATCTCCAGTTCCACTCCTCCCGGGGCCCGGCTGTCGGCCTGGAGGATCCCGGTCACCCGCAGAGAAGTCTCCACCGTCAATTGATCGAAAGCCTGGACGGTCTCGGCCCCCGCCTTCCCGGTGTCCAGAATTCCCTGGACGATTCCAGTCCCGTCCCGCAGGATGAGAAAGCGGATCTTGCCGCTGGAACGCTTGCGTCTGACCCAGCCCTGAAAAGCGACCGGCCGGCCGAGATGATCCGCGGCGGCGCTGATCGCTATGACCTGCGGCTCGGGATTCATTACAGCAATATTTGAATGGAGGAACGTTCCCGGAGCTTCTGCAGCCATTGGCCGTAGCGGGCCTCCATTTCCTCCTGGTAAAGCTGTTCCTGAATTTTTTCCCGGGCCTGCTCCAGGGTCAGGCGTTCGGTCTTTTCCCGTTCCAGCAATTTTACGATCCGCCAGCCCTGTTCGATCGGCTGAACCGGGCTGACCTGGCCCGGCTTTAGGGAAACGACAGTCTCCTTCAGGGACGGATCGATTTCATTGATTTCGAACACGCCCAGTTCACCGCTCTGTGCACCGGCCGGGTCCTGGGCCGCGGTTTTGGCCAGTTGTTTGAAATCCTCGCCCTGATCCAGCCGGGCCTTGAGGGCTTCGATCCGGGCCCGGGCGGCTTCGCGGTCCGGCGCTTCGGAGGCCGTTATGACGATCTGGGCCAGGTGGATCCGTTCAACGCCTCCGAATTTTTCGACATTTTTCTGATAATAGTCCCGGATTCGTTCTTCGGAAAAGATGATCTTGCTGCCGACCTCTCGGCTGACCAGCCGGAAACGTAAAATCTGATCGTGGATCCGGCGGCGCAGGTCTTCCTCGCTGATCCCCTGCCTGGTCAGCGCGGCGGCGAAATCTTCATCCCGGCCCAGGCCCTGATCCTGGCGGATGCGGGTCAGGGCCGCCGTCACTTCTTCTTTGCCCACCTGCAGCCCCAGTTTCTTGCTCTGGATCTCGAGCAGTTTCTGATCGATCAACTGAAAAAGAACCTGTTTCTGGACTTCCGGATTACGGAAGTCCATTCCCGGCGGCAGCCCTTTCAGGGCGCCTTCCAGGTCCATCCAGGTGATGATTTCGTTGTTGACGACGGCGACGATCCGGTTGGCCATTTCGGCCTGAACCATTCCCGCCGCCCCGACCAAGGCCAGCAGCAGCCCCCAAAAGATTAACTTACTAAAGTTTATCATAAACCCTGCTTCCTAAAAAAGAATGCCCTGGGATTCAGGGCATCCGGGTTATTGCAACCAATGCAACCGTCCTCAATCGGCAATCTCGTAACCGGCCTTTTGCAAAGCCTCCACGACCTCGTCTTTTTTACCCGCCTGGATCCGGATATAGACCCGCAGCAGATCAGTGGTCCGCCGGGGGAGAGAAAACATGCTGATGATATTACTCCCCAGACCTTCCACCAGGTTTACGATCTTGCCGAAGGTGCCCGGCTGCAGGTCCACATTTTCCAGGGAGATGATCTCGTTTTTGACATCCGTTCCGAAAAGCTGGATCATGGCCTTGGCAATCTGGGTCTCGGTAACGATGCCGACCAGTCGACTCTCCCCATCGACCACTGGAAAGCCCCCGATCCCTTTTTCCACTCCCCGCACGATGGCTTCGATCACCGTATCCTCGGGTGAAACGGTGATCACATTTTTTTTCATCAGATCCTTGACCTTGATTTTCATGATCAGGTAATTCAGCTCGTGAATGCTCAAAGAGGTGGCCGAAGAAGGAGCCGCCTCGATCAGGTTGCGGAAGGTGACGATACCGACCAACCGGCCCTTTTCCACTACGGGCAACCGGCGGATTTTATTTTCTTTCATCAGTTTTTGCGCTTCGACGGCCAACGTATCAGGCGTCACGGTGATCGGATCCTTGGTCATCCAGTGTTTTACCTTCATCGCTTTCTCCTTGTTCCGTCTTGAGAGGTTCCGACTTTTCCTGAATTATCTTTAAGTTATTAACAAATAA
>JACRCK010000008.1 GCA_016219065.1 Deltaproteobacteria bacterium
CCTCGACGGGAGGGGGTTGGGGGGTGGGTGAATCCCGAATCTACTAAGAAAATCGGGATGCATTATTTAAATCAGAGGAGGAAGGCATGGGTTTTAAAATAAAAAAAGCCATGGTCATCGGTTCCGGTGTCATGGGCGGGGGCATCGCCGGCCATCTGGCCAATGCGGGGCTCCCCGTTTACCTGGTCGATATCGTCCCCTTCAAGCTGACTCCGGCGGAGGAGGCCAAGGGGCTGACCCTGCAGAGTCCGGCTGTCCGCAACCGGATCGTCAACCAGGGGGTGGATTTTCTGAAAAAATCCAAACCGCCGGGATTGTTCAGCCCCACCCGGATGGAGCTGATTACCGTCGGCAACCTGGAAGATAATTTTGACTGGATCAAAGACGTCGATTGGATCATCGAGGTGGTGGTGGAAAACCTTAAGATCAAACACGAGGTCATGGCCAAAATCGAAGCGGCCCGCAAGCCCGGCAGCATCGTTTCCACCAACACTTCGGGTCTGCCCATTCACCAGATCGCCGAAGGCCGGTCCGATGAATTCAAAGGGCATTTTCTCGGCACCCACTTTTTCAATCCGGCCCGCTACCTGAAACTGCTGGAAATCATCCCCACCCCCCAGACCGCCCCGGAACTGGTGGACTTCATGATGAAGTTCGGGGAACGCCGGTTGGGGAAAACCATGGTCCTGTGCAAGGACACGCCCAATTTCATCGCCAACCGGGTGGCCTCCATCACCGGCACCTCGGCCATCAATTACGTGCTGCAGAACGACCTGACGGTGGAAGAGGTGGATGCCGTTACCGGTCCGCTGATCGGCCACCCCAAGACGGCCACCTTCCGTCTCCAGGACCTGGTGGGACTGGACATCGCCAGCCATGTGGCCAACAACCTCTATCCCGCCATTCCGGAAGACCCTTTTCGGGAAGCCATCCAGGGGCCGGTCAAGGACCTGACCGGAAAAATGGTGGAAAAAGGCTGGCTGGGCAACAAGGCCAAACAGGGGTTTTATAAGAAGATCAAAGGTCCGGAGGGGAAAAAGGACTACCTGATCCTGGACCTGAAGACCCTGGAATACCGGCCGCAACAGAAACCGAATATCCCTTGGGTGAAACAGGCCAAAGGCCTCGAAACCCTGCCGGAACGGATAAAATTCATCAGCCAGCAGGACGATCGCGTGGCCCGGATGATCGCCTACAACACCGCCCAGGCCCTGTCCTACTGTGCCTGGCTGATCCCGGAAATTTCGGACGTCCTGTACGCCGTGGACGATGCCGTCCGGGCCGGGTTCTTCCATGAACTGGGGCCTTTCGAGATTTGGGACATCCTGGGGGTCAAGGAAACAGCCGGCCGGATGGAGGCCGAGGGGTTTAAAGTCGCCGACTGGGTCAAGGATATGATCGCTGCCGGCGGCGAGACCTTTTATAAAAAGGACGGGATCCGAAAGCTTTACTGGGACCTGACGAGCCGCTCCTATCAGCCCATCCCGGTGGACCCGAATTTCATCGTGCTCCGGGACCTGAAAGAAACCAAGGGTGTGCTGCACAAGAATTTCAGCGCTTCCCTCGTCGATTTGGGCGACGACGTCCTCGGTCTGGAATTCCACTCCAAGATGAACGCCCTGGATCCGGATATCTTCGCCATGGGCTACACGGCCCTGGAGGAGCTGGAAAAGGGCTGGACCGGCTTGGTCATCGGCAACCAGGGAGAAAATTTTTCCGTGGGCGCCAATGTCTTCAACGTGGTCATGGCCGCCGAAAACAAGATGTGGGATGAGATCAGCCAGGGTGTCAAAACCATGCAGGATCTGCTGCTGGCCTTCCGCTACAGCTCGAAGCCGGTGGTGGCGGCGCCTTTCGGCATGGCCCTGGGTGGCGGCGCCGAAGTGGCCATGGCCGCCGACCGGATCTGCGCGGCCGGCGAGAGTTATCTAGGCCTGGTGGAAGTGGGCGTGGGCCTGTTGCCGGCCGGCGGCGGTTGCCGGGAACTGCTCCGGCGGGTGGTCACGCCGCCCATGAAACGGGCCGACTCCGATCCCCTGCCTTTTTTAGGCAAGGTGTTTGAAAACATCGCCATGGCCAAGGTCAGCGCCAGCGCCCTGCAGGCCCAGGAGATGGGGTTTCTGACTGACTGCGACCGGATCATCATGAAAGGGGAGCATGTGCTGGCCGAAGCCAAGCGGGAAGTCCTGGCCCTGGCCGCCGCCGGCTACGCCCCGCCGCCGCGGACCAAATCGATCTATGCCCTCGGTCAGCGGGGGATCGCCGCCCTGACCATCATGGTCCAATCCATGCGTTGGGGGGATTTCATTTCCGATCACGACCTGCTGATTGCCAAAAAAATCGCCTACGTGCTCTCCGGCGGCGATTTGAGCGCGCCCCAGTGGGTGGACGAACAGGTGATCCTGGACCTGGAACGGGAAGGTTTTCTTTCCCTGCTGGGACAGGAAAAGACCATCGAGCGGATCAAGCATCTGCTAATGACCGGAAAACCGTTACGGAATTAATCAGGAGGATTATCCATGAAAGACATAGTCATTGTAGCGGCTGCCCGCACGGCGGTCGGACGGGCCAAGCGCGGGATGTTGGTCAACGTCCGGCCGGACGACCTGGCGGCGATCGTACTGAATGAAGTGATCCAACGCGCCCCGGGTGTCAAAAAAGAGGACGTGGAAGACGTGGTTATCGGCTGCGCTTTCCCCGAGCACACCCAGGGTTTGAACATGGGTCGTCTGGCCCTGATGAAGGCCGGATTTCCCTACACCACCTCGGGTCAGACCGTCAACCGTTTCTGCTCTTCCGGGCTCCAGGCCATCGCCATCGGGGCCCAGCAGATCATGGCCGGCATGTGCGAAGTGGTGGCGGCCGGGGGGGCGGAATCCATGAGCCAGGTCCCCATGACCGGTTTCTATTTCGCCCCCAATCCCGGTCTGGTGGAAGAATACCCGGAACCCTACATGGGCATGGGGCTGACCGCGGAGGCCGTGGCCGAGCGGTACAACGTCAGCCGCGAGGAACAGGACCGGTTCGGGCTGCAGAGCAACGCGAAAGCCCTGGCGGCCATCGCGGACGGCAAGTTCCGGGAAGAGATCGTTCCGGTGGAAGTCAAGACCGTCTCCGTAAACAGTGAAGGAAAGCGGGTGGAAAAAATCAAGAAGTTCGACGTGGACGAAGGCCCGCGCCAGACCACCCTGGAGCAGATGGCTTCCTTGAAACCGCCCTTTAAGAAGGGGGGCTCGGTAACGGCCGGCAATTCGTCCCAGATGAGCGACGGGGCCGCGGCGGTCCTGTTGATGACCGCGGAGAAGGCGGCGGCCCTGAAGTTGAACCCCCTGGCCCGCTATGTGGGTTTTGCCGTGGCGGGCGTACCCCCGGAAATCATGGGGGTGGGCCCCATGTACGCCATTCCGCAGTTGATGAAGGTCACCGGCCGGAAGCTGAAAGAGGTCGACCTGTTTGAGATCAACGAGGCTTTCGCCTCCCAGGCCCTGGCTTCCGTGCGGGAACTGGGTATCGACGAGGGCAGGGTCAACGTGAACGGTGGGGCCATCGCCCTCGGGCATCCCCTGGGCTGCACCGGCGCCAAACTGACCGTCCAGCTTATTCACGAGATGAAGCGGCGGGGGGCCAGATACGGCGTGGTCTCCATGTGCATCGGCGGCGGCATGGGTGCGGCCGGAATCTTTGAAAACCTGACCTGATTAGATTTTTACAGCCATATCGTGGGGTTTCCCCTCACCCGTTTTATCCTACGGGTGAGGGGAAACCGTTCCAACCCCATCAGATTCCTCATTAAGCTTTAAGTGTTCAACCCTGACCGGAGGAAGTTGTGGGAGTTCCTTTCGTCCTTTCCATCTTCCCAAACCGCTATTCCTTCCTCCGGTCCCGCCCGGCTCAAGGTTCATTAGAAAATGAAAAGCGAGCCTGGTTTCGCCGGGAGAGGTTTATCCAAATTTCGGGCGAAACCGCTTACCAGGGGAAAACACCATGAAGCCAAGGAATAAGTCCAAGGTGGTCATTCCGGACAAGCGCAGCGCGATCCGGAATCCAGGCCTCGCGTAGCTTCTAAGACCCTGGATGCCCCCGGCTAATCCCGCTCTTATAGCGGGACCGGGGCAGGCTTATCGAGTCCGGCATAATGATTATTTAGATTTTTACGCAGCTTAATCTGCGAATTTGTCTCTAACTAAAGCCGGCGTATTGGAGTAATGGATTGCTGGCGTAATGGTCTTAAGCAATACTCCCATACTCCACCACTCCATTACTCCAAATGGAAGTACTTCGGATCAATAGAAAATTCAAAATATCTTTGATTAGTATTTAATCGTTTTTTAACCAGCAACCAGTAACTAGCAACCAGCAACAATTTTTCATATCAAGGAGCCAAGCATGTTTGATTTTTTACTGAACGAGGAAGAAAAGGCCTTCCGCGATGAAGTGCGTGATTTTGTCAAGACCGTCCCCAGTCAGTTGCTGTGGGACATGGATGCCAGCAAAATAGAGACCGGGCGTCCTTTCCTCGAAATGGCCGCGGCCCGCAAGCTGCTGGGGCCGCGGTTTCCTAAGGAATTCGGCGGCCGGGGGCTGAACTGGACGGCCGAAGTGGCGGCCGTGGAGGAGGTGGGCGTGCTTGGTAATTCCCTGTCCTGCGCCTACGTCATGCCCAGCATCGTCGGAGAGGCGCTCAACCTGTTCGGCACCAGGGAACAGAAGGAAAAATACCTGGCCCCCACCCTGGCCGGGAAACTCTACAGCGCCGAGGCCCTCACCGAACCCCGGGGCGGCTCCGATTTCTTCGGCGCTACCACTACGGCGGTCCAGGAGGGGGACGACTTCATATTAAACGGGGAAAAGCGGTTCGTGGTGGGCGCCCAGGATTCGGACTGGTTCCTGGTCTACGCCAAATCGGCCCCCCAGGCTCCGCCCCACCGGTCGATCAGTTGTTTTATCGTGGAACGGGCCTTCGGTGTGGAAGTCCAGAACATTTATCAGCTCCTGGGTACCCGCGGCGGGGGGACCGGCCGCCTGGTTTTTAAAAACGTACGGGTCCCTAAGGAAAACCTGGTGGGGGAACTCCATGACGCCTACACCATTTTCAACCGGATGATGGTCCCGGAACGGCTCTTGAGCGGGGCCGGGTGCGTCGGCGCCGGCCGGGCGGCCTTGGAGGTGGCGGCCCGCTATTCGACCCGGCGGAAGGCCTTCGGACAGACAATCGACAAATTTCAAGCCGTCAATTTTATGGTGGCCGATTCCGCAGCCCTGCTGGATGCCGCCTGCTCCCTGGTCTACACGGCGGCCAAGAAGGTGGACGCCGGTGAAGACGGCCGGCGCCTGGTTTCCGAGGCCAAAAAGGTGGGCACCGAAACGGGCTGGCAGGTCATCAACAACGCCATGCAGATCATGGGCGGCATCGGCTACACCACGGTTTATCCGGTAGAGCGCCTGCTCCGCGACAGCCGCCTGGCCATGATCTGGACCGGGACCAACCAGGTCATGAACATGCTGGTCCAGCATGAATACTACAAGGAAATCAAGCAGCGGGAAGGACTGGCCCGGGACATCGAAGGGGATGCCCTGAACCCGGACGAGGTGGAGAAAAATTACGGATAAAACAAATCCGAAATCCGAAATTCGAAATTCGAAACAAATACAAAATTTCAAAATTCAAATGATCGAAACAGCAAACTCCCTGATCCCCCACTATGAAACGGTCTTTGGAATGTTTCGAGTTTTGAATTTTGGTCATTCGAAATTGTTTCGGATTTCGTGCTTCGAATTTCGGATTTAGCTAATAGTTCCCTGGAAAAAAGCTAGGAGTTACCTATGGGTCAATGGATGGACGGCTATCTGGCCAAGCTCGAACGACTCCTTCAAGAAAACCTGGCCGGAGGCGGACCCGAACGGCAGCAGGCACAGCAGGCGCTGGGTAAGCTCTCCGTCCGGGAGCGGATCGGGCACCTTACGGACCCGGGCAGTTTCGAAGAACTGGGGGCCCTGGTGCGCGACGGGCGCCCCCCTTTTGACGGCCGGGAGCGGCCGAGTCCGGGGGACGGGGTGGTCATGGGCTTCGCCAACATCCAAGGCCGGCCGACGGCCGTCTATGCCCTGGATTTTTCGGTCATGTCCGGTTCGCTGGGCGACCAGGCGGTCTGGAAGTTGAATGACCTGACCAAGATGGCCGGACAGATGGGAGTTCCCCTGGTCGGGCTGATCGACTCGGCCGGAGAGCGGATCAGCTTGAAGGACGGGGACTCCGGTCTCAACGGATTGGGGGAGTTGCTGAAAAATACCTGCCGGGTTTCCGGGATCATCCCCCGGATCACCCTGTTGCTGGGGCCCTGTACCGGGGTCCTGGCCTTCCTGCCGGTGCTTTCCGATTTCTTGATCATGGGCCGGGAAACGGCCTTCCTCTGGTTGGGGGGCGAAAAGTCAACGAAAGACGGGGGCCGGGCCGGATTCCATATGGAGCGGAGCGGCCAGTGCGATCTGATCGCCGAGAGCGACGAGGCCGCCATCGAGCAAACCAAAAGGCTGCTCACCTATATCCCCCCCAACTGTTGGGAAAACCCCACCTGGGTAGATACGGGGGATGATCCCGAGCGGCGGGAGGAAGCTCTCCTGGAAGTCATGCCCGACGATCCTAAATTCACTTATGACATCCATGAAGTTATCGAAAAGATCGTGGACCGTGGTGAATTTCTGGAATTTAAGGAAGACTTCGCCAACCACCTGGTGATCGGCTTCGGTCGGTTCGGCGGGCTGACGGCGGGCATCGTGGCCAACAATCCCGATGAGCTGAGCGGCATCCTGGAACCGGATTCTTCGGACAAATACGACCGCTTCATGAATTTTCTCGATGCCTTTAACCTGCCCCTGGTAACCCTGGTGGACACCACCGCCTTTCCGCCCGGAGACCGGTGGGAGCGGCAGGGGGTTATCCGCCACGGGGCCAAGCTGCTCCATTCCTATGCCCATTTGACCTGCCCGAAGATCACCATCGTTCTCCGACGTTCTTACGGAGGCGCCAATATCGTTCTGGGCTGTTCCCGCATGTTTCCGGATTTCGTCTATACCTGGCCCACGGCGGAATTCGCCCCCACCGGCCCGGAAACCGTGGTTCAGGCCGTGTTTCACAAAGAACTGGCGCGGGCTAAAGAACAGGGCAATTTCGATCAGGTTTACCAGCGCTATCTGGGGGTTCTCCAGGAGCAGTTCTCGGTGCTGAACCTGGCCAAAACCTGGACCTCCTACTACACGACCCATGAAGTGATCGACCCCCGGGATACCCGGCCCCGGATCGCCCGGGCCCTGAGGTTGACAAGCCAAAAACGGGAAGAACTGCCACTGAAGAAGCGGTCTATTAAGCCGGCCTGAAATGCAGGTTAAAGGTCAAAGGAAAAAGGAAACCATAGATCCTAAAGGTGATTCCATGGGCGAAGGTTACGATCAAGCTCTTCAACGGCTGAGGGAAATCCAAAAGAAAAATCTGACCGGAGGCGGCGCGGAGCACATCGAACGCCAGCACCAGCGGGGCAAGCTGACTGCGCGGGAGCGGATCGAGACCCTGCTGGATCCCGATACGTTTCGTGAGCTGGGCTCAATGGTCAACACCACCGGGTCCCGGATCGACGGCCGGAAGTTCGATGCCCCCGGCGACGGGGCGGTCGTGGGAACCGGTCTGGTAGCAGGCCGGCGGATAGCGGTCTATGCCAGCGACTTCACGGTCCTGGGAGGATCCATCGGGACCCAACACGGGCTGAAGTTCGTCAAATTGATGGAGCTGGCCGCCCGCTGGGGGTTGCCCATGGTCTGGCTGCTGGACTCTTCAGGGGGACGCCTGGGATACCGGGATGTGCCCATGGCCGGCATCGACTGGTGGTTCGCTCTCCAATCCCGCTACTCCGGCTTGATTACCCAGATCAATGTTTTGATGGGCCCCTGCATCGCCGGCCAGGCCTATTGCCCGGCGCTCTGCGATTTTCTCCTCATGAGCCGGGGGACGGCCCATCTCTGGCTGGGTGGGCCCCGGATGACCGCAGCCGCCACTTCGGAGAAGATCGGCGAAGACGTCGGCGGAGCCGATTATCATATGATCTACAGCGGAACCTGCGATCTGGTGGGCGCGAGCGACCGGGAAACGCTGCTCTTGACGCGGCGCCTGCTGGGCTACCTCCCGGCCAACTGGCGGGAGCGGCCGCCCTGGTCGGCGCCGGCCGACCTTCGGGACCGGCCAGTCGCAGCGCTGATGGATGTAGTTCCCACCGACACCCAGCGAGTCTACGATATGCACGAGGTGATCGGCCTCCTGGTGGACGACGGCGAATACCTGGAGATCAAAGACGAATACGCCAAGAATCTGATCACCTGTTTCTGCCGGTTTGACGGGCACGTGGTGGGCCTGGTGGCCAATAACCCCGGTGAACCGGGCAGCATTCTGGAAATCAATTCCTGCGACAAATACTACCGTTTTCTACAGGTCCTGGATGCCTATAACCTGCCCCTGGTCAATCTGGTGGATACCCCGCCGGTCGTGCCGGGGGAGGAGCAGGAGGCTGTGGGATTGTTGAGACACGTGGGCAAAGTCCTGGAGGCCTATACCACGGCGACCATCCCCAAAATCAGCGTAATCCTGCGGGAGGCGTATGGCGATGCGGGCGGCATCCTCCTGGGCGTCTCTAAAGGTTTGGGGGTCGATCTCTGCTTGGCCTGGCCCATCGCGCGGCTGGCCGTGGAGGCTTCCACAGCGGACTATAGGGAAATCCAGGACCTGGGGCTCGAGGTGGAGGCTTACGAAGGTTACCTGAACCGCTCCCGGGAGAAGGTGGACGTCTTCGAGGCCGCCCGCAGTTGGACGGCCCAGGTAGTGGATGAAATCATCGAACCCCGGGATACCCGGAAAAAGATCATCGAAGGATTGGAGTTGACCAGGAATAAACGGGAAGAACTGCCCAGGCGGGCCAAGAGGCATGGGACGGGACCAACCTGAAAGAGCAAATTCGAAATCCGAAATCCGAAATTCGAAACAAATTCAAATGACCGAAACCCTGAAGGCTAAACGTTTTTGTTTTGGGCATTTGAATTTTGGACATTCGGGCTTGTTTCGGATTTCGTGCTTCGAATTTCGGATTTAATTTTGGAGTGAGTTAGTTCGATTACCCTGAAAAATAAGGAGGTCGAATGGCTATGAGGACTATAATTACCTGCGCCCTGACCGGCGTATTGACCAATCCGGCCGTGCATAACGTTCCGGTGACTCCGGAGGAGATGGCCGAACAGACGCAGCAGGCTTACGACGCCGGTGCTTCCAGCGTGCATGTGCATTTCCGGAATCAAGGGCCGGGAATGGGGCACCTGCCTACCTGGGACCTGGAAACGGTCGGCAATATTTTAGCCGCCATCAAGGCCCGGGTTCCGGACATCATCCTCTGCATGAGCACGGGCGTGGTGGGACCGGACATCTCCGCCCCGGCGGCCTGCCTGGAAAAATTCAAGCCGGAGATGGCGGCCTGCAACGCCGGGTCGCTCAATTATTTGAAGCTCAAGAGCGACGGGAGCTGGGCCTGGCCGCCCACCCTGTTTGACAACCCGGTGGACAAGGTCGAACGGTTTCTGCAGGTGATGGAGGCGAATGGCGTGGTCCCGGAGTTTGAATGTTTCGACAGCGGCATCGTGCGGAGCGTCGGGTTGTATCAGCGCCACGGGATGTTCTCCGGTCCCGCCCATATCTCTCTGGTCATGGGCGTGGCCAGCGGCATGCCGGCCAAGCCGGAGTGGCTCCCTCTGTTGACCCCGGAAATGCCCCCGAACGCCCACTGGCAGGTAATCGCCATCGGACGACAGGAGGTGTGGCCCCTTCACCGGCGGTGCGTGGAGTTGGGGGGGAATGTCCGGACCGGTCTGGAAGATACCTTTTACCTGCCGGACGGGAAGAAAGCGGCCAACAACGGGGAGTTGATCGAGGCCTTGGCTCGGGTGGTCCGGGAGGCGGGCCGGGAGATTGCCGGCCCGGCGGAGGCGAAGGGAATATTGGGATTGCCGGTGCGGTGAGTGTAACAAGTATTTTTGTGAGTGCCGAATCCCCCCACCCCCCGGCCCCCTCCCGCCAGGGGAGGGGGAGAAATACACAAGCTTTTTTGGTTTTTAACTATAGCTGCTTAGGTTCCCCCGCCCTTGACGGGAGGGGGTTAGGGGGTGGGGGATGCCGGAAGTACCAACCAACCAAATTTTTTCAAGGAGACCGTTATCGTGAACCCGGAACCCGAATCCAAAACCATCGAAATCCGCGCTCCCATGTCCGGTGTCTTTTACCGCCGGCCGGCCCCGGATCAACCGCCTTACATCGCAGAGGGAAATGCGGTCAAGAAGAAACAGGTGGTGGGCCTGCTGGAGACCATGAAGGTCTTCCAGAAAGTCAAGTCCCCGGGAAACGGCCAGGTCATCAAAATCGTGGTGGAAAACGAGACCCCTTTGAAAGACGGTGACCTGATCATGGTCATCGAGGTTTCCTGAGACCGCTTATGTTCTCCAAGATCCTGGTCGCCAACCGGGGAGAGATCGCTCTGCGAATCATCCGGGCCTGCCGGGAATTGGGGGTCAGGACCGTGGCCGTCTATTCGGAGGCTGATGCCCAGTCACTGCCGGTGGCAGCGGCCGATGAAAAGATTTGTATCGGTCCTCCGCCCAGCGCCCGGAGTTACCTGAATAGCAACCGGATTGTCGCCGCGGCCAAGGAAAGCGGCGCGGACGCCGTCCATCCCGGCTATGGCTACCTGGCTGAAAACGAGGCCTTCGCCAGGTCTTGTGCTGCGGAAGGTCTTGTTTTTATCGGTCCTTCTCCCGACAATCTCCGTCTGGCCGGGGAGAAGATCGAAGCCAAAAGGATTATGAAAGAGGCCGGTATACCCGTGATCCCCGGAAGCGACCGGGAAGTAGGGACGATTGCGGAGGCCCTCCGGATCGGTGCCGAGGTCGGTTACCCCGTGCTGCTTAAAGCCTCGGGGGGAGGCGGCGGTCGGGGCATCCGTATCTGTCCGGACCCCGCCGCCCTGCGGGAGGATTTTCCCGTGGCCCGGGGAGAGGCCCGGGTGGCTTTCGGGGCCGAGGCGCTGTACATTGAAAAATACCTGGCCGCGCCCCGGCACATCGAGTTCCAGATACTGGGCGACCAGCGGGGGAAGATCGTCCACCTGGGTGAACGGGAATGCAGCATCCAGCGCCGGTACCAGAAGCTGATCGAGGAATCCCCTTCTCCCCGGCTGACGCCGGAACTCCGTGGGGTCCTGGGCGCCCTGGCCGTGCGGGCGGCCGAGGTCGTCGGTTACCGTAATGCCGGTACCGTGGAATTTTTGCTGGACGGAAATGAACGATTTTATTTTATGGAAATCAATGCCCGCATCCAGGTGGAACACCCGGTTACGGAAATGACCACCGGCATCGATCTCGTGCGGGAGCAGATCAAACTGGCGGCCGGGTCGAACCTGACCTTTTCCCAGGCGGACATCCAGCCCCGGGGCTGGGCGATCGAATGCCGCATCAATGCCGAGGACCCGGAAAAGAATTTTTTGCCCTCACCGGGGGTGATCCGGATTTTCCGACCCCCCGGCGGCTTCGGGGTCCGGCTGGACACCCATCTCTTCCAGGGTTACGAACTGCCCATCTATTACGATTCCCTGATCGCCAAACTCATTGCCCATGACCGTACCCGTGCCGGCGCCGTCCGGATCATGCGCCGGGCTCTGGAGGAATTCCGCATCGAACCGATCAAGACAACCCTCCCGCTCCACCGGCGGATCCTGGATGATCCCGATTTTCAAGCCGGTGCCTACGATACCCACTTTATCCAACGGTGGTTTCCGGAGGAGGAGGACGACGACGTTCCGCGCGCCCGGGAAGCGGAGAAGAAGCCGGCGGATCCGCAGTCCGCGCGCGAGGCCCGGGAGCTCTACGGACAATGGCGCGAGGATCCGCAGGCGCTGAAGAGCTACTTGAAAGAGCACCCCGATCTGGAGGCGTGGTCGGACGGCGGGCGCCTGGCGCTGGCGCAGGCCAGCGAGTCCTACCAGGATGACCCGGCCGCCAGCGAGGCCATCCGCGGCACCGTCGTCCGCTCCGTGAACCGCGCCGAAAAACTCGAAGACCTGCCGACGGACCGGGCGTACCAGTTCCTGCTCGATCGACACGTGAACGCGCCCGGGAAGCCGCCGGACGCAAGCGATCCCCTGGCCCGCGCGAAAGGCAAGCTGCAGGGCTTCTCCGACCAGATGGTGGACGGCCTGTTTGACCAGAGCATGGCGGACCGCAAGGGAGACGACGGCATCCAGGACGGTGTCGGGGACTTCCAGGACCAGATCGCCCGGGCCGTCCAGAAAAATCCGGCGCTGGCCCGCCAGATGGAAGGCTCGCTGGACGCCCTCTCCAAGAACCCCGAGATCGCCGAGCGACTCGAGGACATCGGACGCGCCGACGACAACTGGCTGCAAGATGCGTATCACGGCGCCACGGACTTCATCGGAGGAGCCGGCAAGTTTCTGGGAGACGCCGTCCGCTGGACCGCCAAAAACACGCTCGGCCGAGCCATCGACGCGGGGGTTGGGATCGACCCCATCACCATGGCCTATGCCGGCATCTCGCGGACCGCCTCCGCCATCGATCCCGAGCTGGGCGAGTCCATCCGCGAAGAG
>JACRCK010000065.1 GCA_016219065.1 Deltaproteobacteria bacterium
GAAATCGAAGAAGATTAGAAAATAATGAAGTTTCTTGAAAGAAAATAGAAGAAAATAGGCCCTTGGCCGGTTTCTATGCCGCTATCACTGGCCTACTTCTTGCCCGAAGTAAATGGTAGGGATTCTAAGCGGTGATGACAGTAGGTAAATTCTGGGTTGAAGCTGTCTTTAAGTTGTATACTTTTGCACCCTTGATTCGTACAAAATTCAACCGTGGAAATCGCGACATACCCAATGGGCGCGCGGGACGATATGATGATTGAACCGGCTGGAAGTAGATGAGTGGAACATCCGTCGAGACCTTTCGAAGTAATGCGTTTATCAGATTCACTTAGGTAAGGTGTATTCAACTTGCTCAGATCATTGGGCGTCACCCATACAATCTCGCCACCCCAAAATGTATGAACTGATGTCGAGGGGGTCGATCCAGAAAAAATTGTCCCTATTTCATCAAACTGCTTTGGAATCCACCCTTCCACAGCCTTCATCTCACCCTTCCTACCTTTCCCCTTCTTCATCCCACATGTCCCGATAGGCATAGACATAGGAAGCAGTCGCCTCCGGATCTATTTTGAAATAATAACGGCAGAGTTTTTTGTACAAACGCAACATCTCAGAATCAAAACAAAAATCAAGCATGCCGCCAAGCAAGTGTTCGATGCGCCGGGGCTCGCGGCTTTGAGCCTTCAGGAGGGCTTCGACTTCCAACGTATATTGCTGCTCGGCTCGGCGAGCGATCTGATTTCGTGTTTTTACGAGTTCTCCTATCGACTTGACAAGGTCATCCATCCCATCTGGGGTTTGTCTTACTTTTCATCGACCCCCCACCTCCTTCGCCTGTTTCGCAATGAGGTTGCGCTCTTTGGGGCAAGCCGGTATTTCTTTGGGCTTGCCGGGAATGGTCATCGTCCGGAGTCTCTGTACTTCCCCGGGGACTACCCCGGTAAAGTGTCCGCGGATAGCCCAGACGAGTTCGTCCCTCATCCTTTCACCTCCCACCGCCCGGCCTTGGTCGATCCCAGGTGACGGATAACACCGGCATTCTGAAGCATTCGCATGTGATGTCGAATACTGTCGATTGTCAAATCCAATTGAGTGGCAATCTCTCTCATGGTTATTTCAGGCCGTATCCGGATAGCCTCTATGATCATTTCTTTGGTGTTTCTTGGGTGTTTCTTGGGTGTTTCTTGGGCCGGTCTGGTGCCTTTAACGATAGTTTTATCGATAGCTCTGCCCGACTCGGCATAAGAGGGCCTGTTAAAAGCGGCAATAAAAATCTGGGCCACCTCGCTGAATTGTACGGTCGGTTCCTCAGCAAGAATGAGGCGCATGCCCCGTCCCCAGGTCTCGACCATCTGGATGCGGCGCAGCAAATCGGCGATAAGGGGATTCCGTCGTCTGGAGACATTGCCTTTGCGTATCTTGGCGATGGTCAACCCGCCATAAAGCTCACCGGGATTACGGATTTCAACGCGGTTTTTAAAAATGGCTATCTGCACATAGTCCGGGTCACGATAATCACGATGACAAAAGGCGTTGATAATCGCCTCGCGCATGGCCGCCACCGATATTTCGGGCACATCCACACGGTAGAGGCCGTCCAGTCTCATGCCGATGTGAATGTTTTTGAGAATGTATTTTTGCGCTTCTTCGATAAGCTCCAGAAGGGTCCCGGTAAAATCGTGGCGGTCAATGATGGTCGTCGTGTCGGTGGAGGCAAAAACGGCACAACGCAATTGTAGTGTTGGCTTTTTGGCGAAAAAGAGGGGGGCGGCATTGAGTATTTGGCCATCCTGAATAAGGCCCAGTTTTTAAAGCACATTGGTGACGTTGTCCCAGACCAGACCGGCCCGTTTCACGAAATCTCTTATTTTCCTTTCATTGAGGTCCTTGCTTGCGATTTTACAGGGCTGGTTATCCCAGCGGATTGCCTCGCGGTTCTTGGCAAGGATCATGCTTTCAAGCTCTTTGGCACTTATTTGCCGGTCTTCATCAGCCACACGCATGTAAGCCCGGCCATAGGCAAAATAAGGCCTTTCTTTTCCGGTGAAGGCTACTTTGACGCAGGGTTTTCCCGTTAGGGTTTCCAGGGAAATGTGCGGGAATATTTTCGGCTCAATGTGTGCTGCAACGGCTTGTGAGAGATCGCGCAGCGTTTTCTCGGTCACGTCCAGGCCGACCGCGGCTCCGGTATTCTTTACGCCAAACCACAGCTCGCCGGCGCCATGCTTATTAAGGATAGCGGCGATGGAGATCAGCCCATCCTTCAGATCAGCCAAACTTCTCTTCAATTCAACGGCTTCACTTTCTTTCATCGCTAACCTTCGATGCTCCTTGTATTCTTCGCGCTTTCTCCAAGATAACCAAGGGTTTCGAGAAAGCCGTCGAGCTTCCGGAGAGTTTTGGCCCGTTCCTGCTCCAGTTCACGGCTGGAGACGGCGTATTTGTCCCAGAGATTTTCTACCACGGCGATGAGGCTGCGCTTTTCAGCATTGAGGTAGCGGGTCAGCTCGTTGCGGGCAAGATCGTAGAGCTTTTTCAGGATGAGTCGGCGGGCTTCCTCCTCGGTCAGTTGGCCGCCGATGGCCGCGAGGATGCCGTCGGTCCTGGCTAGGCGGGCTTGCAGGGCTGCTTTGTCCTTATTCAGGGCGGTGATTTTCTTCTTATCGTCTTTGTTGTTGTTATCAAGGTTATTCAGTTGGGCGTCTACCTGGCGGATCAAGTCATGGTTCTCGGCCCTGAACTCATCCCCGCCAAGGCGTTTGAGTTGGAGCTTGAGTTCCAACTCGTTGGTTTTGATTTTCAGATCGGCTTTGAAGCCCTTGAGGCGTCTTTCGAGCGTTTCGATGGCTGCCTCTTGTGCTTTAAGAAGGGCCAATTCTTTTCCGGCCGAGCTGGTGCTCGGCGGTCCCGGGGAGGAAGCTTCCAGTTTGAAATCGTCGATCAGGTCCTTGAGGGCTTTCTTGATGACGGCGGCGGTGACGCTTTCGTCCTCTTCCGGCTCATAGGCAGCCACTTCTTGGGCGGTCTCCACGGCCTCGGCCAGCTCGCTTTGGGCCTCACTGATCCGGCCCTCTATCGCTTCGATCTCGTCGGCTTCGGCCTGAAAGAACTCGGCAATGAGGTAGTCGTCCGGAATAAGGCTGTGGTGCCAGCCGGTGGCGATGATGGTCTTCAGGTCATAACGGATCTGCTGCCACCAGTTTACAAAGACCCCGGCGCTCTTGAACTCATCGAGGACGTTCAGGGGAATGAGCCTGGTCTTAATGGTAGTCAGCAACTCGTGGCGGACTTCCGGCATCTTTTTCCCGTTATGCAGCCCGGAAAAATCGTGGCGGGCCACGGCCCACCAGGCCTCCAAGGCTTCATGATGGAGAGTTAGAGTCATTTGGACATTTGGATCGGCTTCAAGCTTGGTCTTGATGGCTGCTTTCCCGGAATTGCCGAGCTGGGGCTCGGCGGTCCCAGGCGAGGCGGGGCCGGGAGTAGGCAGGCGGAAGGCGAGATAGCCAGGGCGATCTTCCTGGAAAATGCTGGCTTGATCGATCCCGAATTTGGCGAAATCGGCCTGTTTGGCCTGCACTTCGGCCTCGGGGATGCCGCCGATGAGATGGGCCTGGACGTCTTCCGGTTCCGGCTCGGGGGTGTTATCCACATAGCGGCGGATGTTCAGGTTGTAGTCGTGGGTCTCTACAATCTCGGCCTTGTCCACCAGTCGGCTGTATTTCGGGATTTCCAGCTTGTGAGTGAAGACGAAGTCGATCTTTTCAATGTCCTCGGGACGCAGCTTATTCTGGGCCTTGCCTTCGGCATATTCCCGGTCGGCATTGATAAAGAGCACCTTGTCTTTCAGGGTTTCGGGTTTGCTCTTATTGGCCTCGATCACGCAGGCCGGGATACCCGTGCCGTAAAAGAGGCCGGGCGGCAGGCTGATGATGGCCTCGATCACGTCGTCGTTGATGAAAATCTCCCGTATCAGCTTTTCTTTCCCCCCGCGAAAGAGCACACCATGGGGCATGATAGTAGCCATGTGGCCCCGGGGCTTGAGGCTGGCCAGCATGTGCTGAACGAACATGAGATCGGCCTTTTTGCCGGTCTCGGGGCACCATTCGCGAAAACGGCTGGGGAATTTCAGGGTCGCCCGGCTGTAGTTCTGGGAGAAAGGCGGATTGGCCAGCACGCGGTCGAATTTGCGGATCTGGCCGTTTTCCAGGATCAGCGGGTCTTCCAGGGTATCGCCGTTTTCGATGGTGAAACGGGTGATATTATGGAGGATCATATTCATGTTGCAGATCGACCAGACCGTGCCGTTGGAATCCTGACCGTAGAGGGCGAGGTCGTTCGGGTCCTGCCCCTGCTCCTCCACATATTGATGGGACTGAATAAGGAAACCGCCGGAACCGACGGTGGGGTCGTAAACGGTGTTGCCCGCTTCTGGCTTGGTGAGTTGGACCAGCAAGCGCACCACCTCGGCAGGCGTATAGAACTCGCCGCCCTTCTTGCCCGCGCTATCGGCAAAGAACTTGATCAGGTATTCGTAGGCTGCACCCAGCAGGTCGGGAAACTCGAAATTGTCATTGACCAGCACAAACTGGGGCTGATTGAAGTGGTCCAGCAGGTCCTTCCACTTCTGGTCCGGGATCTTGGTTTTTCCTTTGACGGCGTTGAAATCGATATTGTTCTTCAGCACCCCGGCCAGGGCGTCGTTTTCCTCTTCCACGGCAGCAATGGCCTTGTTGAGCATGTTGCCGATGTCGTGTTTGAGATCCTTCAGTGCCGGGACCGGATCGCCGTTCGGATCGATCCAGGGTTCATGCCAACGAGCGCGTACGGGAACGAAAAAGGTCTCGCCGTAGGAGGTCTTGTCCTCCAATAATTCCCTGACCAGGTCCGGCTGATCCTTGAGATGTTCGAAGTCTTTTTTACGGAGTTGCTCCCGTTTGCGGTCGAATTCATCCGACAGACGCTTGAGAAACAGCATGCCGAAGATGAATTCTTTGAACTCCGAGGCATCCATCTTCCCTCGAAGAATATCGGCTGATTTAAAAAGAAAGTTTTCGAGTTGGGCGAGGGTGATTTTTTCAGTAGTCAAATCTTCTTCCTTCAATAAAAAGGCCCTGCGTTTTAATGATGAGGCAGGGCCTTTTCGGTCTTTTTATCCTCCCAAAGCTGAGGTTAGGCGGAAAAAATTAATGGAAAATTAAGTGGATAGCCAAAAAATAGCACAAATTTTCGGGGCTGTCAATCATTGGAGCGGATAGGTCTAGTCGTAATCTGATCAGCCCATAATTCCTTGTAAAAAGGGAGCGGATAAGTTTGGCGAGGGCTGGAAGCAGGCTATGGGGAAACTTCGCTTGGGGTACTCACGGGCGGAGAAACCCGCTTGGCTGCGTTTCTGCGGGGGAGGCCCGTGTTCGGAGCGGGTGGGGGTTAAATCCGCCCCTACGAAAGGCACCTGCCCAACAATAATTGTAACTCAATAATTATCCGATAAATCGTTGACCTATCCTCCAACCGCGTTGCCTTCTATCCCTTCAACGGCAACGCCAACGATGAAAACGGCCGGAAGCATCACGGGATCTCAATCAACGGCGCACTGCCCTGGACCCCGACTTATCCCGCTATAAAAGCGGGACCGGAGTGACAACCTTGGTAGTCATGGTCAGGACAAATATATTATTGCCTGCGCCCGGAGTGGCTATGGTCGGAGGGGGATAAACCCTCTCCATACGAAAAATGGACTCAGGTCTCCCTGAACTATTTTTTGGCCCCCTCACCCCTACCCTCTCCCCCATTGGGGGCGAGGGAGCCCGGGGGAACCGCCTGGAGGAGGCGCCCTCGGCGATGGCGCCCTACCCAAAGGCCTCGATCTATTAGGACAATGTTGAGAAATTATTGATTGGCACCCGATCCAAGGTGGTGGTAAGCTTATTTATCAAGCCCTTCTCAAGCAGACCATTAACAGGATTTTAGATGAACAAAAAACCCAAAGCCGTCCGTCTCGGCATCGATTTCGGAACCACCCGCACGGTGGTCGCGGCCGTGGAGAACGGCAATTATCCGATCTGCACTTTTTCGATCGCAGACGAGGTCAAGGAATACATCCCGACCCTGGCGGCCGTGGAAAAAGGCCGCCTTTTTTTCGGCTGGGAGGCGGCCCGGCGGCTCCAGGATTCGGAGGTTTATGTCCTGCGCTCCCTGAAGCGGCTGATCGGCCGGGCCCGGCCGGACGATCCGATTGAAATCGCCCCTGATTTTTCCCTTCCGGCCCTGGAGCTGGTCTCCCTTTTCCTGGGCCATGTCCGGGAGATGATCCTCCGTCATAGTCCCCTGAACCTGCCCAAAGCCCGCCCTCTGGAGATCCTGGCCGCGGTCCCGGCCAATGCCGGGAGCAATCAGCGCTACCTCACCCTGGAGGCCTTCCGCCGGGCGGGATTTCGGGTCCGGGGGTTGCTGAACGAACCTTCGGCCGCGGCGGTGGAATTCGTCCACCGCTATTTGAAAGACCTCGGGCCCAAGAGCCCCAAAAAATACCTGGTGGTCTATGACCTAGGCGGCGGAACCTTCGACACCTCGGTGGTCGGGTTTGCCTGCAACCGTTTTGACGTGATCGCCCACCGGGGGATCTCCCGGCTCGGCGGAGACGATTTCGACCAGGTCATCCTGGAAAAGGCCCTGGAAGAAATAGATCTCCGCCGGGAGGAATTGCCCCCGGGGGCGGAAACCCAACTACTGGAGGAATGCCGGGAGCGCAAGGAAGGCCTGAAACCCAACACGCAGAAGATGCTGCTGGATCTGGCCCTGGCGGAGGAAGTGGAGCGGTCCGTTATCCTGGGAACCAAAGAGATCTACGAACGCTGTGGGCCGCTGATCGAACGGAGCCTGAATACCGTTCAGCAGGTCATGAATGACCTCCAGCAATTCGCTATCGATCCCGAGGATGGTCAGAACTTCGCCGCGGTCTATCTGGTGGGAGGTTCGGTGGCCTTCCCCCCCGTATCCCGCCGGTTGCGGGAACTCTTCGCCCGCAAAGTCCGGATCTCCCCCTATCCCCAAGCCGCCACGGCCATCGGCCTGGCCGTCGCCGCCGACCCCCAGGCCCGGGTTCGAATCCGGGAAACGGTCTCCCGTTATTTCGGTCTCTGGCGGGAGCGGGAGGAAGGAAAGGAAAAAGTATTCGATCCCATATTTTTCCAGGACCGGGATCTGGGTTCCGAGGGATCGGCTAAAGAGGTGGTCCGTAGCTACCGGCCGGCGCACAACATCGGCCACCTGCGCTTTCTGGAATGCAGCGCCCTGTCCGCGGAAGGGGAGCCCCGGGGCGACCTGTTCGTCTGGGACGATGTCTATTTCCCCTATGATCCCCGATTGCGGCAGGAGCCGGACCTGGCCCGGGTCCCCCTGGAGAAAAACCCGACCCTGGCCGCCCAGCAAATCCGCGAAACCTACACCTATGACCGAAAGGGCATCATCCACCTGGTAATCGACAACCTGACCAGCGGTTATCGTAAAGAATATGCCTTCGGTCTGCAAAAAAGATAGCCATCGGATTCGATCTTAAAATTTGCAGTAAATTTTTCGATCAGGAGCGAAAATATATTCCTTTGATAATTTTTTAATGGTCAGTATAATGGTCATAAAAAATAATAAGGAATAAGAAAATGCAGTTGATCCAGGAGTACATTCCCGTCACGAAAGCTAAAAGCGATCTGCTCAATTTAATCCGAAAACTCGCAGACTCGGACGATGCCTTCGCCATTACGAAAAACGGAGTCCCGGAGGCGGTTTTGATTAGCATGCGGAAATTTCAAGGACTCATCGAAACCATCGACATTCTTTCTGATGAAATAGCCATGAAATCCCTGCGGAAATCCATCCGGGAGGCTAATCGGGGACAATGGATCGCATTCGATGAGGTCTTCGAAGAGTGAAAAAAATCAGCGTTCGCTTCACCCCAGAGGCGGCGCAATGTATCTCCCGGCTGCATCCCAACCACAAGCGGATCATTCGAGAGGCCTTGGACGAACTCCGACAAGATCCGTATGCCGGAGATGATTTACAGGATGAGCTCGCCGAATTTAAATCCTATAAACCTAAGAGATTTCGGATCATCTACTCTGTTGACGACGACTCTAAGATTATCCAGGTCTTTCATGTCGGCCACCGGAGAGACGTGTATGACCAATTCCGTCTTCTTCTGGCCAATTTTAAATCATAACTTTCCATTTTAGGCGAAAATGGTCATCATATGGGACCATTTTCCAACGGTCTGGGCCAATAACCTTCAACTTCGCTCCTCATAAAAACCCTTTCTTATTCTTACTCGTAATATTCTTACTTAGGGTCATTTCTAAAGCAAGGAGAGAATAAGGGTCCTCCTTCCCTTCCCCAAGCGTCGGGCTTTCCCTCCTTTTTTCCTGCTTGACGGCCGCAACGCTTTTCAATACATTAATCCCTTCAAAAGCAGTCCAATTCATTTCCAAAGGGGGAAGGGGAGCATGAAAAACAGGGCTTTTTCAGCGTTGCTGATCGGTGCGGTACTCCTATGCTGGACGGCGATCGGGTCGGCCGCCGACGTCATCAAGATCGGTTTCAACATACCCCTCACCGGGGACATCCCCAAGGTGGGCGAGGGCTCCAAGTATGCCGGGGAGATGCTGAAAGAGCGGATCAACAAGGCCGGCGGGCTCAAGGTGGGCGCCAAGACCTACAAGCTGGAATTCGTCTACCAGGACAACGAGGCCAAGGCCGAATCGGCCACCGCCACAGCCCTGAAGCTCATCTCCCAGGACAAGGTCCTGGCCCTGATCGGCCCCCAGTCCAGCAAACAGGCCGTCCCGGCCGGGGAAGTGGCCGATGCCAATAAAACGGTGATGATCACGCCCTGGTCCACCAACCCCAAGGCGACCCTGAACCGTCCCTGGGTCTTTCGGGCCTGCTTCCTGGACGACTTCCAGGGCCCGGTCCTGGCCAAGTTCGCCACCCAGGAATTGAAGGCCAAGAAGGCCGCGGTCCTCTATGATATCGCCAGCGACTACCCCAAGGGACTGGCCGAATTTTTCAAGGGGGCCTTTCAGAAAATCAACGGCCCGGGTTCCGTCGTGGCCTTTGAAACCTTCACCACCAAGGACCGGGACTTCAGCGCCCAATTGACGAAAATCATCGCCTCCAAGGCTGATGTCCTGTTCACCCCCCAGTATTACGACGAAGTGCCCCTGATCGTCAAACAGGCCCATGAACTGGGCTGGAAGAAGCCCATCCTGGGCAGCGATTCCTGGGGTTCGGCCGAACTGATGAAGCTCTGCGGCAACGACTGCAAGGGGCTCTATTTCAGCGCCCACTACGCGGCCGCCGGCGCCAAAGGGGCCACCAAGGAATTCATCGACAGCTACAAGGCCAAATACGGGTACGAGCCCGACGACGTAGCCGCCCTGACCTGGGACGCCATCGGCCTGCTCCTCCAGGCCGTTCAGAACACCAAAGGGTTGACCGGAAACCTGGTTAAGGACCGGCAGGCCGTTCGGGACCAACTGGCCAAAATCCGCGACTTTAACGGCATCACCGGCAAAATGACCTTCACCGGCAAAAGCGGCGATCCGGTCAAGTGCGCAGTGGTGGTCAAAATCGGTCCGGACGGCAGCTTCCAGTTCTACAAGTCCGTGTGTCCTTAAAAAGATCATTCACCGCAGAGACGCTGAGAGCGCAGAGAATCATTTTTCAGAAATCGGGAGATGCCGATTTCTGAAAACGGTCTGCTTGCAGCCCCTTGGTAAAACGAATATTCACGAAGCGACAGATTGCTTTTTCTTTGGCGTCCCGCCGCAGGCGGGATCCCGCCAAAGAAAAAACAAATTTCTCTGCATCCTCTGTGCCTCTGCGGTGAAAAAAACCACAGGAATTTCCCTTTGACCCTAGCCCTCTTTCTGCAAAACCTGATCAACGCCCTCCAGTGGGGGAGCTTCTACGCCCTCATCGCCCTGGGCTATTCCATGGTCTACGGGGTGTTGCTGTTGATCAACTTCGCCCACGGCGACATCTTCATGGTCGGGGCCTATTTCGCCTTTTTCATCTCCGCCTTCCTGCTGGGGACCCTGGCTATGAAGCTGCCCTGGGCCTTGTCCCCGGAGATGATCTTTTTCCTGACCCTCTTCCTGACCATGGCCCTCACGGCCGCGGTGGGTGTCACCATCGAGCGCGTCGCCTACCGCCCGCTGCGCCGCCGGGGGGTTAATCGTCTTTACGTGGTCATCACCGCCCTCATGGTGGGGCTGATCCTGGAAAACGGCAACCTGGCCCTGCTGGGGGCCAGCCGGAAAAACTTTCCAGAGCTGATCCCCAAAACCATCTATCACTGGGGGGACACCACCTTCACCAACCTCAAGGTCATCGTCATCGCCGCCACCCTGCTGGTTTTTCTGTTTCTCCAGATCGTGGTCCGCCGGACCAAATGGGGGTTGGCCATGCGGGCCATTTCCTATGACCGGGTGGCCGTCCCCCTGATGGGCATACCGGTGGATACGGTCATCGTGGTGACCTTCGCCCTGGGCTCCTCCCTGGCCGCCCTGGCCGGAGTCCTGTTCGCCCTGTCCTACCCGGTCCTGGAACCGTACATGGGAGCTCTGATCGGCTGGAAGGCCTTCATCGCAGCCGTGGTCGGGGGGATCGGGGATATCCGCGGGGCCTTTGTGGGCGGGTTTCTGCTCGGTTTCGTGGAAATCTTCGCCGCCACCTTTTTCCCCTCCACCTATCGGGACCTGATCGGCTTCGGCATCCTGATGATCATCCTCACCTTTCGACCTACCGGGCTCTTCGGTCTGGCCCGGCGGACCAAGGTTTAAGCGGCCATGCATCGCTTTCCCCCTCTGCTCTGGGCCCTGCTTCTTTTCCTGTTGGTGACGGGCGCCTCCTGGGGCGGTTGGCTGGATTCTTACACCCAACTGGTGATCATGTTCATGGGCATCAACGTCATCATGTCCGCCAGCCTGAACCTGATCAACGGCTACATGGGCGAGTTCTCCTGCGGCCACGCCGGTTTTATGGCCGTGGGGGCCTACGTCACCTCCATCCTCACGGTCTGGTTTTTCACCGACGGTTCGGTTTTCGGTTCGGCCCTGCTGACTTCCCCCTGGGCCATTCTCATGTTCCCGGTGCTGCTCCTGGTGGGCGGTCTGGCCGCCGCCCTGGCCGGCCTGATGTTCGCCTTCCCTTCTTTTCGCACCCGGGGGGATTACCTGGCCATCATCACCCTGGCGGCCAACTATATCATCAAGAGCGCCATCGAAAACATCCAGGTTATCGGCGGAGCCCGGGGCTTCATGGGCATGAGCCGGGTGGTGGGCGGGATGGAGGAAGTTCTGCCGGTACCCTGGATGCTGATCTGGATCGGCCTGTTTACGGGATTGGCCATCCTGGTGATCCAGCGCTTTATCGGCTCCACCTACGGCAAGGGGGTCATCGCCATCCGGGAGGACGAGATCGCCTCCGAGATCATGGGCATCAACACCCGCAAGGTGAAGATGATCGCCTTTATGCTTTCCTCGGGCCTGGCCGGGCTGGCCGGTGGTCTGTTTGCCCACGTGCTGGGCTACATCAATCCCGGCAGCTTCACCATCATGAAATCCACCGAGGCCATGGTTATGGTCTACCTGGGGGGCATGGGCTCCCTGAGCGGCTCGGTCCTGAGCGCCATTCTGTTTACCCTGATCCTGGAAGTGCTGCGGCCCCTGGAGCTTTTCAAATGGGTCATCGTCCCGCTGCTCCTTTTTTTCCTGATGCTGTTCCGCCCCGAGGGGCTGCTGGGGCACCGGGAACTGACGGAGGCCCTGCCTTGGCTGCGCCGTTTTTTCCGGTCGAAAGAGGAAAAAGGGCATGTCCCTGTTTGAAATCAAAGGCCTGACCCATGCCTTCGGCGGCTTGACCGCGGTCGATCATTTCGAGCTGACCCTGGAGGGCGGAGAACTGGTGGGGCTCATCGGGCCCAACGGGGCCGGCAAGACCACGGTTTTCAATCTGGTCTGCGGGATTTACCGTCCGAGCGCTGGGACCATGCGCCTGGCAGGCCGGACCTTGGACGGCCTGCCCCCCAGCCGGGTGGCGGCGGCCGGGATTGCCCGGACCTTTCAGAATATCCGCCTCTGGCCCGAGCTGACGGTATTGGACAACGTCCGCCTCGGGAACCATTACCACTTGGGGTACGGCCTGCTGGATACGCTGCTGCAGACCAAACGCTACCACCGGGCAGAAACCGCCATCGACCGCCGCGCCTTCGAGCTGCTGGATCTTTTGGGTCTGGCCGACCTGACCGCCGAACGGGCCGCAAATCTGCCTTACGGGCTGCAACGCAAGCTGGAAATCGCCCGGGCCTTGATGCTTAAACCCCAACTGCTCCTTTTGGACGAGCCGGCGGCCGGCATGAACCTCCAGGAAAAAAGCGCCCTGGTGGACCTGATCCGCTGGCTCCGGAAAGAGTTCCACTTGACGATCTGGCTCATCGAGCATGAAATGAAAGTGGTGATGAAGCTCTGCGAGTTCATCCAGGTCCTGGACTTCGGAAAAGTCATCGCCGACGGCCCGCCGGAACGGATTCAAAAGGATCCGCGGGTGATCGAGGCCTATCTGGGCCGGGAGATCGATTGATGCTGCTCACCATCGAAAACCTGAAGGTGGCCTACGGACCGATCGAGGCCCTCCACGGGATCTCCCTTCGGGTGGCGGAGGGTGAAATCGTCACCCGGATCGGGGCCAACGGCGCGGGCAAATCGACCGCCCTGATGAGCATTATGCGCCTCCCCCCGCCGGAAGCGCCGATCTACCTGTCCGGTCGCCTGGTTTTCAACGGACAGGACCTGACCCGGCTCGCCCCCCACCAGGTGGTCAACCATTGGGGCCTGACCCTGGTCCCCGAAGGCCGCCGGATTTTCGGCAACCTGACGGTCTGGGAAAACCTGAAAATCGCCGCCTTCGGCGTTCCGGATTCGCGGCACCAGCAGCAAAAAGCCAGAAGGATTTTCGAGCTTTTCCCCCGACTGGAAGAGCGGAAGAACCAGATGGCCGATACCCTGAGCGGCGGAGAGCAGCAGATGCTGGCCGTGGCCCGGGCCCTGATGACCGGCGGCAAGATGATGTTGCTCGATGAGCCTTCCATGGGGCTGGCCCCCCTGCTGATGTACGATCTCTTCCGGGTCCTGCAGGAAATCAACCGGCAGGGAACCACCATCCTCCTGGTGGAGCAGAACGCCCGGATCGCCCTGAAATATGCCCACCGGGCCTATGTCCTGGAAACCGGCCATATCGTCCTCGAAGGTCCGGCCGGCGCCCTGGCCTCCAATGAACAGGTCAAGAAGGCTTATCTGGGGGAGTAAAACGGCCGGCGACGGCAGCCGATCGTTTCAGGATTCGAGGATTCGAGGATTCGAGGAAAAAAAACAATGCTTTAAATCATTTTGCCGCTCGACCCCTCGGCCCCTTGCATCCTCGAATCCTTTTTATGTTCGCTTGCCTTTTCCCCCCATGTTATAATTTTCCATCAGACCGGGCGATCACGGCTGCGTCGGCCATTTCCTTTCCCTCCTTTCCTCCTCTTCCTGGATCCCTGGTCAAAACCTCGAGCCGCGGGCTCCAACCCGAAAAGGGTTGGGCTTCCGGGGGTTTTTGCGCCAGCAACCTTTTTTTCAACCCTTTTTCGGAAACAGGAGGAACGCTTATGGCCATCAAAGTTTTGATCAAGCGCCGGATCAAGGAGGGAAAAACCCGGGAGGCCTTCGCCTTGCTGAATAAAATGCGGTCCGAGGTCCTGGAGCAGCCGGGGTACATCAGCGGTGAAACCCTGATCAATCACGACGACCCCCGGGAAATTCTGGTCATCTCCATGTGGCAGAGCCCCGAAAACTGGCTCAAATGGAAGGATAACCGGGAACGCAAAGCCAACGAGGCCATCTTTGAGCGATTCCTGGACGGTCCGACCGAGTACGCGGCCTATGTCCTGGGGACCCATCCCGTAAAAAAAACGACCCGGAAATTAAACCGGGAATGAAAACCTTTTTACCCGTGGAAAAGCGCAAAAACCCCTTGGTAAAATTAGATCCCTGGTTTCTTGGGAAATAAGGGCCTGGATGAACCCGATGAACCGAACTCGCTGCCTCCTCTTCGCCTCCTTGATCTTGATGAAGGGCATAATCGGGTCCTCCGTTATTTTTTGCCCAAAGGAAAAAAGCGATCAAACAGAGCGATTTTTTCCCTCGGCATAACCCGTACATCTTCCAGGATTACATCGGCCCCCCCAAAATATTCCGCGCGGTACTCCACCCTTTCCAGCTTATGGGGCTGGACGGTAAACGACAGCGTGAACGTCTGCCAGGGGCCGGCCTTTTTAAAATCGGCGCCGGTAAGAATTCTCTCCGTTAATATTTTATTCCCATCCTCCGCACTGACGTCAATTTTCAACCAGGGGCCCTGCCGGGGGCCCCGGCTCGCTTGTAGGCGGAAAACGGCGCAATATTCCCCCGGACTCAATTCGGTATAGGGTCCGAACATGAGGGTCCCCGCCGGGGTCTTCCCCCGCGAGGCCTTTCTGACCGTGCCCCAAAATGATTCCGCAGCGGGCCTATTCATCCCGACCTTGGTGGGGAGATCGGCGGCCGAAATCCAGTCGATGCCATACCCTTTTTTAAGGATCCACTGGATGAGCGGGAAAAACAAGTCCTCTTGTTCTAAAAAACGTTCTAATACTTCTATAATAACGATGGGCGGGCGTTCCCGGTCAACGATCTCCGGAAAGAGTCCTTGTTTTTCAGTAACGATGAATTTGTTAAAATGTTGGGCCAGGAAGGGAATCAGGGCGATGCCGAAGGAGTCTCGAAACAGGACGGCGTTGGGCAGGTCTTTCCGGAAGGTTTCGAAAGCAATGTCATTCGTCATGGAGTGCAAGTTTTCAAAATTAGTAGAATTGAATTTTCGAGGGATATTAAAATCAAGCCGCTGCTCCGACTCCGCGAAATGCTCCGGTAGCCCCAACATTCCGGCTAAATCTTTCCAGGGACTTGATGACTTTTGATTTACTACCAGGTCGCCTTCCAGGATCGGTTTGATTTTAGGAAAATAGGGGATCAGGGATTTCATCAATTTTCGATAGGCGATATAGGCCGCGGCATCCGTCCAATGGGTATCATAGCGGAAAAATAATTTTTTATCTTTTTTAACCTCCAGCAATTCCTGCCGGACATCTATCAGCGGCACCCCCTCTTGCTCCGCCAGGGCCACCAGGCGATCCAGGTGGGAAGGACCTTTCCCCCGGTATATGTTAGCCGGCATGTATTCAGGATAAACAGTCCCTTTATTGGGAGCGATGAGGATGAACCAATGGATGTTTCGGGAGCCCAGCCAGTCTTTCATCAGGCGCAGATAACCAAGCCAAAAAAAGTCTGCCTTCGGGGAAAAGGGTTTCAGGCGACGGTAGGAATCCCGTTCAAGGCCATTCCAGTAAAAAACCCAGCCGTTTTTTCCTAAGAGGACCATATCCGTCGGAGAAGAGTGTAACCAGAAGACCTTCACATAGTTAAAGCCCCGGATCAGGGAAGCCCGAAATCCAAAATGATCGTTGTAATAAGCTTCAAATTGTTTGGGAAAGGTAGCCGGGCCCTCCGCGGTCCACGTCCACGCCGGCAGCGGGGCCCGTAATCTTTTTTCATTTAATACTGGCAAGTCCACCACGGCCCGCAGGCCGGCCAGGGGAGGAAGAAACAAAAACAAAAGAAGGAAAACGGCGATCAGCGTCTGACGGATTTTAAAGGCCATGATCTCCCGAAACCGCTCGGTTAAAACCGGAAATAAATAAAAGGGCTATAGGACTTGTTGGCCAGCAGCATGGCGCAGGCCAGCAGGATCACCCCCAAAAAAGCCGGGTAGAGCAAACCGGAGCCCCATTCGTACAGGGCGCTGTTTTTTAAGGGGCGGTGGCCCGACCGGTTTGCGGCCGGAAAACCTTTCCAGGTCCAGAAGGGGGTGCTGGCCGCTACCCCGACGACCAGCAAAACGATCAATTCAACATTAAGGTAGCCGGCGGCCGGGTTGCGGACCGCCTCGGGACCCGGGAAGCCCAAGAGGGCCCGGAAATAATCCAGGGCCTGGATCAGCGTTTCCGACCGGAAAAAAATCCAGCCGCTCATGATGACCAACAGGGCATAGAGGTGCCGCAACGGCCGAAAAAGCTTAGCCAGCAGGCTTTCCAGTCCCAGACGCTCCAGGATCAGGAAGGTCCCATGGAACAGCCCCCAGATGATGAAATTCCAACTGGCTCCATGCCACAACCCGCACAGGAAAAAAACCAGCAACAAATTGAAATAGACCCGGGGGCGCGAGGTTCGGTTTCCTCCCAGGGGGATATACAAGTATTCCCGGAACCATTCGGAAAGCGTCATATGCCAACGGCGCCAGAACTCCCGGATGGAAGCGGCGACATAAGGATAATTGAAATTTTCCGGAAAAGAAAACCCGAACATTTTTCCCAGGCCGATGGCCATATCCGAATACCCGGAAAAATCAAAATAAAGCTGCAGGGTGTAGAGCACGATCCCCAGCCAGGCCGTATCCGCCGGCAATTGGTTGGCGGGCAGGGAAAAAATCAAATCCACCTGTTTCCCGAAAGAATCGGCCAGGATCATTTTTTTACCCAACCCGATGATAAAACGTTCGGCCCCCTGGGAAAAATCCGCCCAAGAGCAGGAGCGGTCGTCCAATTGCCGGTTCAACTTCTGATAACGAACAATGGGACCGGCCACCTGATAGGGAAACAGCGATATGTACAGGGCCAGTTGCTGCGGATTCTTCTGGAAAGGAACCTTCCGGCGATAGACATCCACCACGTAGGTGACGGCTTTAAAGGTAAAAAAGGAAATTCCCAAGGGGAGATGAACGGGAGCCAGATCAATCGGGTCGAGCCCCCAGACCTGCAAACCGATATTAAAATTTTCTACTAAAAAATTGGCATACTTATAAGTGACCAGGAGCCCCAGGTTGATCGCCAGGGCCGCAATGAAAAAACATTTGGACCAGGGTTTTTTATCCCGGAGGTGCTCCATTCCCCAGCCGAAAATATAATTCAAAACGATGGAGGCCGCCATGACCAGGACGTAGGCCATTTCCCCCCAGGCATAAAATAAAAGGGACGCCGTCAACAGGAAGGTATTGCGGAATTTGGTGACCGGGATGAGGTAATAGCCAGCCAGCGTCAGCGGAAGAAAAAGAAACAGAAAGACGGTTGAACTGAACAGCATCGGTCAGGAGACGCAGGGGTCTTGGGATTCCGGCCACTTCCCCGGCAATTTCCCAGCGGATTTCCTCAATAAGAACCGACGCGCTCGCTCGCTATTCATCGGGGATCCAGAAAAAGTCGGCCAGTTGGGACAACCGATTCATGGGCACTTCATCCACTACGGAGGCCATGGCGATCACGGCGATTTTCAGCCCGGGATGGGTCTTCCGGAGCTGATAGGGGATCCCCAGGTGGTAATCGGAGTGAAAGTGACCGCAGCAGAAAAGGATGCGGCGATCCAGAAAAAAATCCAGCGCGGCGGCCATGACGGCATCCTTCACCAGTTGGGCTTTGTAGAGGGCCCGGGGTTTGGCGTGGCCCATGGGTCCCCCGGCCGGCATATCCGCCAGCGTGGCCTGGAAAAGCTGATAATACTTCCGGGAATCAAAGGGGGGTCGCTCCGGGAGATACGGTCCATCCGGGCCGAGGACCTCGGGAGCAATCCGGTTGGCCCGGGCCACGGCAGCCGCCGCCCGGCGAGGTACATTGGCGGCCACAACCGGGATCCCTTTCAGCCGGGCAAATTCGATCAAGGGCCGGTAATCTTTCGGATAGTTGGGCCAGGGACGAGACCGTTCTAAAAATTCAGCCTCGGAAATCTTTCCCTGCAGATAGTCGTTCAGGATCTCCTGCACATCCCGTTCGAACATCTCCAGGGCCAATACCAGACCCGGATCCAGGTTGTAAAGCCCGGTGAGCAGGTCCAACTCGGCCTTGTGGGCCTCGGCCGAATGATGCTGCTCCCCGAGAAAAACGACCTGATAATCCAGCAGCATCTTCAAGGCGGTTTCGAGGCTGTAAATGAATCCGCTATGGTACATCACCTGAGGCATGGCTATCCAACCGGCTTTCCGTTTTGAATTTTTAAATTTCGGTCATTCGAATTTGTTTCGGGTTTCGGATTTAACCGTCCTCCGGCTAAGTCTCATCCGTATACCTTCCAGAGCAGCCAGAAACTCATCCCCAACGCGGCCCCGGTTTTCACCAGCACCATGACCACCCGGGCCAGCACCGCCCCCAGGGCAATGTAGGCCGCCTGACTATCCTCACCCAGACGCTGCCGTTCCACCAGGAAAACCAGCATGAAACTCAGCAGGAGCATACCGACAAAATTTCCGATCAAGGGAATCGGGATAGAAAAACCCAGAAAGAATCCCGCTACCCCCCCGATGAGGGCCATCAGGGAACCCAGTCTCGAGCCGCCCCGTTTATGGACACCCCAGGCGCCGGCCAGCCATTCCAGCAATTCCATCAGTACGGCCAGGGCCAAAAAAGAAAATACAGTCCAAATACCCACGGCCTGTGGCGCTGGCAAAAAAAGGGCCAGGATGGCCGCCCCGACCACCAGCCAGATTCCGGAAAGGGCAAACAGCGAAAGGAATATCCCGGCCAGGCAGAGTACCCAGATCGCTGCATGAATCAACTCGGGCATGTTACTTTTCCATATACTTTTTAATCCGATGGGCTAAGATAAAGTCCCAACGACTGACTTCAGGAGCTTTCTCTATGGCTTTCCCGGTTTTTAAAGGGTTCCCCCGGCAGACGCTGACTTTTTTTCAAAACCTGGCCCAGGACAACAGCAAGCGCTGGTTTGATGCGCACCGCCGGGAATACGAGGATTACGTCCTGACCCCGGCCCGGGACCTGGTCCTGGAACTGGGGGAGCGACTGAAAAAAATCGCTCCCGGGATCGTCGCCGATCCCCGGGTCAACCAGTCCCTGTTTCGCCTCAACCGGGACATCCGCTTCAGCCCTGACAAAACACCGTACAAAACCCACCTGGCCCTCTGGTTCTGGGAAGGCTCCCGGCCCCGGATGGAATGCTCCGGCTTTTACCTTCACCTGGAGCCCGGCCGGTTGATGCTGGGCTCGGGGATTTACTGCTTTCCCAAAGACCTGCTGGAAATTTACCGCCAGTCGGTAATCCACCCGAAATATGGAAAGGCCCTAAGGGAGGTGGTAGCCGAAACCACCAGACAACCGAACTATACCTTGGGCGGGCAACACTATAAAAAAACACCGGCCGGGTTCGACTCCCGGCATCCCAACGCCGAATTTCTGCTGTATAACGGGTTGTACGCCGGGCGGGAAATGCCCATTCGTCCGGAGCTGTATACCCCGGAACTGATCGATCTCTGTTTCGAAACCTTTCAGGGTATGCTGCCCCTCCATCGCTGGCTGCTGGCTTTAACCCGGAGGGTACCCCTGGGGCCGGGGCACTAGGCACTAGGCATTGATTTTTTTTAGCAGCCAGGCCATGTTTTGACCCAGGGTTTTCATGGTCTGGATCCCTTCCTCGTCCGTATGGACCTCTCCGGGTTCCCGGCCGACCGCCACATTCCAATAGCTGGATCCCGGGACGATCATCTGACCGATGAGAAAAAAATAGTTCATGGAGCTGAAGGCGTGGATGGCCCCGGCCCGGCGGGCGACCACCACCGCGGCACCCACCTTGCGTTTCAGCAAATCGCCCCCGCCCCGACTGACCATGCCGCAACGCTCGATCAGAGCCTTCATCTGAGCGGTCAGGTCTGCAAAATAGGTGGGAGACCCCAACAGGATCCCATCGGCCGAAAGCATTTTCTGAAAATAGTCGTTCAGGGCGTCCTTTTCGACCGCGCAGCGCCCGTTCTTCTTTTTGAAACATTTAAAACAGGCGCTGCACCCCTGCAAGGGGCCGGCCGACAATTGGACCAGTTCCGTTACGATCCCCTCTTTTTTCAGTTCCTCCAAGACCAGGTTCAACAGGATGGTGGTATTGCCTTTCTTCCGGGCACTGCCATTGAAGGCCACGACTTTCATGATCCTCCTCCTCAAGGGCTGTTGAATTCTACCAAGGTGAAAATGTCACGGCGAGATCCGCCTGAGGCGGATCGAAGCAAGCCCCGTAACCGTCTTAGTCGATTGGGGGGGGATTGCTTCGTCGCTGCACTCCTCGCAATGACTGCTTCGAAATCATCCCGGTATGGTTCCTTGGATGATCCCGGAATCGTTGGGGGTCTGAACCGGCAGGCGCCGGATGTCCCGCGCTCCGGCCCGGGCCAGCATATCTTTGATCTGCCCCTCCGAATAGGACTGTCCCGTTTCGGTATTGACCAGCATGTTCAGGGAAAAGAGCGCGGGAAACAGCGGACCGTCCAGATTGTCGTTTAACAGAAATTCATGGACCAGGATCAGCCCTCCCGGTTCCAGGGCCGCGGCCGCTTTATGGATCACCTGCTGGGCCTCCTCCGGCCCTTCGCCGTGCAGGATTTGGGAGAGCCAGACGGCATCGTATCGCCCTGCGATAGTACCTTCCAGATAGTCGCCCTCCTGAAAGGTGGCGCGCTCGGAAACCCCGAACCGCAGGATGGTAGATTCCGCAAAAGGGCGGGTGGTCGGCAGGTCATAGACCGTTGCTCGGAGCTGCGGATTTTTAAGGCAAAAATGGATGGCGTAGGTTCCTGGACCGCCTCCCAGATCCAGCAGGTGCCGCCGGCCGGAAAGATCCACTGCGGTGGAGATCAGGGGGGCCTGGCCCATGGCGATGTTGAACATGCCCATTAAAAAGGCCTCCCGGACCTCCGGTTTATCGAAGGACTGCCGGGACCGGGTCGGCTTACCGGTCAGCACCCCCTGGTCCAGTTTGGACCAGGGCTCGACCAGGTGATGATGGTGCATGATAATGTGACCTAGGTACTGAGGGGACTCTTTGCCTAAAAAGGCGGTGCTGAAATCCGAATTGGCATAGCGCTCATCCTCCTTGCGCAACAGGTGCAAGGCCGCCAAGGCGTTGAGCAGCATGGTTACGCCCCGTAAATCCCCCGGCAGCCTGGCGGCAACTTGTTCGGCGCTCAACCGCTCCCGTCCGATCAGGGTAAAGACGCCCAGCTTGACGGCCCCGTGCAGGGTACAGGCATTCCAGTAGCCTCCCGACAACCCCAGGAGTTTGCCCGGGTTCCATTCTTCCGAATTCATAGAGTCCTCCTAATAATGCGGCTGAATAGGGTAGGGGTGACCTCAGTCGCCCTGGGGAGGCTGAAGCCTCCCCTACCCGATTGGTTCGGATTTGGCCCTGGCCTCCCGGTCTTACAGGTTGTCTCGAACGGCCTTGACCAGTTTCTGGATCTCCTCCGGGTTCAGCTTGCCGTCTTTCCGGAAAATCAGCTTCCCCTTTTTATCGAAAGCCAGAACATTGCTGCTGTCGTCGGCGATCTTCCAGGCGTGAACCAGGACTTTTTTATAATCGCGGACATAAATGGTCCGGGGATACTTCTCCTGTTTTTCCTTCAGGGCCGAAGAAATGGCAAAATTAGGCAGCCAGGAGGCGGCCATGTTGATAACGCCGTACGACTGAAACTTTTCCGTGGGGAAATTTTCCTTGTTCAGGGCGTCGCTGGCCGGGTTGTTGGTGTCCTTTTCATCCGGATCGACATAAAAGAGGACGCTGACTTTTCCCCGGAGCTCCTCGCTGCTCCAGGCCTTGCCGTCCAGCCGGCCGCCCATTTTATCTTTCAAGTCCACCTTGGAGGGAACCTCGCCGATCTCGATGGCCAGGGCCAGTTGGGTTAATAAAAGCAGGATTCCTATTAATATTGCCGCTTTCAATAATCTTTTCATAGAATCTACCTCCTGATATTTTGGTGTTGTTTTAGGAGCACGGGTTTCATTGTTAGCATAGAAGAAAGAAACTTTAAAGGTGGTTTTTATTGATTAAAATTTAAAATGAAATTGGTCAGGCGATCCAAAGGGTTTTCGAGCGGCATGGGATCTCTCCATAAAAAAAGGCAAGCCTTCCGGCTTGCCTTTTTTACTTTGGATTATTTAAGGAGTCCGGTCTTAGCGTTCCTTTTCCCCCACCTTTAACCGCAGCAGGGCCCGTCTCAAGGCCGCTTCCGCCCGGGCATAGTTGATGGATTCCGTCCTGGCTTGAGCCAGCCGCTTTTCGGCCCGTTCCTTGGCCCGCTTGGCCCGGTCGACATCGATATCCCGGGCCCGCTCGGCCGCCTCGGCCAGGATGGTGACCTTGTTTTGGGAAACCTCCGCAAAACCGCCGGTCACCGCCAGATAATCCAGCTTACCGTCCTTGCGGAAGCGCAGTTCCCCGGCGGTCAGCGGCGATAAAAAGGGCACGTGATTGGCCAGGATGCCGAATTCCCCGAGGGAGCCCATGGCCATGACGATGTCCACGGAATCGCTCAAAACCAGACGATCGGGGGTTACTACCTCTAACTGGATTTTTTCAGCCATAATGGGTACCGCCTTTTCGGGGGTTAGGCCGCCGCCAGCCGCTTGGCGTTTTCCACGGCTTCGTCGATGCCGCCCACCATGTAGAAGGCCTGCTCCGGCAGGTCATCGTGCTTGCCTTCGATGATTTCCTTGAAACCGCGGATGGTCTCCTCCACCTTGACGAACTTCCCTTCCTTGCCGGTAAATTCGGCGGCCACGAAGAAAGGCTGGGAGAGGAAGCGCTGAATCCGGCGGGCCCGGGCCACGACCAGTTTGTCATCGTCGGAGAGTTCGTCCATGCCCAGAATGGCGATGATGTCCTGGAGGTCCTTGTACTTCTGGAGGATCTGCTGCACGTTCCGGGCCACGTAGTAATGCTCCTGGCCCAGCACGTTGGGATCCAGGATCCGCGAGGTGGAGTCCAGCGGATCCACGGCCGGATAGATGCCGAGTTCGGCGATCTGCCGGGAAAGCACCACGGTGCCGTCCAAGTGGGCGAAGGTGGTGGCCGGGGCCGGGTCGGTCAAGTCGTCGGCCGGCACGTAAACGCACTGCACCGAGGTGATGGAGCCCTTGGTGGTGGAGGTAATCCGTTCCTGGAGTTCGCCCAGGTCCGTTCCCAGGGTGGGCTGGTAACCGACGGCCGAAGGAATACGGCCTAAGAGGGCCGAAACCTCGGAGCCGGCCTGGGTAAACCGGAAGATATTGTCGACGAAAAGGAGCACGTCCTGGCCTTCCTCATCCCGGTAATATTCGGCTGCCGTCAGGGCGGTCAGGGCGATCCGGGCCCGGGCCCCGGGGGGCTCGGTCATCTGGCCGTAAATCAGGGCCGCCTTGGGAAGAACGCCGGACTGCTTCATTTCCAGGTAGAGGTCGTTCCCTTCCCGGGTCCGCTCTCCTACCCCGGCGAAAACCGAGATGCCGCCGTGGTGCATGGCGATGTTGTGAACCATCTCCATCATGACCACGGTCTTGCCCACGCCGGCTCCGCCGAACATCCCCATCTTGCCCCCGCGGGGAAAGGGGACCAACAAATCGATAACCTTGAGGCCGGTTTCCAGGACCTTGACGGAGGTGTCCTGCTCCACGAAGGTCGGGGCCGCGCGGTGAATAGGATAATACTTTTCGGCTTTGATCTCCCCCAGCCCGTCCACCGGGTCGCCGACCACATTGATCACGCGGCCCAACCCCGGGGCGCCTACCGGAACCAGGATGGGCGATCCGGTATCGCGGCAGGGCATGTCGCGGACCAACCCGTCGGTGGTGTCCATGGCGATGCACCGCACCACGTTGTCACCCAAATGCTGGGCCGCTTCCACCACCAGGTTTTCTTTCCGGTCGTCAATGGCCGGGTTGGTGATCCGGATGGCATTCAAGATGTTGGGGAGCTTCCCTTCCGGGAACTCGACGTCCACAACAGGGCCGATGACCTGGGTAATCTTGCCAGTCGCTCCTTCGGTTTTTCCGGTTTCCATGTATCTAAATCCTCCTCTTTAAGGTATGCCTTGTCAGTGATCTTACTTTAAGGCCTCGGCGCCGCCGACGATATCCATCAGTTCCTTGGTGATGGCGCTTTGACGGGCCTTGTTATAAATCAAGGTCAGGGAATTGACCAGTTCCTTACAGTTCCGGGTGGCGTTGTCCATGGCCGTCATCCGGGCCGCCTGCTCGCTGGCGGCGTTCTCCAGCAGGCCCCGGTAAATCTGGACGTTGACATAGCGGGGCAACAATTCGTTAAAGATGGCCTCCGGGGAAGGTTCAAAAAGGTAGTCCGGGCCGCCCCCGGCCGGCCCTTCCGCACCCGCCGGGGGGGCAATGGGCAACAGCTTTTGCAGCACGGGACGCTGAATGCCCATATTGATAAACTGGCCGTAGAGCAGATAGACCTCGTCGGCGTTGCCCAGCAAAAAATTCTCCATGGAGTCCTGACCGATCCCGGCGGCCGTAGTCATATCGAAAGAGTTGAACAGGTCGGTATAGGCCTTGCGGACCTCGGCCTTGCGGCGGCGGAAATAGTCTGAACCCTTCTTCCCCACGGTGACCAGATTGACCGCTACCTGTTCCTGCACTTTAGTCTTAAGGAATTTTTCGGCCGTATTGATCAGGTTGACGTTGAAGCTGCCGCAGAGCCCGCGGTCGGAGGTCAAACTGATGAGTTCCACTTTCTTCACCGGCCGCTGGGCCATCAAGGGAAAGGATTCGGGATCGATCCGGGAGGACAGATTATTGATGACCTCCAGAAACTTGGAGGCATAGGGGCGAAAATTCTCCATGCGCATCTGGGCGCCGCGCAGCTTGGACGCCGCCACCATGTTCATGGCCTTGGTGATCTGCTGGGTCTTTTTGACCGCCCCGATTTTTCTTCTGATATCGCGAAGCGTAGCCATAGTCTAGACTCTCTTTATCCGCTTGGTTCGTTTGGGTTCCGCAGTCGGGCCCGCCCGGGGGCTGAAACCCGACCGCGGAAGGCTTATTTTAAACCGGCTTGGAACTGGGTCTTGAATTCGCCCACGGCCTTTTTCATCCGTTCCTCCAGCTCCGGATTGATTTCTTTCTTTTCCTTGATGTCGGTGAAAATATCGGGATATTTGCCCTCGACAAAGGAAAGGAGCTGCGGTTCGAAATCTTTCAAAACATCGATCGGCAGGTCATCCAGAAAACCTCTGGTTCCGGCAAACAGGATGGTGATCATCCTTTCCATCGGGATGGGCTGGTACTGGGGCTGCTTCAGGATCTCCACCAGACGGATCCCCCGGTTGAGCTGGGCCTGGGTGGATTTATCCAATTCGCTGCCGAACTGGGCGAAGGCGGCCAGTTCCCGGTACTGGGCCAGGTCCAGGCGCAGACTGCCGGCCACCTGTTTCATGGCCTTGACTTGGGCGTTGCCGCCGACCCGGGACACGGAGAGACCGACGTTGATGGCCGGGCGGACACCGGAGAAAAACAGGTTCGGCTCCAGATAGACCTGCCCGTCAGTGATGGAAATTACGTTGGTCGGGATATAGGCGGAGACATCGCCGGCCTGGGTTTCAATGATCGGCAGGGCGGTCAAGCTTCCGCCGCCCAGGTCCGCGCGCACTTTAGCGCCCCGCTCCAGCAAACGGGAGTGGTTGTAAAAGATGTCGCCCGGGAAGGCCTCCCGTCCGGGAGGACGGCGGAGCAACAGGGAAAGCTGGCGGTAGGCCACGGCCTGTTTGGACAGGTCGTCGTAGATGACCAGGGCGTGACGGCCGCTATCCCGGAAATATTCGCCCATGGTGCAACCGGCAAAAGCGGCGACATACTGCATGGGAGCCGGGTCGCTGGCGCAGGCGGCCACCACCACGGTCTTGTCCATGACGCCGTGGCGGCGGAAGGCCTCCACCACCTGGGCCACCGTGGACTTCTTCTGGCCGATGGCTACGTAGACGCAGAAGATGTCCGAGTCTTTCTGGTTGATGATGGCATCCACGCAGAGAGCGGTCTTGCCGATCTGGCGGTCGCCGATGATCAGTTCCCGCTGGCCCCGGCCGATGGGGGTCATGGCGTCGATGGCCTTGTACCCCGTATACATGGGCTCCTTCACCGGTTCCCGCTCGATGACCCCGGGGGCCTTCAATTCGATCTTCCGGAACTCCTTGGCATTGATCGGGCCCTGGCCGTCGATCGGCTGTCCCACGGCATCGATCACCCGCCCCAGAACGGCTTCCCCGACCGGAACCTCGGCGATGCGGTTGGTCCGTTTGACCGTGTCGCCTTCCTTGATGTGGAAGTCCTCCCCCAGGATGGCGCACCCGACATTATCTTCTTCCAGGTTCAGGGCAATGCCGTAGATCCCCCCCGGGAACTCGAGCAGTTCCATGGCCATGGTCTTTTGCACGCCATAGACCCGGGCGATACCGTCGCCCACCGACAGGACGGTCCCGGTTTCGGAGAGTTCGACCTTCTTGTCAAAATCCTTGATCTGTTGCCTGATAACCTGACTGATTTCTTCGGCTCTGATTTCCATATTAGATCCCCTCACCTCTTCTTAAGGATTCTTTTAAACTCTTTAGTTGGGTCTGGAGGCTGCCGTCGAGGAGCAAGTCCCCTACCTTGGCCACAATCCCGCCGATGATGGCCGGATCCTGCTTAATCGTCACCAGCACCTCTTTTTTGACCACCTGCTTCAAAGCCTCCTGGATCCGGCTGACCAAGTCTTCGGAAAGCTGGGTGGCGGTGGTTACCACGGCCCGGGTGATGTTGGAGAGTTCATCCGTAAGCTGCTGGTAGTAACGGCCGATGCCCTCCAGGTACCCGATCCGTCCCTTGCTTTGCAAGAGGAGAAAAAAACTTTTAACGGTCGGTGAAATATCGGTTTTTCCCAGGATGGCGGTCAACAGATCCTTTCTACCGGCCTTGTCATAGACGGGGCTCACCAGGATGCCCTGGACCTGGGCTTCCTGATTTAAAAAGGTGCGGAACGCCTCCAGCTCCTGTCCATACCGCAGGTAATTACCGTCTTCTTGACCCAGATAGAAAAGGGCCTTGGCGTAACGTCGGGAAATCGTGAAGTCTCTCACTTAATGGGTCACCACCTTTGCTAAATATTCGCCGATCAGAACTTTCTGATCGGAGTCGGTGATATTCTTTCGCAGGATCTCCTCCGCCATCCGAATGGACATTTCGGCCACCTCTTCCCGGAGGGATTGATTGGATTTCCGGATCTCTTGCTGAATGGTGATTTGGGCTTGTTCCACGATGCGGGCGGCGGTTTTCTGGGCGGTGTCGATGATTTTCTGTTTTTCCCGTTCGGCTTCTTTCTGAAAATCTTTGATGATCCCGTCCCGCTCTTCTTTCAAACCGGCAATCCGGCTCTCGAAAATGGCCAATTCCCGCTTGGCCGCTTCCTTCTTCTGCTCCAGCTCATCCAATTCCTTTTGAATGCCCTCGCGGCGATTGGCCATGGCCTGCTTCAGGGGTTTGCGCAGCAGTAGAAACAGGACGACGAAAAAGATGACGAAATTGACGCTCCGCAGGATCAGATCCATGATCCGGGCCGGGGATTCCCCGGCGGCTGCACCGTGCCCCCCGGCGGCCGCACCGTGGCCGGTTTCGCCCCCGGAAGAGGCGTATAATAATCCGATATTTAAAAGGATAAGGCTTAACAGCGGCAGGATGAGCAGGGCGGTTCGGATGAGACGGCGTTGCACTTCGCTTTTCCGGGGTGACAGCGGAGCCATTAAATAGTCCTCCCTAAGATCTTCTTGGCTATTTCCTGGGAAAACGCGGAGAGGTCGCCGGTCAGACTTTTGCGGGCGGCCTCCAGTTGCTGGGAAATTTTCTGGCGGGCCTGGGAAAGTTCCCCCTCGACTTTTTGGTTGGCTTCCTGGATCAACTTTTTTTCATCATCCTGGGCTTTCATTTTCAGCTCGTTTTTATAATCCAGACCTTCTTTGCGAGCCGCCAGCAGCCGTTCCTGATAGTCTTTTTCCTTGTCAGCCAGTCCCTTCTGGGCCGCGCCGGCTTCCGACTCCAGTTGGGCTAATTTTTCGCCCCGCTGCTTCAATACGGCCCGGATGGGCTTGTACAGAATTACATTCAGCAGCCACATGAGCAACAGGACGTTAATGATTTGAATAAGAAGGGATTGATTAATTTCAATCATCTCATTAACCCTTTCATTTTGTTAGAGGATGGGGAAATTGCGGGCGTTGCTGTGGGTATAAAAGATTTTTTTCACACAGCCCAAACGGTTGCTCTTTTATCGTATTTTTGGGGATATGTCAAAGGTTTTTTTCCAAAATTTGGATTTTATTTAAGCCCTTTATTTAGACCGCCCTATTTAAAATGATACTATATATAGTGTCGGCCCGGCGGTCTTTAACCCTGGGAAGACACCCGGTAGGCCTAAAAGGATCGCATTATTTTTTTCTCAAGCCAAAATTTATAAAAATTTTTGGCTTAGGACTGAATAATAAAACGCCGCATATGGATATTGAGCAGCAGGCCGATCCCCACCAGACTGGCCAGGATGGAGGAGCCGCCATAGCTGATAAAGGGCAGCGGGACCCCCACTACTGGGACGACCCCCAGAACCATGCCGATATTGATCACGCTTTGCCAGAAAAAAATGGCGGTAACCCCCAAGGCCAGGATCATGCCGAACCGGTCCTTGGCTTGGCGGGCAATGTTCAAGGACCAGAGGAGCAGGACCAGAAACAGGGTGACTACGATAAAGGACCCCAGGAAGCCCCATTCTTCGGCCAGGACCGAAAAGGCAAAATCCGTATGTTGTTCGGGAAGAAACCGAAGCTGCCCCTGGGTGCCTTTGAGAAATCCTTTTCCGAAAAAAGATCCGGAACCCACGGCGATCTTGGACTGCAGGATATGGTAGCCGGCCCCCAGGGGATCGGATTCCGGCTGAATAAATATAAGTATTCGTTTTTTTTGATAATCTTTTAATAGGTGCCAGAGAAAAGGGAAGGCGACCACCAGGCCTCCCAGGGAAACCGCCAGCAGCTTCCAGTTCACGCCCAAGAACAAAATGATCGAAAAAGACATGAGCAGGATCAGCAGGGCCGTGCCCAGGTCCGGCTGTTTCATGATCAGCAGGGCCGGGGCGGCGATCAGGGCCAGGGGGATCGCCAGATCTTTGAGTTGGTATTTATCGGGTCGCTCATTCAGAAAGAAAAATTTAGCCAGGGCCAGAATCAATGCTATTTTGACCAGTTCGGAAGGTTGGAAGGAGAAGGAGGCGAAAGTGATCCACCGCTGCGACCCGGAGATGGTCCGACCGAACAGCAGCACTCCGAGTAAAAGGGCCAGAGAAATCCCGTAAAAGGGATAGGCCAAGGAAAGCAGCAGGTGATAGTCGAACAGAACCACCACCAGGAGAAAAACGAAACCGATGGCCGCCCAGTACATCTGTTTGATATAAATCGAGGTCCCCCCTCCATCCGTAAGGTGCGTGGCGGAATAAATATTGAATGTTCCGATGCTGATCAGGATGAAGGTGATCAGAATAAGATACCAATCGAAGTTCTGGATCAAGCGGCGGTCAATCACTGAGCAGACCTCCCTCCTGGACCGGCTCGGTCCCTTTTTCCTCTATCTTTTTAGTGGGGACCGCGCCTCGGGGGGGCAGGGAAAAATGGGCTTCGAAAAGCTTGCGGGCGATAGGGGCCGCCGCCTCCCCGCCGTGCCCGCCATGCTCAACCAGAACGGCGACGGCGATTTCGGGATTTTCCACCGGGGCATAGGCTACAAACCAGGCGTGATCCCGGCTGCTGCCGCTCAGCGCCTTTTTTCCCAAGGTAACCACTTGCGCCGTCCCGGTCTTTCCGGCGGCCAGGATCCCCGGCAGCCGGCAGGCTCCCCCGGTCCCTCCCGGTTCGTTCACCACCCCGCTCAGTCCGGCACGCACCAACCGTAAGGCTTCCGAATTCAGCCCGGCCTTGGAAGTAACGATCGGCTGTAATTCCTTGAGGACGGTCCCCTGAGGCGACACCAGCCGCTTGACCAGCAGGGGCTGATAGACCGTTCCGCCGTTGGCCACGGCCGCCATGAGCACGGCCATCTGCAGGGGGGTAACCAAGTCATAGCCCTGCCCGATGGCGATGGAGAGGGTCTCTCCGGGCTGCCAGGGAACCTTAAAGCGATTCAGTTTCCAGGCCGAGGTCGGAATCAAGCCCTTTTTTTCATGGGGCAGGGAGATCCCGGTGGCCCGGCCCAATCCGAAAAGCTGGGCATAACGGGCCAGACGGTCTACCCCCAGCCGCTGGCCGACCTGGTAAAAATATACGTCACAGGACTGGACGATGGCCTTATGGAGACTTACCTGCCCATGCCCCCCCTTACGCCAGCAGTGAAAAACCCGATTCCCGAAGGGCAGGGCGCCGTTGCAATAAAAGCTGGTTTCCGGGGTGATCACCTTTTCTTCCAGGGCGGCGAGGGCGGTAACGATTTTATAGGTCGAGCCCGGCGGGTACTGCCCCTGCAGGGAACGGTTTTGCAGAGGTTTCAAGGGGTCATTCTGCAGGGCATTCCACTCCTGGGCGGAGAGCCGCCGGGAAAAGGTGGTCGGATCGAAATGGGGCGTGCTGGCCAGGGCCAGGATCTCGCCGGTGGCCGGCTTCAAAGCCACCACCGCCCCGGCCCGGTTTTTGAGTCCCTCCTGGGCGGCCTGTTGCAGTTTCCAGTCCAGAGTGGTGATGATATTGTTTCCCGCGGCCGAGTCTTTGGCATAAAGCGGTCTGATTTCCTGTCCCAGGGCGTCCACTTCCAGGTAGCGCCCCCCCTTGATGCCTCCCAGGTCGATCTGCCACTGTAGCTCCAATCCCCACTGCCCGATCATATCGCCCAGGCGCTGCTGGGGATACTGCCCGCTCTTGAGCTGTTTCTGGGTAATTTCACTCAAATAACCGATGGTGTGGGGGGCCACCACCCCCAGAGGGTAGTCGCGCTGGGGGCTTACCTCGATATAAATGCCCTGCAGCATATATTTATAGGTTTCCAGCAGGCCCAGTTCGTCCCGGCTGAGATCCAACTTGAGCGGAATCGGTTTCAAAGGTCCGCTCCGGCTGTCCGTATACCGCTGTTCCAGTTGGTCCGGTTCCAGGTCCAGCAGCTTACTCAGCCGGTTTTTCAGTACTTTCCAGTCCTGGACATCATCCGGGATTACATAGAGATTGAAAGCGGGCCGGGAACTCACCAGCATCAAGCCATTGCGATCGAAAATAATGCCCCGGGAGGGCGGTATGTCCAAGACCCGGATCCGGTTGTTCTCCGAGAGCTGCCGGAAGTGTTCCCCCCTGGCGATTTGCAGGTACCAGAAACGGGCTACCAGGGCAAAAAAAACCGCAAGTATGATCATGGTCGCCCAGAAAAACCGCTTCAGGATATCCGTGGGCTCATTGGTAAACAAGTTAAGAATGGACATGCGGGTTTTATAAGTGCAGGGACAGCCTTTTTTTAAAAAAGACCCGTTGCAGATGGGTGAGGGGCAGGGCGATCAACATGGTGATAAAGGCCTGGACAAAGACAAAAAAAACCTGGATCCGGGAGACCTCCACCCCGAGGGACGTTTTCAGAAACAGCAGGACCAGGATCCCGTACACGGCCTGGAGGATAAAGACGGAGACCGGCTGAAACCAGAACGATTGCAGGTTGGTCCGGCTGGCGACGAAATGACAGACCAGGAACAGGAGCGGATAGAGCGTCATAGTCAGCCCCAGCAGGTCCCAGGAGAGGATATCCACGATCATGCCGAGCAAGGCGCTGATGACCACTCCCATGCCCAAACGGTTCAGCCCCCCCAGGATGATAATGACCACAAAGACCAAGTCCAGCCGGAAAGGATTGATCTCCTCTCCATAGAACCAGGTTGACTGGAGGACCAGAAACAACAGCCCGATTCCTGCCCAGATCAAAAAATCTTTCATCACGTAGGCTTAACCTGAATAAACCTTCTCCAGCTAAATTCGAAATCCGAAACTCGAAATCCGAAACAAATTCAAATAACAAAAATTCGAATGACCGAAACGGCATCTGCTCCGCCCGGCCCGGGCTCCCTCGCCCCCATTGGGGGAGAGGGTTGGGGTGAGGGGGTCCATAGTGCGCTCCTTTATTCCTCTTCCGAAAACCAGGTCGGTTTTTTCTGGATGACCAGCACTTCTTCGATCTCCCCCAGGTTGGCCTCCGGGGTTACTTCCACAAACAGGAAATTCCCTTTGATCTGGGAGACCACCCGTTTCACCCGGCCCAGATACAGACCTTTGGGAAACAGCCGGTCCAATCCCGAGGTGACGATGATGTCCCCGGCCTGAATGTCTTCATTGCGGGAGACATACTTGAGCTGGCAATACCCCTCGGGATGGCCGGTCCAAATTCCCCGGACCCGGGAACGCTGGGTCAGACAATCCACCGCGAACCCCGGATCGTTCAACAATAAAACCTGGGAATGATGATCCGCCGTCCGCTCGAGGCGCCCCACCAGACCGTCGGGATGCAGCACCGGCATCCCCTGGACCAGACCGTCTTTCCGGCCTTTGTTGATGTAGAGTGACTGCAAAAAAGGGCTCGGACCCCGGCCGACCACCTCGGCCGCCTGGCCCGTACCGAAACTTTCGGCTTTAAGCTGCAGCAGCCGCCGGAGACGATTTTCAGCCAGGACCCGTTCCCGTAGGCGAACGTTTTCATCGCGCAGCCGGGCGGCCTTTTTTTTCAGTTGTTCGTTTTCCCTCTGGGTTTCGACCAGATTGAAATAATGATTCCAGACCGACAGGATGGAATTTTTCAGGGTATTAAAAAAAGAAAGGACCGGCAGGAAACCGTCGGCGACCGCGCTCTCCACCCGGTTGTAATCCCGCTCCCGATGGGTTACCGTGGAAAAAAAAGCCAGCAGCACCAGCAGGGCAAGCCAAATCAGCAGTACGTTGCGCAGTCGTTTGAAAAACACGCCTTTACCCGGAACCTGGGAGGACAAACCCTTAAATAGAGACCTCCTTCAAAAGATCGATGTCTTCCAGGACCTTGCCGGAGCCCAAGACGACGGCCGAGAGGGGATCGGCGGCAATATTGATCGGCAGGCCGGTCTCCTCCCGCAGCAGGATGTCCAAATTTTTAAGCAGGCCCCCTCCTCCGGTCAGGAAAATCCCCCGGTCGACGATATCGGCGGCCAGTTCCGGCGGGGTCTGCTCCAGGGCCAGTTTGACCACCTGAACGATGGTCTCGATCTGTTCGGTTATGGCCAGCCGGACCTCTTCCGAATCGATGGTCAGGATCTTGGGGATACCGCTTACCAGGTCCCGGCCCTTCACCTCGATGGATTCGGGATCGTCCTGGGGATAGGCTGAACCGATGGTGGTCTTGATGACTTCCGCGGTGCGCTCCCCGATCAATAAATTATATTTCCTTTTTACATATTGCAGAATGGCCTCATCAAATTTGTCGCCCCCGACCCGGACCGACTTGCTGAAGACGATACCGGCCAGGGAGATAACGGCCACTTCCGTGGTCCCGCCGCCGATGTCCACCACCATGTTGCTGGTCGGTTCGGTAATCGGCAGCCCGGCACCGATGGCCGCGGCCATGGGTTCCTCGATCAGGTAGACCTCCCGGGCCCCGGCCGATTCGGCGGATTCCCGAACCGCCCGTTTTTCCACCTGGGTGATCCCGGAAGGGACGGCCACGATAATCCGGGGCCGCAGCAAGGTCCGGCGGTTATGGACTTTGCGGATGAAATGGCGCAACATGGCTTCCGTAACCTCAAAGTCGGCGATGACCCCCTCTTTCATGGGCCGGATGGCCACGATGTTTCCCGGAGTCCTGCCCAGCATCAGTTTGGCCTCTTTGCCTACGGCCAGGACCTTGTTGTACCCTTTGTTGTCCTTGCGGACGGCCACCACCGAAGGTTCACTCAGCACGATCCCTTTCCCTTTGACATACACCAGCGTGTTGGCCGTGCCTAAATCAATAGCCAAGTCGTTGGAGAAAATTCCCAGCAACGGATCTAAAAACATAAAAACTCCTTATAAATATAACCCTAACCAAAAATCAAAATCCCCCCGCGGATCATGGCGAGGAGCGAAACGACCAAGCCATTCCCCAATCGGTGAGATCAGGAAACAGTCCTATCAGGAATTTTTTGCATAACTTTAGAAAACTAACAGACTTTTAAATCTATTTCAAGGTCTATTTCCAAGGGGCCTTTCCCCCAAGAATATATTGATAATTTTAAAGTTTTTGGTTCTAGGCGAATTAAAATATCAGCGGCGGCCCGTTACGGATCCCGGACCCAGACAGGGGAAGAGGGGGTTCCCAATTCCGATCAGGCCTTCCGCTTTGAAAATCCTGGATCGCAGAAAAAACGATCAGTCGGGGAACGCTTTTCTGGCTCTCGCCAAGGAATCCCTATTCTCGGATTTAAAGATCATCCTGAGGTGGGGTATCAAAACCCGGTCGGATGAAGGCCCGGGCCTGGGGAAACTCCCTTTCGGTAATCTCCCGCAGGCGCTGGAGGTAGGCGGCCAGCTTAACGATCGTTTTACGCTGGCTCTCCATCTGGTTCGACAATTCCCCCCAGGCCCCCAGGGACCGGTCCATGGCGATCAACGCTATTTTGGCCGAACCGTCCGAGTCTTTAGGAAAGTCCTCCCCGGCCAGATCTTCCTCGTCCTGTTTGCTTTTCAACGCCCGGGCCAACTTGGGGGGCAGGAACACCTGGTACCAGGCGATAATCTCCAGGGCCTCTTCCCGGAGGGGGGCCGGCGCCGGAGCCCCGGAGTCGACCTTTTTTAAATGGGACGGGACTGGGCGTGGCGCAGGTTTTTCCGCCTCCGGCTCCTGGTTCTGGAGCCATTCCTCGACCAGATCCATATAGCGCCGAACCATGGGGATCAGGATGTGTACCGGCTGGTTTTCCTCCTCCGGTTCCTGCTCTTCGACGGCCTCCAGATCGATCCCCTCTTCCGCCGCCAGGTCCTGGAGCAGATCGAAGGCCACCCGGAGCGATTCGGACATCTTTTTCCAAAACCGGTCGTTGGCGACGTCCAGGTCCTCCGCCCGGTCCCCCCCTTCGTCTTCCATCGTGAAATTTAAACAACGGGACGTCATCGGGCACCGTTCGCACCAGCGGTCGCAATAATTGTAAATTCCCGGAATATGGCGGGGATCCGCCGCCTGCCGGAGGAGGAGGTCTTCTTTATCCATAATAATTATTGTGCCTGTTTTTTTCTATTTTCACAAGGATTTCCGAATCTTCGCCACGGCAACCAACTTCGCTCCCTCACGATCAGGCAAATAGTTTATAATGGCGTCAGCGGTTCGCAAATAGCCTAGGCATGGGAGTCGTTCATGAAACATTTAAACTGGAAATTCCTGCTGGTTTCTTTTTTGCTGGCCCTCTCGGCCTTCTTCTACCTGCTGCAGATCGAGCTGTTTCACAAACCGGGGGACACCGCCTTCTATTTTTTTCAGGACCTGGCTTTTGTACCCATTCAGGTGCTGTTGGTCACTCTGATCATCAACCGCCTGCTGGTGGTCCGGGAAAAAAGGGCCACCTTGAATAAATTAAATATGATCGTCGGGGTCTTTTTCAGTGAAATCGGCGTCCGGTTGATGACCTATTTTTACCGGCTCGAACCGCGGGCCCGGGAAATCGAGCAGTCCCTCTGGGTCCGGGAGGACTGGACCCGGCAGCAACTGATCAAAACCGGCAAGCTGTTTAAAAAATACCCATACCAGGTGACGTTTCAACCGGAACTGCTGGAGGAGCTGCGGTCCTTTCTGCTGGGCAAACGGGAACTGCTGCTCCGGCTTCTGGAAAACCCTAACCTGCTGGAGCACGACACCTTCACCGATCTGTTGCTGGCCGTCTTCCACCTGCACGACGAACTGACCGGCCGGGAACAGGTGACCGATCTGCCGGAAAAGGACCGCGCCCACCTGTCCGGAGACATCAAACGGGCCATGCAGTGGGTGGTCTCGGAGTGGTTCCTCTACCTTCGGCACCTCAAGGAAAACTATCCCTACCTCTATTCCCTGGAGGTGCGGCGGAATCCCTTCGATCCGCAGGCGTCGATATATATCAAAAAATAGATAAAAGGCCTTAATCTCTATGCATATGCCTTATAAAACGCCGCTGCCGTAAACTTAACAAATTCTTCTGTTCACTCCATTTTTTCCACGGTCGATTCAATCGTTTCAATTAATTCCATAGCTGCGTAAAGCCGGTACCGCTCCCTTCCGGTCATCTCGGTTAAAATCCCGGCACCGACCAGTTTCCCGATGATTTGGGCCCCAGATCGGCGGGTTACTTTCAAGAATCTAGTTGCCGCCGGTATGCTCAGGATCGGATATTCAAAGAGCCGATCCACCAACTGCAGCAGCAACGCCGAAGACCGGGCCTCCTGGAACTTGGCTCGATACCCCTGCCAAAGCCCCAGCAGTCGAGTCGTCCTTTGCATCGCGTCCCGAGATTGTTCGATTACCCCTTCCAAGAAGAAGTCAATCCAGGAGCGCCATTTTCCGGCAGTGCTGATATCCAGAAGTCTTTGGTAATATTCCCGGCGCCGCCTTTCGAAAAAGGCGCTCAAATATAAAAGGGGCTGGGTCAATAAGCCTTCCTGGCACAAAAGCAGGGAAATCAACAGGCGCCCGATCCTCCCGTTTCCGTCCAGGAAAGGGTGAATGGCTTCAAACTGATAGTGGACCAGCGCTATTTTTATAAGCGGGGGAAGATCGGAGCTACTGTGGAAATACTTTTCCAGATCACCCAAGGCTTCCTTCATTTCCGGTGGTGGGGGCGGCACAAAAATCGCATCCATGAGCGTGCAGCCGGACGGTCCAATCCAGTTCTGAGAGCGTCGGAATTCCCCTGGGGTCCAGTGTTCCCCCCTGACTCCGGAAAGCAGTATCTCATGGAGTTCCCGGATCAATCTAAGGCTTAACGGCAACTCATCAATTCGTTTTAGGGAAAATTCAAGGGCCTTCACGTAGTTGGCAACTTCCCGGACATCCGATGGCGTTTTTCTCGCCGGGATCGCTTTCTCTGATTCTGCTGCCTC
>JACRCK010000066.1 GCA_016219065.1 Deltaproteobacteria bacterium
ACGGTCAACGCGGTCTCTCCCGGCGTCATCCAGACCGAGATGGTGGAACGGCTGCCGGCCAAGGTGCAAAGGGAGTTGATCAGCCGCATCCCTTTCGCCCGCCCGGGATCCCCCCAGGAAGTGGCCGGGGCGGTTTTATTTTTAGCCTCCCGCCGGGCCGATTACCTGACCGGACAAATTCTGGCCGTGGATGGAGGATTGACGTAACAACGCTATGGAAACCAATCAAGCAGCCCTGATCCGGGATACGCCGCAGTTGTTGGCCTTCCTGCGGAAGATGATCATCGAATCGTTGAAGCTGGAGGACCTGGATCCGGAAGAAATCAAAGCAGAAGAACCCCTGTTCGGAGACGGCCTGGGCCTGGATTCCCTGGACGCCCTGGAACTGGTCGTGGCCATTGAAAAAAATTTCAACGTCGTCATCGAAAATGAGGATCAGGGCAAGGAAGCCTTCGTTTCCCTCAGCGGACTGGCCCGTTATATCCAGCGGGAGGCGGGGTTGACTTGAAACAGTGGCTGGAGACCGAGGTCAAGGTCCGCTTTGAGGAGGTGGATCCCTGGCAGATCGTCTGGTACGGAAATTACCTGTCTTATTTCGAAGTCGCGCGGACGGCCCTGCTGGAAAAATTCGATCTCCTGGCAGGCACCATCACGGACCTGGGGTTCCTCACGCCCGTCGTCGACCTGAAGACCCGCTTCAAGTCGCCGGCCCGGTTCAACGACCTTCTGCAAGTCCGGGCCTCGGTGCGGGTTCCGGAAACCGCCGCCCTGGTCTTTGATTTCGAAATCCACCGGCCGGCCGACCAGGCCCTGATCGCCACCGGGGAAACGACTCAGGTCCTGCTGTCCGCAGACGGAAAAATGATTTACCGGTTTTCCGGCCCCCTCAAGGATCGGGTCGACCGGATGGTGGCCTACTGTAACCCATAACCAAAATTGAATACGAAAATAAAGACGAACGTCCAACATCGAACATCCAACATCCAACATCGAATTAAAAAACGTAGGGTGGGCGTCCCTACGAAAACAACCATTGCTTATTCAAAAAGGATATAAAAAACTTACCCGGCCCGAGGGATAAGTGGCTCCGCTATTACCTCTCCTGCGCATCTCCTGGCAGCAGTTCGTCTATTATCGCTCCCGTTACCTCATCATGGGCCTATTGATGGTCCTGGGTTCGGGTTTCCTGTTCCTCTCCCTGTCCTATCTCCATTCCATCCAGCAATCGCTTCGCCAGGGGATCATCACCCGGCTGGCCGGGCATCTCCAGTTGTATTCCCCGCAGGTCAAGGAGGTTTCTTTAATTTCGGATCCAACCGGCCAGGTTCCCTGGATCCGGGACCCGCAGCCCCTGGAAAACGAACTGGCCGGCCGGCCCGGGCTGCTGGGCTCCACCCGGAGGATCCTGACCGGGGGGTTGATCCAGCAAGGCGGCAAATCCATGGGGGTGCTCATCGCCGGCCTGGAGCTGGAAAAGGAGCAGGCCCTGCGACGCCGCCTGTCGCCCCATATGTCGGTGGAAACGATCCCCTTGACCGACCGGGAAATCCTGGTGGGGAAGGGCGTGGCCCGGGTCCTGGGCCTGAAGCCGGGAGACCGGGTGCCGGTCCTGGTCCCCAATGAATCCGGGTTCATCAGCGGTCGCCGGTTTTCGGTTCGGGGGGTGTTCAGCACCCCGGGGCTGGACCCCATCGCCGAGCTGTTCATTTACGTGAACCTCTCCGCCTTGCAGGCCCTGCTCGGGCTGGATCAGGAAATCGGCCATCTGGTCCTCTTCCTCGCGGAAGGGACCACCCCGGAAGGGTTTTCCCGGCAGCTCGCCCGGACCTTCCCCGAGACGAACCCGCCTTTTCGCCTGTTTACCTGGGAGGAGATCGGGAGGCCCTTCCTGGGCATCCTGAACCTGAGCCGGATCTTTTTGGGCTTGACCAATCTGTTCATCCTGATCGTGGTTTTTTTATCGATCGCCAACTCCACCCTGATGACCCTCTTCGACCGGACCCCGGAACTCGGAACCCTGTTGGCCCTCGGCACCCGCCGGACCGTGCTTTTTCTGATCCTGTGGGGGGAATTATTCCTGTTGGGTCTGATTACCCTGGCCGTCGGCTTGACCTGCGGCTGGGCGGCCACCCTGATCCTAGGCCGCTGGGGGATACCGGCCTTGAACCCGGCCATGGCCATGGCTTTCGGGCAGGAGCGGCTCTATTTCTCCGCCGACGGCTGGACCTGGGGCCTGGCCTTTTCCGTTTCGGTGGCCACCCTGTTCCTGGCCTCCGGGTGGCCCCTGGTGCGCACCTGCCGGATGCGTCTGGCCCAAGTCTTGAAGGAACGGTAACCGGCCATGAAAGGTTGGCTCTTTTTCAAACTTGCGGCCCAAAACCTCTTGCGCTTCCGCCGCCGGACCCTGTTGGTGGGGGTGACCCTGATCCTCTGCGGCGGGGTGCTGGTATTCAACGATTCCCTGGGCAACGGCATCGAAGCGCAGTTGCTGCGCAACCTGGTCTTTCTCCAGACGGGCCATCTGACCCTGAGCCCGTCAGCCGATCCGGCCGCCGCAGGGGACCCGGGCCGCTGGCAGCGCCCGCCCCCGGCCTTGCTCGATTTTTTACGACACCGCCGGGACCTGGCCTTCCATCCCCGGCTGGAGACGGCGGTCATGGTCCAGGCCCGGGGCGAAACCATTACCCGGGCTTTTCTGATCGGGCTGGATCCGGTCCGGGAATCCGGCTCCCTTTCCCCCTTGCTGCCGGTAAGGACCGGGACACCGCTTCAGGCCCTGAAACCCGGTGCCCTCCTGCTGAGCGAAGAATATGCCCGGCGCTTAAAGATCCGGCCGGGGGACCCGGTGACCCTCACCGTCCACACCTCCGCCCAGGGCCTCCGGATGATGGATTTTGAACTGGGGGGCATTTTCCGCAAGGCCGCTCCCTGGCAGGAATTTTTCATCTTCGCCCCCCTCCCTGCGGTCCAGGAACTGCTGGCCGTTCCGGATCGGATCGGCTCCCTGCGGATCATCCTGACCGAACCGCAGGCGCTTGATCGAATTCAACGGGAGCTGACCACTTTTCTTAAGCGGCAGCATCCGGCCTGGGAGGTGAAAAACTTTCGGGAAACAGGCGGGTTTTCCCTGGGGATCGTCCAGGCCAACCGGTTTTCCATTGTGCTCATGGATGCCCTGCTCCTTTCCGTAGCCGGTCTCGGCATCAGCCTGCTGATCCTGCTTTCCATCCAACTGCGCCTGCCGGAACTGCGGATCCTGAGCCTCCTCGGCACCTCTCCGGGCTGGCTGCGCACCTTGATCGTCCTGGAAGCTCTGCTCCTCGGGCTGACCTTTGGGACAGCCGGGGTCCTGCTAGGGACCGCGATAGCCCAGTTCTTGCACCACGGAGGCATCACGGTCTCTTCCCTGCCGCTGACGTACCTGTTGGGCAGCAACCTTTTGATCCCGGTGGTTCGCTGGTCAGGCCCGCTCAAGGCCCTGGGCCTGATCCTGGGGCTGGGCCTGGTTTCGGCCATCCTCCCCCTCTGGCAGAGCCGGCGCTACGGGTTTTTAATATGAAAATAAAGATGAACATCCAACTGATCGTTTGCTTTTTCGTCCTTTTAGCCGGTTTCCCGCCGGTCTTTGCTGCAGAGGAATCCTTTTCCCCGGAAGCAGCCGTCCTCAAATACAAGCCGGTCCTGGCCCCGCAGACCTTCAAGGCCCTGCTGCGGATGGAACTGGAGCGGCCGGAACGGCCGGTCCGAAAATATAAAATCTCCCTGTGGCAGAAGGATCCGGACCAGGTGCGGATCCTCTTCGAAGCCCCGGCTTCGGAGAAAGGCAAAATACTATACCGGCAGAAGACCCAACATCTCCTGTTCCTGCCCGACCTGGAGGAAGTGGTGTCGCTGCCGCCCTCTCAACTGGGCGGCTGGAGCTTTTTCTATTCGGAGAACCTGTTTCCTTTTTACTTCCAGAAGGACCTGATCTGGAAAGCGGCGCCGGAAAAGGACGGTCGCTGGCTGGTCACGGTCAGCCGGCCGGCCGACCGGCACCCCCTGGCGATCTGTACCCTGACCACGCGGGAAGGCCCCTTGACCCGCGTGGTGCTGCTGGGTCCTGCGGGTCAACCCCGGCGGCAGATCGCCATCGCCTGGGAAAGCTCCCCGGCCGGGGACCGGCCCAAATCCTTCGGGGTGGAAAACCTGGAACCCGACCCTTACCGGGCCCGGATCTTCATCGACGAACTGCAGCTCAAACCGGTTTTTCCCCCCAAGGCCTTTGAGATTGAGAAGGGACGGACAGGAGAGAAAGAATGAACATCCAACATCCAACATTCAACATCGAATTTTGAAACGTAGGGCGGGCGTCTCGCCCGCCGACCTGGGTAAGGGGTATGACTTACTAGACATCCATGGTACGGTTTGTTTCGAATTTTGGGAATTTGGTCATTCGAATTTGTTTCGAATTTCGGATTTCGGATTTAGCTCAAACAGGGCTCGCTTTATCTAAGGAATAAGTATGGATATCCTCCGCCTGCAAAACGTCTCCAAGGATTATATCCTCAAAGGGGAAACCATCAAGGTCCTGCAAGGGATCGATCTGACCCTCCGGGCCGGGGAATTCGTGGCTCTCATGGGTCCTTCGGGCAGCGGTAAAACCACTTTGCTCCATATCATGGGGGGCGTCGATGAGCCCACGGGGGGGAAGGTCTTTTTGGGGGAAAAGGAGATCTCCGGTCTGTCCCCCGGTCAACTGGCCGAGGTCCGCCTCTACCGGCTGGGGTTCATCTTCCAGTCCTACAACCTGCTGCCGGCCCTGACGGTTTTCGACAACTGCGCCTATCCGCTCATCCTCCAGGGGCGACCCGGGAAAGAACGCCGGGAACGGGTGGAAAGGATGCTCGCCCGGGTGGGCCTGAGCCACCGACTGAAACACCGGCCGGAAGACCTCTCCGGCGGGGAACAACAGCGAGTGGCCGTGGCCCGGGCCCTGATCACCCGGCCCCTGCTGGTCCTGGCCGACGAACCCACCGCCCACCTCGACGCCGAAACCGGCCGGGAGATCATCGACCTCATGCACCGCCTCAACCAGGAAGAGGGCACAACCTTCCTCTTCGCCACCCACGACCCGGCCTTGCTCCAGCAGACGACCCGCACCTTGCGCCTGCAGGGCGGGAGAATTGTGGAAAGCTGACTAAAGAATTCATTCTGCCTGGACGCGATGAGCGAAGCCGAAATAGAAAAACTATGGCTGGACGAAGCGATCCGCCGCGATGGGGAACTCGACAGCGGCACGGCCCGCGCGTATCCGGCTGATGAGGTAATCGCCCGTGCGCGGGCGCGCCGGAAATGAACCGTCTATTCACAATTCACGAGACGGCTGAGGTCCTTCCTTGCCGCCTTTGACGCCCAGATAGCCTCTTGACAATCCAGCGGCCTTTTGCTAATTAGGATCCATCGGTTCGAGGGTTAACGGAACACGGTGCAATTCCGTGGCGGACCCACCGCTGTAACCGGTGACAAAACCCGAAAAACCACTGCCCGTCAAAACCGGGCGGGAAGGTCGGGTGGCGAAAGATCCGGGAAGCCAGAAGACGAACGCTCGAACCGGGGCGGACGGATGGTAAACGTAACCCCTGATCCCTTTTTTATGGGATCAGGGGTTTTTTTATGGCCGCCTGGTAATGGGCGGGCAACGGCCGTGAGCCGTTCAATTCATTTTCAAGGAGGATCGAGCCAATGCAAAAAACGTTTCAGGGGTTGGGGTAATGGATCGCAGTCTTTTTTTCGTAAATACCAGATCACTGGTGGGGGCGGTGCTGCTGGGACTGGTTTTCGTGCTGGTGCAACAGATCGCCCACCGGATCGACGCCCTGATCAACCCGGCCTGCGTCATCATCGGCGGCGTGACCTGGGCCACCTTCACCGGTCTGGTGGTGTTGTTGTACCGGCAACCGGCCGGAATCATCACCGCCGAAGTGGCGGCCTTCACCGGACTGGCGACCGGCCTTTCGGTTCTGGCGCCTTTTTTCATCCTGGCCAATGGGGCCGGATCCATCGTCTATTCGCTGGTATCCTGGAAACTCCCCATGAAAACCTGGCTCCACCACTTCCTGGCCCAACTGGCTACCAACCTGGTCGGCAATATACTCGTCGCCGTCGGCCTGCGGGTCCTCCTGCACCTGCCTACCGGGGTCATCCTGGTAGCGGCCGGGATCACCACCCTGGCCGGGGTCATCGGCGGAACGGTCCTGACCAAAAAAATCTATGAGAACATCCGCCGCGCCGGGCTGGCGAATTAAAGGAAATTTCCGCCATGGTTCAGGATCTCAGAAGTTTTTTAGAAAAATTCGAACAGCTCTTCCCCCGGGAGGTGTTGCGGATCGACCGGGAATTAAATCCTGAATATGAGCCCAGCGCCGTTATTATGGAACTGGAGCGGGACCGGCGCTATCCGGTGGTGTTTTTTGAAAACATCCGAGGTTCGGCGTTCCCGGTGGTGGCCAATGTCCTGGCCACCCGGCAACGCCTGGCCCTGGCCCTGGGCGCCCGGCCGGAGAACGCAGCGGAGGTTTTTGCCGAACGGATCAAGTCCGCCGTTCCCCCGCAACGGATCCCGGAAGCCCCCTTTCAAAAAAATCGCCTGGACGGCGCGGCGCTGAACCTGAGCACTTTCCCCATCCTGACCCATTTCCCGGTCGACGCCGGCCCTTATGTGACCGCCGGCCTGGTCATGGCCAGGGATCCGGAATCCGGCGTCGATACCTGCGGCTACCATCGGATGCAGCTTAAAGGGGCGGACAAGCTGGGCGTGAGCCTCCACTCCCGGCAGCGGCTCTGGGAATATCTGCGCCGCGCGGAGCAGGCCGGCCGCAATCTGGAGGCCGCGGTGGTCATCGGAGTGCATCCGGCCCTGGCGCTGGGGTCCATGGCCCTGATACCCTATGACCAGGGCAAATTCGACCGTATCGGCGGTTTGCTGGGGGCCCCTCTCCAGGTCACTCCCTGCCGGGACATCGACCTGGATGTTCCGACCGGTGCGGAAATCGTGATCGAAGGGGAAATACTGGCCAACTGTCACGAGCCCGAGGGGCCTTTTGCCGAGTTCACCGATTACGCCTCTTATCGCAGCACGGAGAATGTTTTCCGGGCCAAGTCGATCCACTATCGAGACCAGGCCCTTTACCAGAGTATAACCCCAGCCCGGTCCGCCGACCATGTGACCATCGTCGCCGTCCACCGGGAGGGGGAATTGCGGCGGGCCCTGCACCAGACCCTGCCCAACGTCCGCCAGGTCCATGCGCCCCTTTCGGCCTGCGGCCTGTTTCACTGTTACCTGGCCCTGGAAAAAACCGCCGAAGGCCAGCCCATGCAGGCCATTCTGGCCGCCCTGGCCGTGGATCACAACATCAAGCTGGTCATCGTGGTGGATGCCGATATCGACGTCTTCGACGAAGCCCGGGTATTATGGGCCGTGGCCACCCGGGTTCAGGCGGATCGGGATGTGTTGATCATCCCCCAGCATCAGGGCATGGGCTGCACGCTGGATCCCTCCAGCGACGACCTGAGCCGCAGCGCTAAAATGGGCATCGACGCCACCAAGCCCCTATCAGGGTTCGCCAGGGGGATCGATCCGGACCCGGCCGCCCAGGCCAAGGCCCGCCAGCTTCTCCAGGAAATAGGGACCTCCTGACCCGGCCCTGACCATGGTCTCCAGTGAACCAGCCTTATTGCAGGCCCATATCCGGTCCCTGGGGTTCGAGCCGAATTCCCCGCCGGTCTTACAGGACATCCGGCTGGAAATCGGCCCGGGAGAATTCATCCTGCTGCTGGGACGGACCGGCGCCGGGAAATCGGTTTTGGGGCGGTGCCTTTCCGGGGTGATCCCCGGTTTTCAGAACGGTCGCCTGGAGGGAGCCGTCTCCCTGGCCGGACGCGAGGCCGCTTCCAGAGGGCTGCCGGAATTATCCACCCTGGTCAGCCTGATCACGGACGATCCTCAAAATCAACTCTTCTGCCCGACGCTGGCGGACGATCTGGCCTTCGGCCCGTGCAACCTCGGCCTGCCGGCGGACAGCGTCCGGCGCCGGATGAGCCAGGCCCTGAAAGGGGTGGGTCTAGAAGGCTTTGAACAGCGTCGGCCCGAAACCCTTTCCGGCGGTGAGGCCCAAAAGGCGGCCCTGGCCTCCTTCCTGACGCTGGAGGCGCCGCTGCTGATCCTCGACCGGGCCGCCGGCCAAATGGACGCCGCGGGTCGGAAAGCCGTTTATGCCCACCTGGCCGGGCGCTGCCGGGACCGGGTCCAAAGCCTTTTGGTTATCGACGGGCATTTCCAGCCCTTGCTGCCTCTGGCCAGCCGCCTGATCTTCCTGGAAAAGGGATCGGTGGTCTACGACGGCCCTCCCGGCCGGGTGCCCGCCGGGCTATTGGAAAGCCTGCAACCGCCGGCCGGCGGACCACGGGTTAATGCCTCTCCGGCCGAAACGGCTACAGGGGAACCCTCGCTGCTGGAGGTGCAGGACCTGTCCTCCGCCTACCCCCACAGCACCTTCGCTCTGCGTGACATCTCCTTTAGCGTTCATCAAGGGGAATTCGTGGCCCTGCTGGGCCGCAACGGAGCCGGCAAGACCACCCTGATCCGGCATTTCAACGGCCTGTCGCTTCCGGATAAAGGGGAGGTCCGGGTCGACGGGTTGAATACCCGGGAACATTCGCCGGCGGTTTTCGCCGACCGGATCGGGTTCCTTTTTCAAAACCCCGATTCCCAGCTTTTTGCCGGGACGGTCCGCGAAGAGGTGGGGTTCGCCCTGCGGGTCCGGGGAGTCGGCCGAAAAGAAATCATACCTCGGGTCGCGGCGATTTTAGATGAACTGGGCCTGACCCCGTTTGCCGAGACCCATCCTTATCGGCTCAGCCGCGGCGACCGGCAGATCGTAGCCCTGGCCGCCTGCCTGGTCAATCGTCCCCGGCTGCTGGTCCTGGACGAACCCGTCTCCCACCTGAGTTATCCCCGCAACTGGAAAATTCTGGAACTGATCGGCCGCTTGAACCGACAGGGACTGACCGTTATCCTGGTCACCCACGATTTCCGGGCCGCCCGGCATTTCAGCACCCGCAACATTTTTCTGGAAAAGGGGCGGATCGTGAAAGACCTTTCCCGCCCCCAGATGAATCCCTCCACGGCCGACAGGTTGAAGGGGCTGGCGGTATGAACCCGTTCCCCGAAGGAGGTGTTTCCAGGTCCGGTCCGGCCTTCGACCCGCGGGTGAAACTGGCCTGGTTGTTGGCCAACGTCGCCCTGGCCGTTTGGCACCAGCACATCGGGCTCCTGGTTCTGCAGTTGATTCTGATCCTGGGGGTAAACCGGTGGATCGGTTTGTCTCTTGGCCGATTGCGGCCCCTGTTCCAGGTGACGGCGGTCCTGGGGCTGCAATTGGTCCTCCTCCAGGGCTTCCTGCAACCGGAGGGATCGAAGCTCTTTGTCCTGGCCGGGCTTGGCTTTTACGCGGGAGGTGCGCTGCTGGGCCTGAAGGGGATCCTGTTGATCCTGGTCCTGTCGCTCCTATTTTTTCAATTTCTTTCCTGGACCTCGCCCCGGGAAATCACCCTGCTGCTGATCAAAATGCGCCTCCCTTACCGCTACGCCTTTACGGCCGGAATGGCGGTCCGTTTTTTACCCCTGCTGCAGATGGACCTGCAATCGATCTATCAGAGCCAGTTGTCCCGGGGCCTGCACCAGGATGGCCTTTTCAAGAAAATTAAAGGGCTCCCGCCCATCATCCTGCCGCTGATCCTGATGACCCTGCGGCGGGCCGAAGCCGTCGCCCGGTCAATGGAACTCAAGGGCTTCGGCCTTCAACCGCGGGTCACACTTTTGGCCGAACTAAAATTGAAGAAAAAAGACTTCGGGGCCCTCGCCGCCATCGCCTGTTACGGTATCTTGCTGGCCTGGTGGTAGGATTACACCTCCCGGTTTATTGATGAGTTAGGCTTCGGAATGGCGCTGCCGAGCGACACGATCGAAATAATCCAGCACCGGCTTGAAATCGAGGTAGAAGTTAACCACTCGCCATAAATAATCAGCAGTAAAAACTGGATCCTTCTCGAAGAGAATTTTTCCTTCCTTGATTAGGGAAAAGCCCGGCCGGCCGCCCGGGAACCGAAGAGGTAGACGATAGCTACACCCATCCTTCCCAGCCTGTCTTTGAACGCTTTTTTCATAAATTCAAAATATCAAAACCATTTGAAGTGTCAAGAAGATGAGCAGAGATCCCTTAGGCATCTCCGTTCCTTGGGGCCGTATTCTAGCGGAAATATCTGTGGTGGCCTGATGGATAAAAGGAAAATTATTCGGATTGTTTGGAAATAACGCAACTTTCTGCTGTCAATGACGGCCAGCTCCGGTTTTCTTCAGGTTGGTAGCAACCACTTCCGCGATATGTCTGACCTGAATCCGGCTGTTTCGTTTGTCCATTCCCCCGCGAAGCTGTAGCACGCACCCCGGACAGTCGGTTACCAGAACCTCGGCGCCAGTTTCTTCAATGTGATCCAGTTTCTGGCGCAGAATCTCGGATGAAATCTCGGGAAATTCCAGCGAGTAGGATCCCCCGAATCCGCAGCAGACATCTTCGTCCCGGCAGGGCGCATAATCCAGGCCTGCCGTCTGGAGCAGCTCCCGCGGCTCCCGGGTCACCCCCAGGCTCCGGCACAGATGGCAGGGGGAATGATAGGCCACCTGGGTTTGATTCTGAAGAAAACTCTCCGGCGTCACTTTGAGGACCTTGACCATAAACGAGCTGAAATCAATCAATTTCTCGTGCAGGAGGCGCAATTTTTCGGCCATTTCCGGCTTTTGGGCCAGAAGCCGGGAATACCCTTCCTTTAGGTGCGCTCCGCAGGAGGCGCAAAGCACCAGAATATAAGCATAGCGCCGGAAATCCAGGGCTTCCAGATTTTGAACGGCCACCTCCATGGCGGTTTCCTCTTCGGCCATCATCAGGGCCGGAAGGCCGCAGCAATTCTGATCCGGGGGGTATTCCAGCTGAACGTTGTGCCCGTCAAGAAGTCGCACCAGGGAAATCGCCTGCTCCGGGGACACGAAATCCACGACACACCCCCCGAAAAGCGCCACCCGGTAGGTAGGATTCTGGATCTGGGGGCGGAGTTTTGGCCACAGATCCCGGAAAGGCTTTTCGGCCAGCGCCGGGAGCGTTCGAAAATCTTGGACTTTCCCAAAAATAAACGGTAGATGCCGCAGGACCCCGGCTTCTTTTTGAACCAAAGGTTTTTGCAGGGTGGCGGCCACCTTCAGCAGTGCATGGAACAGTCGGCGGTTCTTCAGGACCGCGGACAGGACGATGTTTTTGGCGGGCCGAGCGCCTTCAGCTTTCTGGACCAGGCCGTACACTTTCTTGATGAGATAGGGAAGATCGATGTTAACCGGGCAGACGGACTTGCAGGCCTGGCAATTCAAGCAGTTGCGGACAATGGCCCGGGCCTGGTCCTTGCCATGATAAAAATAGGTCAGGATCAACCCGATCGCCCCGATATAAACATGCCCCAGGGTATGGCCGCCGACTTTTCCGTAAACCGGGCAGACATTCGAACAGGCCCCGCAGCGAATACAGCGCAGGGCCTCTGAAAAGAACGGGTCTCTGGCCAGGGCCAGCCGGCCGTTATCCAGGAAAACGATGTGCAGGATTTTTTTGCCGCTGGGGGACGACCCGCATTCCACCGCCCCGGTAATCCAGGTAACATAGGAGGTCAGGGCCTGACCCGTAGCGTTTTTGGGCAGCACTTTGATGATGCGCAGCGCCGCGGCAAGATCGGGAACCAGCTTTTCCAGCCCGACCAGGGCTACATGAACCCGGGGCAGCGTGGTGACCAGCCTGGCGTTTCCTTCATTGCTGATCAGTCCCAGGGTTCCGGTTTCGGCAACGGCGAGATTGGCACCGCTGATGCCCATATCCGCCGCCAGAAAAGCCGGACGAAGCTCTTTTCGGGCCACCTTGACCATGCGGTCGATGTCCTCCAGGTCAACCGGCGTTTTCGTGACCTCGCCGAAAAGGGTCCCCACCTGCTGCCGGGAAAGATGAATGGCCGGCATGACCATGTGCGAGGGGCCTTCGTGCCGCAGTTGAATGATCCATTCCCCGAGATCGGTTTCAGTCACCGCAAAGCCCTCGGCTTCCAGATTATCATTTTAGTGGATCTCTTCCGCGGTCATGGACTTGGATTTGACCATGGTTTTTACGCCGTGGTCCCGGCCGATTTTCGCGATGATCGCGTTGGCCTCCTGAGCGGTTCCGGCCAGATGAACGATGGCCCCCGCCGCCTCGGCCTGGACCTTGAACTGGTGGAACAGGCTCTCCAGTTGCGTCAGGGCCTGGTCCTTGCCAGCCGCGATTTGATCTTTCAACGTATCCAGATCGATCCCCTCAAAGGCCTTGGCGCGGGACACGCGGTAGGCCGAGGCAAAATTATCCAGGGCCTGGCGCAGAAACGGGTTTCCCAAGGCCGCTTTGATCCGGTCCTGGTAGGTTTTCATATCCTGGGCGGTTGGAATCATGACGGATTCTCCTCCATGATCAGCAGGTGCAGCTCTTGGGGGCCGTGAACCCCGATGGCCAGCACCCGTTCGATGTCGGCCGTCCGGCTGGCGCCGGTGATAAAGGATAGATAGCCCGGGGGGGATTTCATTTTCTCGACCAGGGTTTCGGAAAGGTCCGCGGCCTCAAAAACAATTCGGGAAGCGGGAATCCAGGCCACATGGGTTTCACTGAGCATGGTGGCGATCCGCAGGTCTTCGGAAGCGGAATCCAGGACCAGGGTGCCGGTTTCGGCAAGGCCCCAGTCCGCGCCGGTCAACGCCGTATGGATTTCATTTAAATGGTTTCTTAGCGGCGGCCGAAGAACCGCCAGTCCCGCTGCCCTGCCCAGCTCCTCCAGTTTTTGGCGACTGTCCGCATCCAGGCCGGGGGCGGCAATGGTTCTCCCCTTTTGATCCAACGTCAGCTTAACGGCGTAACGCAGAACCTCTTCGATATGGCTGACCGTTGAAACCACCGCCTGTACCAAAACGGCCTTTTCCTTCATTCGCTGAATCAGTCCATTTTGATCCATAGTTAACCCCTTCCTGACCATTCCCTAAGCCAGCCATATTATCACGGAATGGTCTGGAACTGCCTAGGAAATAGGTTCTCACGAACAGGAACAATCATTCCGGCTGCGCCAAAATCCCGGGAGGAAACGGAAGGCACTCCTGCTCATCCCGCTTCCTCCCGGCCTGCAACAGGGCCACCTTACGTGAACATCACTTGACGACGGCTGTCGCCACCACGGGAATGATCCACGGGAACACATAGGCCTGCAGGAAAACAACCACACCGACCAGACAGGCCAGGGCCAGGCTGTGCCAGAAAACACCGCGCAGGATTTCTCCCTCATGCCCCTGCTGCCCCGTGGCCACACCGGCCACCACGATACTCTGCGCGTCGATCATCTTGCCCATGACTCCCCCACTGCTGTTCGAGGCGCAGGAAAGGATCGGGTTGAGGCCCAGTTGTTCGGCGCTGATTTTCTGCAGCCCCCCAAAGAGAACGTTCGACGACGTATCGCTGCCGGTGAGGGCCACACCAAGCCAGCCCAGGAGGGGGGAGAAAAAGGGGAAGAGGAATCCCGTTGAGGCGAAGGCCAGTCCCATGGAGGCGTCGAGACCGGAATAACGGGTCATGAAGCCGAGGGCCAGCATGGCCGAGATGGTCAGGAGCGACATCCGGATTCTTTTTAAGGTATTCAGGAAGGTCTTAAAAAGTTCGCCGAAGGAGAGCCCCAGGAGGAGACCGCTCACGATACCTACCAATATCAGGCTCGTTCCGGTCGCGGACAGCCAGTTTAAAACATAGACCGCCCCTTCGGCGGTCTGTTTGATCACTACGGGCGGGACCTTCAAGACGGCCTTGTCCAGATAAGGGACCGGGAAATTGATCAGCGAGATCCCCTTCAAGAAGTTTTCACTACCCTTGGCGCCGCCATTCAGGAAGGTCTTGAACGCCGGATAACCCCAGGCGAACACAAAGACGCACAGCAGCGCCCACGGCATCCAAGCTTTGATGACCTGACCGACCGTCTGATCCGGCCGGGCATCGGCATCGGCCTGGCGCTCTTCCTTCGTTTCATGATCGAAGCTCCACGTCGTCTTGGGTTTCCAGAATTTCAGCAGCAGCAGTGTCGCACCCATCGAGACGATAGCGCCGATGATATCCACCAGAGAAGGTCCCATGAAGTTGCTGACAATGAACTGGGTGATGGCAAAGCTGAGTCCGCAGGTCAGGCAGGCGGGCCAGACCTCCACCATCTTCTTCCAGCCGGCCATGGTCCAGATAAGCCAGAAAGGCACAATGAGAGAGAATATCGGCAGTTGCCGACCCACCATCTGGCTGAGAGCCATTTCATCGAGCCCCGTTACCTTGGCCAGGGTGATGATCGGGATCCCCAGAGCGCCGTAGGCCACCGGCGCCGTGTTTCCGATCAGGGCCAGGATCGCGGCCTGTAGCGGACGGAACCCCAGACCGATGAGCATCGCTCCTGAAATAGCCACCGGCGTGCCGAAGCCTGCCGCACCCTCGATGAAAGCGCCGAAACTGAAACCGATCAGGAGTAACTGGATGCGACGGTCATCCGAGATTCCGGAGATCGAATGTTTGACCACCTCGAAATCACCCGTTTTTACACAGATGTCGTAGACGAAGATGGCGCCCAGGATGATCCAGCCGATCGGCAGGAGGCCGAAGGCGGCGCCGTTACCCGCGGCGGCGAGGGCGAGCGTCGGCGGCATCCCATAGACGAAGATCGCAATGGTCAACGACGCCAGAAGCCCTAAAATCGCGGCCCAGTGCGCCCGCACATGGCCGAAGCCAAGCATTCCCAAAAGAACAATTACGGGTATCGCCGCTACAATAGCTGATAAAAACACGTTTCCCCAGACCGGCGTATAGACTTGTGTCCACGTAATCATTTTAACCTCCCAACTTTGACGGTAATCCCATTCCCGAGTTTTGCGAATAAAATCGGAACCCTCTTCTCGAAGCCCTGCTGCCTGCCCTGGGCGATCCCCAACCGCGCTTCCTCCAACAATTTCATCACCTCCCTGCGGGGATTAGCCTTTTGATCGCATTCACATCAAACAAGACCAA
>JACRCK010000062.1 GCA_016219065.1 Deltaproteobacteria bacterium
ACGGGGACGAGAAGCCATATAAATAAAAACTCGAAATCCGAAATTCGAAACAAGCACAAATTTCCAAAATTCAAATGATCAAAACTACGTTTCGAATTTTGAACATTGATAATTTGTGCTTGTTTCGGATTTCGGATTTCGAATTTCGGATTTGACCTTATGGAACCTTTGCATACCAAATACCTGCTGGAACAGCGGCAAAAACTACAGGAACGGCATGAACGGGGAGAGACGGGACTGGCGGTGGCCGGCTGGCATGCCTCGTTTATCGACGTTTTTATCATCTCCGTCTTCAACAGTCTGGAGATCCGCAGCCAGTTGAGTCGGGGCAAAGACGAACCCGAATGCGTGGTCCTGGGGCTGGGGGGATTCGGACGAAAGGAACTCTCCCCTTTTTCCGACATCGACCTGCTCTTCCTCTTCCCGCAGAAAATGGATCCCTCCTCCGAAGAAATCATCCGGAAGATCCTTTACCCCTTCTGGGACGTGGGCTACGAGGTGGGTTACACGGTGCAGTCCCTGGAGGAGTGCCTGCAGATGGCGGAAACGGACTTTTCCTTTCTGACCTCCCTGTTGGATCTGCGCCGGGTCACCGGCAATCCCTCCCTGTTTCAAGCCCTGAAATCCGAAATCAGCCGCCGGCTCAAAGGCGAAAGCGGGAAACACTGGCAGGAATGGATCGTGGCCGAGAGTGAAAAACGCCATCACCGCTACGGCGATTCGGCCTTCTTCCTGGAGCCCCATCTGAAAGAAGGATTGGGCGGACTGCGGGATATCCATCTCCTGCTCTGGCTGGGCAAGGCCCTGTACGACGCCCCGGATTTTTATTCCCTGGAAAAGGTGGGGCTGCTGACCTGGGACGACCGGCGTAGCCTTTCGGCGGCCCAGAACTATCTGCTCCGCTTGCGGCACCAGTTGCATTACCCCACCGGCCGGAAAAACGACCGTTTGTCCTTTGAATACCAGGCCGCCCTGGCCTCCTGGCTGGAGGCCTCCGGCCAGGAGGGCATCCTGCCGGTGGAGAGCTTCATGCGGGAGGTCTATCAGCACCTGCAGGACGTCCACATCATCCACCAGAATTTCTTCGAAAGACTGGCGGAGCTCCGCCATCCGGGCGGGAAGGAACGCCGGCCCCTGGAGCCCGGTGTTTATGTCGAGGACGGGCGCATCTATCTGGAGTCGGCCCGGATTTTGATCGACCGGCCCGCCATGCTGATGAAGCTCTTCTGGTATGCCCTGAAGGAACAGGTTTCCCTGAGCCAGGAGACCATCCGCCTCCTCAAGCAATGCCTGTTTCTCATCGACGATTCCTTTCAGCGCTCGCCGGAAGTCAGCCGCCTCTTCCTCGAAATCATCAGCGATGGGAAGATCTCCCGGGCCCTGTTGGAATCCCTGCTGCAGACCGGCCTGCTGACCCGCTACCTGCCGGAACTGGAGCCGACGATCTGCCGGACCCAGTTCGACACCTACCATGTCTATACCGTCGACATGCATCTGCTGCTGACGCTGGTAGAGCTCAAAAAAATAGGCCAGGGGGCGTACCTGAAGGAAGAACCGCTCCTCTACGGCCTCTGGGGCGAAGTGCCGGATTTCCCGGCCCTGTTTTTGGCCGCGTTGCTGCACGATATCGGCAAGGGCGTCGGCCGGGGGCACGCCCGGCAGGGCGCCCGCTTGATTCCCTGGATCGCCGGGAGGATCAACCTGACCCCGGAGGCCGCCAAAACCGTCGGTTTCCTGGTGGAACACCACCTGCTGCTTTCGGAAGCGGCGCAGTTGCGGGACCTCAACGACGAAGAGCTGATCATCCGCCTGGCCCAGATCGTCCAGGATCCCGGCCGGTTGAAGATGCTCTACCTGCTGACTTACGCCGACGCCCTGGCCACCAGCTTCCGGGCCTGGAACAACTGGAAATCGATGCTGGTCCGGGAACTGTTTTTCAAGCTGCTCCGCATCCTGGAACAGGGGGAACTGGGCACCGGTCAGGTCCGCGAAACCCTGGCCGCCAATCAGGAAGAAATATTGCGCCGGTCGACCCCGGAAATGCCGCGCAAGGAAGCGCAGTCCCTGCTGGCCGGCATGCCCGCCGCCTACCTGCTCTCCGTGCCCCCCGAGAAAGCGGCCGGTCACCTCAAGCTGCTGCGGGACCTGGACGGCCAGCCCCTGGTTTGGTCCCTCGAAAAAAAGGAGGAAATCGTTGAATTGTTCATCTGCTGCCATGACCGGCCGGGCCTTTTCTCCCGCCTCACCGGGGTCCTGAGCCTGAACGGCATCAATATCCTGGGGGCGCAGATCTTCACCCGCCCGGATAAAATCGCCCTGGATATCTTTCAGGTGCAGCCCCCGCTGGATCCCCTCTTTGAAGAGGAAACGTGGGGCAAAGTGCACCAGCAGTTTCTGAAGGCCATCCAGGGCAAATTGTCCCTGGACTATCGGCTGGCCGAGAAAAAACCCAGCCCGCTGCTGGCCACCGGCCTTCCGCCGGCACCCGAGAGCCGGGTCGTGACGGACAACCAGGGTTCGGATTTTTACACCATCCTGGAGGTCTACACCCAGGACCGCCTGGGGATCCTCTACACGATAACCAAGGCGCTGTTCGAGGCGGAAATCAACATTCACTATGCCAAGATTTCGACCAAGGTCGATCAGGTTGTGGACGTCTTTTACCTGACCGACGTCGAGGGTCAGAAAATCTGGGATGAGGAACAAATCGAAGAAATCAAGCAGGCTATTCTTTTTGCCATCCGGCAATAAACATCCAAACAGGAGGAATGTATCATGACCCCGAAAGAAGTATTGGCCTTTGCTCAAAAAAACAAAACGAAGATGGTGGACCTGAAATTTCTGGATTTCCCCGGATTGTGGCAGCATTTCAGCGTGCCGCTGCACGAATTGGATGAAGGTTCCTTCGAAGGCGGTTTCGGTTTCGACGGCTCCAGCATCCGGGGCTGGCAGCCCATTCACGCCAGCGACATGCTGGTCATTCCGGATCCGGACACGGCCGTGATGGATCCCTTTATGGCCGTACCCACCCTGAGTCTGATCTGCAACATCGTGGATCCGATTACCAAGGAGGCCTACAGCCGGGATCCGCGGAACATCGCCCGCAAGGCGGAAAATTATCTGAAGTTTACCGGACTGGCCGACACCGCCTTCTTCGGTCCGGAAGCCGAATTTTTTATCTTTGACGACATCCGTTTCGACGGCGGCGCCCATTTCTCTTTTTACCAGATCGATTCCGTCGAGGGCATCTGGAACACGGGCCGGGAAGAAAATCCCAACCTGGGCTACAAGCCCCGGCACAAGGAAGGCTACTTCCCGGTCTCCCCGACCGACAGCCAGCAGGATCTAAGGACCGAGATGGTCCTGGCCATGGAAGCGCTCGGGATGGAAATCGAGGCCCAGCATCACGAAGTCGCCACGGCCGGACAGGCGGAAATCGACATGAAATTCCAGCCCCTGCTCCGGATGGGTGATCAGCTGATGTGGTTCAAATATGTCATCAAAAATGTGGCCAAGCGCAACAACCGGACGGTGACCTTCATGCCCAAGCCCCTCTTCGGCGACAACGGCTCCGGCATGCATATCCACGTCAGCCTGTGGAAGGGCGGCAACCCGTTGTTTGCCGGAGACAAATATGCCGGTCTGAGTCAGGAGGCCCTCTATGCCGCCGGGGGCATTCTGAAACATGCTCGGTCCCTTTGTGCCTTTACCAACCCGACCACCAATTCCTATAAACGGCTGGTTCCGGGTTTCGAGGCCCCGGTGAACCTGGCCTATTCCAGCCGCAACCGCAGCGCCGCCATCCGGATACCGATGTACTCCCCGTCCCCCAAGGCCAAACGTCTGGAATTCCGCACCCCGGATCCTTCCTGTAACGGCTATCTGGCCTTCTCGGCCATTCTCATGGCCGTCATCGACGGGATCGAAAACCGGATCGACCCCGGAGACCCCCTGGACAAGGACATCTACGGACTCAGCCCGGAAGAGCTGGCCAATGTCCCCTCGGCCCCCGGCTCTCTGGACGAGGCCCTGGACGCTTTGAAAAAAGATCATGAATTCCTGCTCCGCGGCGACGTCTTCACCCCGGACGTTATTGAAAAATGGATCGAGTATAAAATCGAGGGTGAACTCAATCCGGTGCGGCTCCGTCCTCATCCCCATGAATTTATGCTCTATTTCGACATTTAAACGCTTGGGTCGGGGTTTCTTTCCCCCGACCTTTTGAACCCCGGGCGGCGGGTCTGTTGTTAAAGGCCCGCCGCCGTAACTTTTCATTAATAATTAATAATCAATTGTTAATTATTAATTATTAATGAAAGCCGCCTGGGCACCTGGTTATCGTTTCGAACAAACTTCTAATACACCACACCATGCCAGCCGAGGGACAGGCCCTTTTAGAAAAAGTCCGGAATTTTTCCCCCTATCTCAGTCAGGTGCTGCAACAGCAACCGGACCTGGAAGAGGAGCTGTTCCTGCGGGGCGGCGTCCGGATCCGGGGCTCGCGGAAACTGCTGGCCCAGGCCCTGCAGAAAAAGCTGGGCGGCCGTCAAGATTTCCCGGCCTTTTGCGCGACCTTGCGCCGCTTCAAACAGGAAGTCATCCTGGGCATCGCCGCCCGCGACCTGGGCGGAATAGCCTCCCTGAAAGAAGTCACCCGGGAACTGACCGATCTGGCCCAGGTCTGCCTGGAAGCGGCCACCGCCTATTGTTACCGGGAGCAGATCCGGGAAAAAGGCTGGGACCCGATTTTTCTGGAAAAAAAAGGGCTGCTGGTGTTGGGCCTGGGTAAATTCGGAGGGGAGGAGCTGAATTTCAGTTCCGACATCGATCTTATTTTTCTCTACCAAACCCATCCGGAGCTGCCTTTTTCCGGCCCGGAACAGCGGGAATTTTATCAGGGGCTGACCCGGAGGATTACCCAGGCCCTGGGGTCCCTGGTCAACGGGGACCTGGTTTTCCGGGTGGATTTAAACCTGCGGCCCGGGGGCAAGGATTCCGAACCGGCCCTGAGCCTGGACAGCGCCCTGGAATATTACCAGTCGGAAGCCCGGACCTGGGAACGGCTGGCCCTGATCAAAACCCGACCGGTCGTCGGCAGCCCGGACCTGGGCCGGCTGTTCCTGAAAGCCGTTCGGCCGGTGATCTACCGCCGTTTCATGGATTACACCATCCTGGCCGAAATCAGACAGATCAAGGAACACATCCTCAAGGAAACCCGCTCCCACCTGCTGGCCGGCGACAACATCAAGCTGGGGCCCGGCGGCATCCGGGAAATCGAATTTATCGTCCAAGCCCTGCAGATTGTTTTCGGCGGACGCCTACCGGCCGTGCAGGAACGGAACACCCTGAAGGCGCTGCGCAAACTGCATCAAGCCACGATCCTGCCCCGGCAAGAGTACCGTGACTTGTATCAGGCCTATGTGTTTCTGAGAAGTCTGGAACACCGGATCCAGATGCGCCACCAGCGGCAGACCCATGCCCTCCCCCAGGACGAGGGCATTCTGGAACAGATCGCCCGGCATCTGCCCCGGGCCAAACGTTCTTCCCCGCCGGGCCTGGAAATGTTCCGGCGGGAACTGGCCCGGGTGCGCAACCGGGTCCAGCGCATTTTCGGCAACCTGCTGCTGGCGTCGGCGCCCGTCCCGCAGCAACAGATCCGCAACCTCCTGGGGCCTACCGAACCGATCGACTGGGAAAAAGAACTTCAGGCCCTGGGGTTTCAAAACCGGTCCGCCGTTCAGGAGGTCCTGACCTACTGGCGCAAGCGCCAAGCCTCCCTCCAGGCCCAACCCAAAGAAAAGGAAATTTTGATCCGCTTGTATCCCGCCTTGCTCGGCGTGGTGGCCCAGACTCCGGATCCAGATCAAGCCCTCTTCTTTCTGGACCGCTATCTGAGGAGTGCCGGAGGCCGGCTGGGCATCCTGTCCATGCTGCTGGAACGCGCTTCCCTGGTGCGGGAAATCCTCCTCCTTTTTGCCCGGAGCGCGCTGCTGGCCCGACTTTTCATTCAGAATCCGGAAATGATAGACCGCCTGGCCCTGCGCCGCGAGACCTCGCTCTCTTTCGTCTCCGACTGGCCGGCACCGCTGCCCCGCCGGAAAGGGCCCACCGCCGACCCGGAGGAAGACCTGGGCCGTTTGCGTCAATGGAAAAACGAGCATATTCTGGAAATTGCCCTGGAGGAAATGGGCGGGCGCCTGGGCCCCCAGAAAACCGCCCACTGGTTGACCCGCCTGGCCGACCGGGTGATCCTGGAAACCGGCTGGATCGCCGAGGAGACGTTGAACCGGGAGGTCCGGCCGCCCTTGGCCCCAGCCCCCTCACGGGAACAGGCTGGGCCCCCTTTCTGCCTTTTGGGACTGGGGAAATTAGGGGGCCGGGGTCTGGGGTACGCATCTGATCTGGACCTTATGTTTATTTATTCCCTGAAAAACATCCCGGCTAAGGGGACCCCGGCCAAGATCCAGTCGACCGGGAAAGACCGGCGCCCCCGGATTACCTGGCACGAATACCTGGTCCGCCTGGCCCAGCGTCTGATCTCCTATATGTCCCTGTCCTTGAAAGAAGGGCCGGGGTATACCGTCGATACCCGGCTGAGACCCTCCGGCACCTTCGGCCCGCTGGTGGTTTCCCTGGAGGCCTTCCGCGAATATTACCGCCACCAGGCCCAAAACTGGGAACGTCAGATGCTGCTCAAAGCCCGGATGATCAGCGGTCCGGAAGGGCTGACCCGTCTGGTGGAAGAAGAAATCCGGCAGATCCTTTACCAGGCCCCGCCGCCCCCCGAAAACCGGGAGGAGATGGTCTACTATCGCCGGCGCATGGAGACCGAACGCTCCGGCGAGGGGCCGGATCGTTACAATCCCAAGCTGGGTTACGGGGGGCTGACCGATATCGAATTTATCGCCCAGTACCTCCAACAGAACAACGGCTTTCAGACCCCGGAAGTCCGGGGGACCGATACCCTGGAGATCCTGAAGGCCCTCCAGTCCCTGGGCCTCCTGGCGGAGGAGCGCTCGCGGACCCTCAGGGAAAGCCACCAATTTCTGACCTCCCTGGACCACGGCCTCCAGCTGCTGCTGGACCGGCGGGAAGAGCCCCGGGCCTATTCGTCGACGGAAATGGCCCGTCTGGAAAAATTGAATCTGATGGGTTTGGGCGAGGCGCCGATCCCGTCCTGGGATCTGCTGGAACACTACCGGCGGGTCACCCGTAATGTACGCTCCATTTTCAACGGTATTTTTAGTATCAATAACAAAAAGGGTGGATCAGACCGCAAGGGTGGGTTATGATATTTCGTTTAAATATCCTAATTTTCGGGAGGAATAACCCATGACCTGTCAGTCCGCTGAAGATGTGCTGCGCCTGGTCCACGACCGGGACATCAGCTTTGTCCAGTTCTGGTTCACCGATATCCTGGGCCTGTTAAAAAGTTTCGCCGTGACCCCGTCGGAATTGGAGGAGGGCCTCAGCGAAGGGATGGGCTTTGACGGCTCTTCCATCGAAGGGTTTGCCCGGATCGAAGAATCGGACATGATCGCCAAACCGGATCCGACCACGTTGCAGTTGGTTTCCTGGCGTCAGGGGGAACGGCCGGTGGCCCGGATGTTTTGCGACATCCTTCAGCCGGACGGCTCCCCTTATCCGGGGGATCCCCGTTACGCCTTCAAGCGGTTGCTGGCCCGGGCCCGGGAAAAGGGCTACCAATTTTTCGTCGGCCCGGAGCTGGAGTATTTTTATTTCGCCGACAACCAGGACACCCGTTTTCTGGATGCCGGCGGTTATTTCGATTCTCGGCCCCAGGATCTGGGGGCAGACCTGCGGCGGGAAACCATCTTCAGCCTCCAGTCCATGGGCATCCGGGTGGAATACAGCCATCATGAAGTCGCCCCCAGCCAGCACGAGATCGATCTGCGCTATGCCGAAGGCCTGGAGATGGCCGACATGACCATGACCTACCGGATCGTGGTGAAGGAGATCGCCCGACGCCAGGGGGTTTATGCCACTTTCATGCCCAAACCGGTCTTCGGCATCAACGGCAGCGGCATGCATACCCACCAATCCCTCTTTACGGGCAATAGAAACGCCTTTTTCAATCCCGCCGACGAATATCACCTGTCGGACGTAGCCAAGGGCTATATCGCCGGGCTCATGCACCACGCCCGGGAAATGACCGCCATCAACAACCAATGGGTGAATTCCTATAAACGGCTGGTTCCCGGATACGAAGCCCCGGTCTACGTTTCCTGGGCCCGCCGGAACCGCTCCACCATGATCCGGGTCCCCATGTACAAGCCCGGAAAGGAAAAGGCCACCCGCATCGAATTCCGATCCCCGGATCCGGCCTGCAATCCCTATCTTTCTTTCGCCGTCCAGTTGGCGGCCGGGCTGGCCGGCATCGAAGGCACCTATCCGCTCCCGGCGCCGGTGGAAGAGGATATTTATGAAATGAATCAGAAAGAACGGAACGCCCGCGGGATTCAGTCCCTGCCAGGGAACCTCTACGCCGCCCTGGAGGAAGTGAAGAAGAGCGCCTTGGTCCGGGAGGCCCTGGGGGATCACATTTTCCACAAATTCATCGAAAACAAGGAGATCGAATGGGACCGCTACCGGACTCATGTGAGCCGGTATGAAATTGA
>JACRCK010000068.1 GCA_016219065.1 Deltaproteobacteria bacterium
CTACGGGGGTCAGACCGAAGGCCTTCAAAGCCAATTCCGTTCCCTTGAGCCCGTCGAACCCGTAGGCATCATACTGGTAGAAAACGGCCACTTTCTGGAGTCCCAGATCCTGCACCAGATGGCGGACGGCCTCCTTGGTTTCCTGATAGTACGAGGCCCGGATGTTGACGATATAACGGTTCAACGGTTCCCGTAGGGCATTGGCCCCGGAAAAAACCCCGACCAGCGGTATCCGGGCCTGCTCCAGGAGGGGGATGATCTTGACCGTCGTCGGCGTTCCCACGTAACAGAACAGGGCGAAGACCTTGTCCTGGATGATCAGCCGCTGGGTGTTGGCGATGCAGACCTGGGGATCGTAGCCGTCGTCATAAGCGATCAGCTTGATTTTCCGGCCGTGGATGCCGCCCTGTTCATTGACCTGATGGATATAGGAGAGGGCCCCGTGCAGGGTCTGTTTGCCGAGGTAACTGGCATGGCCGCCCAAGGCCATGGAGGAGCCGATGATCAGGGTCTGATCGTCGACGCCGGGGACGGGTTCGACGACAGCCGTGCCTGGGCCCATCCAATCACAGGACGAAAGGCAGACCAGGAACAGGCTCAGGCCGACCAGGAGCAGGCGGGCAAGTTGCTTCATCGAATCGATACCCCTCTGAAACGGGATCGTACTAAAGTCCCGCCCGATTGGCAAGCAATAATGAAGGGCGGATTTAGTACGAAAATAAAACCTGTTGCTGGTGGTTGGTTGCTCGTTGCTGGTTACTGGTTACTGGTTACTGGTTAAAAAACGTCCGGTCCGTTAAGAATTAACAATTAAGAATTGATTATTGATTATCGGCCTTAAGCCTTGCCAGGCCCTTTATTTTCAGGCTTCGCGGGTGTGCTGCCGCAGACGTTTCCTGGAGGTTTAGAACGCGACCACGATCCGGATGGGGTGGCCGATTTTTTTATGCAGGCCTTCCAAACCCGGATTGATTTCCTCCAGGGAAATCCTGCGGGAAACCGAAGCGGCCAGATTTAACTGCCCCCCGGCGACCAGCTCGACCAGTTCGGCGATTTCCCGGGTGGTGAAGGCGTAGGAACCCAGCAGTTCGATCTCGCGGCGGACGAATTCGGTGGGCGGCAGGCAGGCGATCGGTTCGGCCCCCAGGCCCACGATCACCGCCCGGCCGCCGATCCGCAAACCGGCCACGGCCAGGGCGATGGTTTCCGGGCGGCCGTGGCATTCGATAGCCAGGTCGACCCCCTCCCCTCCCGTGGCCTCCCGCAGGGCCGCCGCCGGGTCACCCTGGTCGTTGCGAATTACCCGATCGGCCCCCCGGGCCCGGGCCCGATCCAGGGCGGTCTCCGACACATCCAGTCCGACCACCAGGCCGGCGCCCAGGACCCTGGCCAGTTGCACGGCGTGCAGGCCCAGTCCCCCGCAGCCGATGACCGCAACGGTTTCTCCCCGGACCAGGCGGCCCCGCCGGGTCAGGGCGTGGTAGGGGGTGGCTACGGCATCGGTCAGGATGGCGCCCTGATCGAAAGGGATGCCCGCCGGCAGGGCGACCAGGTTTTCGGCCGGAACCACGGCGAACTCGGCCAGCCCTCCGTTGAGGTGGATGCCCAGCAGCCGCCGCTCCAGACAGATCTGTTCCCGGCCGGCCCGACAGTTACGGCAGCGGCCGCAGGAAACGATGCAGTTGACCGCCGCCCGGTCACCCTCCTGCCACCCCGACACCCCCGGTCCGCAGGCCGCCACTACCCCGCTGAACTCATGACCCAGGATGATGGGTTGAAAGGCCGTGGGAGTGACGCCTTCATAAACGATATGAAGGTCGGAGCCGCAGATGCCGCAGGCCTTTACGCGAATGAGAACCTCTCCCGGTCCGGGTTGCGGCTGGAGAACTTCTTCAATGACCAATGGTTGTCCGACCTGATAAAAACGGGCGGCTTTCATGGTTTTCATATTTACAATCTCCCTAAAATCCATTAAGATCAAAAACCTTTTATAATAATGGCTGTTTATTCGAACTATTATCCCATCCAATCCTTTACGGCAAAGGAGGTGATCGCCCGTTCTTGGCAGGGAAAACCGGTAGTGAATGCCATAAATAAAATTTATCAAAATAAGGGGGACTATTCTATGGGAAATGATGTTTCGCGAAGAAATTTTCTGAAAACCATCGGCATCGGCGCCGCAGCGGCCGGGACTTCCGGAATGAATCTACCGGCCTTCGCCCAGGCCCAAAAACCCATCCCCACCACCCCGATCAAAGTGGCGGCCGTCAGCTTCCTGACCGGCGCCGCTGCCGCGCCCTTCGGCATCCCGGGGGACAACGCCTACAAGATGCTGGCCGAAAAGATCAACGCCGAAGGCGGGATCCTGGGCCGTAAAATCGATCTCCAGAGCAAGGACGAAGCCGGTGGGGTGGATTCCCAGGTCAAACTGGCCCGCAAGCTCATCCTGGAAGACAAGGTGGACGTAATCCTGGGTTACGTCTCTTCGGCCTCCTGCCTGGCCGTCCTGCCCCTGTCCGACGAACTGGGCGGGCTGATCTATGCCTACGACTGCGGCACCCACGAACTCATGGAAGGCAAAAGCTCCCCGTTCAAAGTGCCCAAATTCCAGTTGGGCTTCCGCACCAGCGCCCATCTGGGCATCGACAATATCGGTCTGGCCCGGGCGATCAAGAAACATATGCCCAAAGTCAAAAAGATCGCCGGCATCAACCAGGACTACGCCTGGGGCCGGGACAGTTGGGAGATCTTCGAGGCCGCCATGAAGAAGCTGGTCCCCGGGGTGGAAGTGGTCAAGACCGTCTGGCCCCCGCTGGGCAACACCGACTTCACGGCCCATATCAGCGCCCTCATGGGCGCCGGGCCGGAGGTGATCCACACCTCCCTGTGGGGCGGAGACGCGGTCACCTTCACCAAGCAGGCCATGGGCATGGGTTTGTTCAAAAACATCAAGACCGCCTGGTCCCGGGGCGAGCCCTATCCCCAGGAAATCGGCAAAGACTTTCCGGAAGAGCAGTTCATCTGCTGCGCCGGGACCCACTATTTCCTCTATCCACCCCAGGACAAGAACCCGCTCAACAAATGGTTTGTGGCCGAATACAAAAAACGCTACGGCAAGTACCCCACCTATCCCTGTTACCACGCCTATCAGGCCATCTACGCTTATAAAAATGCCGTGGAAAAAGCGGCCAAAACGGCCGGCGGCTGGCCCACCAGCGAACAAATCGCCAAGGCCATGAGCGGCTTGAGTTTCCCGACCCCTTCCGGTACCCTTTCCTTCCGGGAAGACCACAACGCTATCGAAGACGTGCTGGTGGGGATCACCAAGATGACCCCCCAGTATCCTTTCCCCATCCTGGATCCCAAGCGCCTGGAAGTCTTCCCGGCCAAGGACGTGATCGCCCCGGTGGGCACCCGGACCGTGGATTGGATCAATAGCTGGAAAGCGTAAAGAAAGGTAGCTGCGAAAAACCTTTTTTGGGAGTTAAACTCGAAATCCGAAATTCGAAATCCGAAACAAATTCAAATGACCAAAATTCAAAACGGTCTGGTCCTGAAGTTCTCGCTACAGGTTTTTGTTTTGATCATTCGAATTTTGTTTTTTGATCCTTGTTTCGGATTTCGGATTTCGATATTCGGATTTAACCAGGATTTTTAGCCTTTCCTATAAGGATAGCTGGTATGTGGGTTGTCTATTTGCTGAACAGTCTGTATTTCGCCGCCCTGCTGTTCCTGATTTCCCTGGGGCTGAATATCATCCTGGGGGTCATGGGCGTCTTGAACCTGGCCCACGGCGGCTTGTACGCCATCGGCGCCTATATGGCCGCCTGGCTGATCATCGGCCTGGGAACCCAAGCCCCGGCCCTGCTGATCGTCGCCGGTCTGGCCGGAGGCCTGATTCTGGCCGGGATCGTCGGCTGGGTCCTGGAGCGCACCCTGATCCGGGCCATGTATAACCGGGCGCTGGAGTACCAGTTGCTGCTGACCTTCGGCGTCCTGCTGCTGCTGGAGGATGTGATTAAAATGGTCTGGGGCGGTCAGGCCTATTATGCCTCCGCGCCTTTCGACCTGCTGGGCAACATTTCCATCGCCGGCCATGTCTACCCGATATATTTTCTCCTGGTTATGGCGGTCACCCTGGTGACCGGGATTTCCATCTGGCTCTTCATGACCCGAACCCGGCTGGGGATCATGATGCGGGCCATCTCCCTGGACCGGGAAATGGCCATCGGCCTGGGTCTGCCGGTGTCGCGCATCAGCAACCTGGCCTTCGTGCTGGGCTCCGGCATCGCCGGCCTGGCCGGCGCCCTGGTCGTGCCCACCACCCCGGCCCTGCTGGGTATCGGCATGGAGCCCCTGATCCTGTCCTTCATCGTCGTGGTGATCGGCGGCCTGGGCAGCCTGACCGGGGCCCTGGTCGGCGCCCTGATTGTGGGACTGACCCGCTCCTTCGGCATCGCCCTGTTTCCTGAAATCGAACTGCCCCTGCTGTTTCTGATCGCCGGCATCATCCTGGTCATCAAACCCGAAGGACTCTTCGGCCGCTAAAAAGGAGCCCGGAACCCCATGAACTCCCGCCGGAACTGGATCGTCTACGGTCTGCTGTTTATCGCCCTGCTCCTGGCCCCCCGGGTGCTGTCGCTGCACAACCTCATGCTCTTTGAATACGGGCTGACCTTCGCCATCGTGGGGCTAGGGTTCAATCTCCTGCTGGGCTATACCGGTCTGCTTTCCTTCGGCCACGGGGCCTATTTCGCCGCCGGGGCCTACACGGTGGCCATGATCTCCCGGTACTTCCCTGATTGGTACCGGCTGGAGATCCTGATCCCGGCCGCCCTCTTCTTTTCCCTGGTGATCGCCCTGATTTTCGGGTTTCTCTGCGTGCGCCACACCAAGGTCTTTTTCTCCATCCTGGCCCTGTCCCTGTCCATGGTCCTTTTTGCCCTGCTTTTCAAACTCTATGACCTCACCGGAGGGTCGGACGGGGTGCGGGTGCCCATCCCGGCCCTGATCGGTTTCGACTTCGAGGGGATGCGCCGGCCGCAATTTCTCCAGGGGACCTATTACTACTTCCTCCTGATCCTGTTTACCGCCAGCTTTCTGATCATGCGGGGGATCGTCAATTCTCCCTTCGGCAAGGCCCTCCAGTCGGTTCGGGACAACGAGGTTCGGGCCGAACTCATCGGGATCCGGGTCCGCCGCTACCGGCTCTACGCCTTTGCCATCTCCGGCATGTTCACCGGCCTGGGCGGAGCCCTCTGGTCTTTTATCAACGGCCATGTCACGCCGGAGCTGTCCCACTGGGTCTTTTCCGGGGAACTGGTCTACATGGTCCTGCTGGGGGGCTTCGGGATCCTGGAAGGGCCGATCATCGGGGCCATCCTGTTCACCTATCTGAAGCTCTACGCCATGAGCTACACCCAGTACTGGATGTTCGTCATCGGCGGCACCTTCATCCTCCTGGTTATGGTCCTGCCCACCGGGGTGGCCGGGGCCGCCGTGAACCTCTGGCAAAAACTCAAGACCGCTAAAACCGGCTAAGGAAGCGCGGATGCTAATCCTGAAAAACGTTAAAAAGAAATTTTGGGACCTGAAAGCGGTGGACAATATCAGTTTCCAGATCGGAGACGGGGAAATCGTCTCGCTCATCGGTTCCAACGGGGCCGGAAAAACGACCCTGGTCAATCTGATCAGCGGTTACCTGAAGCCCGACGAAGGCACCATCCTTTTCAACGACCGGGACATCACCCAGGCCTCGGCCTACAACCGCATCAAATGGGGGGTGGGCCGCAGTTTTCAGATCATCAACCTTTTTGAAAACCTGTCGGTCCTGGACAATGTCCGCACCCCGCTGTTCTCCAAATACGGGGTTATCCGCCGCTGGTTCCTGCCCACCTCGCGCTACCGGAAATTCACCGAACAGGCCCTGGAGATCCTCCGAAACTTCCGCCTGGAAGAAAAGCGGGACGCCCTGCCCAAGGAGCTGTCCGAGGGCGACCGCAAGATCCTGGACATCGCCGTGGCCTTCGCCCTCAAGTCCCGGCTGCTGCTGCTCGACGAACCCACCAGCGGCGTGGCCACCAACGACAAATTCAAGGTCATGGACAACATCATCGCGGCCATCAAAAAAGAAGGGGTGTCCACCCTGATCATCGAGCACGACATGGACATCGTTTCCGGTTATTCCGACCGGGTCCTGGTCATGCACGAAGGCCGGTTGCTCACCCAGGGCAAGCCGGAAGAAGTCATGGAAGACAAGGAAGTCAGAGCCCATATACTCGGAATAACGGATTAGAACCATGCTGCTCGACATAAAAAACCTGGACCTGTTCATCGGACGGACCCATATCCTGCGCCATATCTCCCTGGCCATCCCGGAGGGGGAGATCGTCTGCCTCCTGGGTCGGAACGGCGCCGGCAAGAGTTCCATCATTAAAAGCATTCTCGGTCTCTATCCGGCCCAGACCGGGCGAATCCATTTTAAGGGCCAAGACCTGTCGCGGGCTTCGACCCGGGAACGGGTCCTGGCCGGGATCGGCTATTCCCCGGATGATGCCCGCGTGTTCACCGAACTGACGGTGGAGGAGAATCTCAAGCTGGCCACCTGGGTCACCGGTAAAACCTCCTCCCAGACCGTGTTCAGTTTCGACAAGATCAAATCCATCTTCCCGGCCCTCAACAAGTTCTTCCACCGCAAAGGCATGCACCTAAGCGGCGGCGAGAAAAAAATGGTGTCGATCAGCCGGGCGCTGGCCCTCAATCCCTCCCTGGTCCTGCTGGACGAGGCCTTTGAGGGACTGGCGCCCCTGGTGGTCAGCCATTTCATCAAAGCCCTGCAACAGGTCCGGGAAATGGGCATTACCATCCTGCTGGGTGAATCCAACGTCCACATCGCCTCCCAGCTCACCGACCGGGCTTACATCATCGAGCGGGGGGAGGTCTACTTTGAAGGCAACCCCAAGGAAATATTGGAAAAAGAGGAATTGATCAAACTGGTTGGAAAGTAGACTACAAGCGGCTGAAGCCGTGGCTTAAGGGTTCGAGGATTCAAGGGGCCAAGGATTCAAGTGAAAACATGAACTCTTTCCTCGACCCCTCGAATCCTTGAACCCTCGAATCCTATAGATCAGGGTATTTATCCCGTTTAGATTTTAAGTGAAAGGAACTTCCCATGCTGGACCGCATCACCTTATTCCGCACCACCAAACGGATCGTTTTCGGTATCGGCGCCGTGGAGAAAATCGGGGCCGAGATCCAACTGCTCAAAGGGAAAAAGGTCCTGATCGTCACCGACCCGGGCATCCGGAAGGCCGGCCTGCTCGAGGCCTTGACGGGCCCGCTGCAATCGGCCGGTATTCCCTTCGCCCTGTTCGACGAAGTCGAGCCCGATCCGCGGATCGAGGTGGTGGAATTGTGCGCGGAAAAGGCCCGGGCGGAGGGCGTTGACTGCCTCATCGGCTACGGAGGGGGCAGTTCCCTGGACATCGCCAAGGTGGCCGCAGTGCGGCTGACCAATTCCGGCGCCATCGAGTCCCTTTTCGGGATCGACCTGATCGGGAGCCCCGGCCTGCCGGTGATCCTGATCCCCACCACCGCCGGGACGGGCAGCGAGGTCACCCCCATCGCCATCCTGTCCGACACCCGGGAAAAACTCAAAAAAGGGATTGTCAGCCCCTATCTTTTCCCGGAAACGGCCCTGCTCGATCCCCGGCTGACCGTGGGGCTGCCGCCCGCGGTCACGGCCCTGACCGGGATGGATGCCCTGATCCACGCCATCGAAGCCTATACCTCGGTCAATGCCTTCGACCTGACCGACCACCTGGCTTATCGGGCCGTCGAATTGATCTCCGCTAACCTGCGCACCGCCTATGCCCGGGGCGAGGACCTGGAAGCCCGCTCCAAGATGCTGGAAGGCAGCTTGCTAGCCGGGATCGCCTTCGCCAATGCCGGGGTGACGGCGGTCCACGCCTTCGCCTATCCCATCGGCGGGGAATTCCACGTGGCCCACGGCCTGGCCAATTCGGTCATGCTGCCGGCGGTGATGCGCTTCAACCTGCTGGGCAATCTCGCCAAGTTCGCCGATATGGCCCAGGCCCTGGGGGTGGAGGTGGAAGGCCTGAGCGACAAGGAAGCGGCCCTGGAAGGCCTGGAGGCCGTGGAGGACCTGCTGGGGGACCTGCAGATCCCCCGGCGGCTGCGGGACCTGGACATCCCCCGGGAAGCCATCCCCGCGCTGGCCGAAGGGGTCATGAAAGTCACCCGGCTCCTGGCCAACAACCCCCGGCGTCTGACCTTGGAAGACGCCCGCCGCATCTACGAGGAGGCCTGGTAATAAAAACGAACGGCAACAGCTTTCTCTCCCTTCCACCGGACTTATCCCAACTACTCACCACCGTCCGGCCGTTGTTGGAGATCATCCCGGACGGCGTGGTGATGATCGAACCTTCCGGACGGATCATCTATGCCAATTCCTCCGCCGTCAAACTGCTGGAACTGCCGGCGGAGGAATTGATCGACAGCCCGACCGAAAAAATCAATCCCCTGGGCTGGTCCGAAATTTCCCGGATATTTGAAGACGGAGTCCCGCAGATAGGCGCCCGCAGTTCGGTCAAGGGGAAGCTGTTTATCACCAGCCGGCTGCCGCTGAATATCGAGGGCCGGATTGTGGCGGTCATCAGCTTTTTTCAGGGGATATTCTCGTACGATCAGTACGCCCTGGAACTGGAATCGTATAAGCAGACGGCCAAGCTGCTCCAGGCCATCATGGATTTCTCTTTTGACGGCCTCTGGATCACCGACCGGCAGGGGAATGTGGTCAAGCTCAACAAGGCCGCCGAACGGATTACTGGCTGTAAGGCCGAAGAGGTCCTGGGACGCAACGTGGCCGATCTGGTCCAGGAAGGCTACGTGGACGAATCCGTTACCCTGGAGGTTCTGAAGCGGAAGACGACCGTATCCCTGGTCCAGAACACCAAGTTGAAAAAGAAGGTCCTGGCGACCGGAAGCCCGATATTCGGAAGCGACGGTGAGATCGACGTCATTATCATCAACGACCGGGACATCACCGAACTGGACCGCATCCGGCAGGAGCTCAATGACAGCAAAGCCTTGATCGATCAATACCGCCTCGAACTATCCGAACTCCAGCAGAAGGAGTTCGAGTCCGGTTATTTTTTGTGTAAAAGCAAGGTCATGCAAACGGTATACGCCAAAGCCCAGCAGGTGGCCCGCTTTGATTCGACCGTGTTGCTCTCCGGGGAATCCGGGGTGGGCAAGGGTCTCCTGGCCAAACTGATTCATCTGAAATCGAATCGGAGCAAAGGCCCTTTCATCCGGGTGGACTGCGCCGCGGTTGTGGAAACCCTGTTTGAATCGGAACTGTTCGGGTACGAAAAAGGGGCCTTTACCGGCGCCGGCCCCAAGGGCAAACTGGGCCTGATCGAGATGGCCGACGGTGGCACCCTCTTTCTCGATGAGATTTCGGAGGTCCCCTTGTCCCAACAGGTCAAACTGCTGCGTTTCCTGGATGAGAAATCATTTTTTCGGGTGGGCGGAGCGACCCCTCGAACCGTGGATACCCGGGTCATCGCCGCCACCAATAAGGACCTGGCCCAGGAAGTCCGGGAGCACCGTTTCCGGAAAGATCTGTTCTACCGGCTGAAAGTAGTCGCCCTGGAAATCCCGCCCTTGCAGGGGAGATCGGAGGACATCCTCGATTTGATCCATTTTTTTATGGCCAAGTTCTCCGAAAAACATCGGATAAAAAGACGGATGGACCGGGAAGTACTGGACCTCCTCGTACACTTCAAGTTCCCCGGCAATGTCCGGGAACTGGAAAACCTGGTGGAATCTCTGATGGTGACCAGCCCCCAGGAAAACATTTCCCTCCGGGATGTCCCGGCCGATCTCCTGCAGGAAATCAACCCCAGCCTTCGAAACCTCCTCCCGGATCCCGCCGCCCCTTCCTTGCTGCCCCAATATATTCAAAACCTGGAGGTGGAACACATCCTGAAAGTCGTGGGCCAGTACGGGTCCCAGCGGGAAGCCGCCCGCCATCTGGGGGTCAACCAATCCACCATCTCCCGCAAGCTGCGCAAGCTGGGAAATCGCTAGCCTCTTCCGCCTCCCTGATCGGTTTTAATTCTTTTTTATCGGTCATCATTATTTGATGTAAAATTGCATCATGATGCATCATAGACTAATTGATTTATGTATTATTGCATAATTAAAAAATCCCGCCCATGGTTTCGTCTTTCCGGAAACCCTCGCCATTATAAAAATATAATAAAATAAATCAATTAATTGCTGCTTTCTAAGGACCACCGGATTCTCCCGGGAGCCATTACGGCATACTTATTGAGTATACAGATCGCCGGAGAGTTTACTGTGAACGCCAGCATCAAGGATCAAGCCGAAGCCAAGTTAGCCGGTACGACCTCCCATCTCCTGGTGGAGAGGGGAGATAAAAATTTACCCGGGGGCCTGCGTAATCATTTGCGTCAGAAAGGGATCGCCGTTGAGGGGGAGACCACCCTGGATGATGAACAGGGGCGAACCTGGATCGTGTTGTCCATTCCCCTGGCGGACATCAGCCAACTGGTTTTGGAACTGATTGAAAAAGGCTTCAGCGGAAACATTCAAGGCATCAATGCCCGCTCATTTCGGGAAAGGTCTTAGTTTTTCTGCCGTCTTTCCGGTTCACTTCTCAGAGGGTCCTTCGTCTATTCTGGAAGGAGGTGAGGTTGATAATTTATTGTTTGCCGATGGTGGTCGGGCGTTTTTCAGGCTTTTTGTTTTTTAGGATTATTAACCCTATAAGGAGCGTACAATGAAGAAAACTATTTCCAGATGGACCCGGGTGGCTGCATGGACCGCGGCGGGGATCTTCGTGGTGGCCGTCGGGGCCGGACTGGCGGCAGAAAAACCCTGGTGGCCGGTAAAGGTAAACAGCTACTACGGCAACTATGACGTAAAAACCAAGACAGCCGGCCGGCCGGCCAAAAGCCTGACCGGTCCAAAAGTGGAAAACTGGGTTCCGCCCCAGAAAGCCAATAAACCCTACATGATCGGCGTCTCCTTTCCCCACTTGAAAGATCCGTACTGGCTGGCCGTAAACTACGGGGTCATTTCGGAAGCCAAACGGTTGGGGGTCGGGATCAATCTGGTGGCCGCCGAGGGCTATACCGATCTGGCCGGCCAGGTCCGCCAATTGGAAAATCTGGCCCAGCAGGGGGTCAACGGCATTATTCTGGCGGCCATTTCCTATACGGCCACCGATCCCCTGGTCGGTGAAGTCACCAAGAAAGGCATTCCGGTGGTGGAAGTCATCAACGACATTCAGGCCCCGGCCATTACCGCCAAGGCCCTGGTTTCCTTCTTTGACATGGGTTACCACGCCGGCGAATTCGTCATCGCCGACGCCAAAGGCAAAGCCGAAGTCAACGTGGTCTTCCTGCCGGGTCCGGCCGGCTCCGGATGGGCTCCGGACACCCTGGACGGCTTCAAGGAAGCCATCAAGAAATTCCCCGGGAAGATGAACATCCTGGCCGTAAAATGGGGCGACACCGGGAAGGACGTTCAGACCCGACTGGTCGAAGACTCGCTGCAGGCCTTTCCCAAGATCGACTACCTGGTCGGCAATGCCGTGGCGGCCGACGCCGCCCCGGGACCTTTGGCGGAGACCAAGCGGGCCGCCACCACCAAGGTCGTTTCCACCTATATTATTCCCCCCCTTTATGACAAAATCAAGGAGGGCACGGTGGCCGCGGCTCCGTCCGATTTAACCGTGACCCAGGGCCAGATGGCGGTGAATATGATGGTTCGGATTTTGAATGGTGAGAAACCGGGCAAGGACTTCCCTTTCCGTTCCGGGCCCCAGATCCCGACGCTGACCAAGGCCAATATCGGCAATTATTCCTATGAACTGCTTTTCGGGCCCCGGGACTATCGTCCCGAATTCAAAGTGGAGCCTAAAAAGTAATCCTTCGATCGTTAACTTTCCGGGCCGGGCGGAGGCAGTCGGCTATCCGCCCGGCCCGGACCCGGGAGGCCCGTCATCGAACAACCCCTGTTGAAAGTCGAAAACGTCACCAAACGATTCCCCGGTGTCCTGGCCCTGGACCGGGTGTCCTTCGATTTGTTCCCGGGTGAAGTTCACGTGCTGTTCGGTGAGAACGGGGCCGGGAAATCCACTCTGAACAAAATCATCGCCGGGTCGTACCTCCCCAACGAAGGCGAGATATTCGTCAAAGGGGAGAAGGTGGTTTTTCGCAACCCCAACGATGCCCGGCGGAAAGGGATTTCGGCCGTGTACCAGGAATTCAGCCTGGTGCCGCAACTGACGGTACTGGAAAATCTGTTCCTGGGGCAGGAAATCAGTAAACGGGGGTTCTTGAATAAAGAGGCCATGGTCCGGAAGGCCCAGGAAGCCCTGGACAAATTAGGCTTCAAGCTGAAACTCACCGCCAAGGTGAGCGATCTCCGGCGGGCCGAGGCCCAGATGGTGGAAATCGCCAAGGCCATCCAACAGGAGATGTCCATCCTCATCCTGGATGAACCCACCGCCTCCCTGACGGACAAGGAAGTCCAGCGCTTGTTCGAGATCATTGCCAACCTCAAAAGCGAGGGGGTCGGCATCATCTATATCTCCCACCGCCTCAAGGAACTGAAAAAAATCGGGGACCGGATTACGGTCCTGCGGGACGGGAAAAAGGTAGCCACCCTGAAGATGAGCGAAGCCGCGGAACAGAAGCTGATCTCGCTGATGACCGGCCGGGAACACGCCGACATCTTCCCCCCCATCGCCAACCAGCCGGGCGAAGTGGTCCTCTCGGTCGAAAACCTGGCGACGGCCAGCGGGCTCCACGACATCAATTTTGAAGTCCGGGCCGGGGAAATCTTCGGCATCGCCGGACTGGTGGGCGCCGGGAAATCCCGGGTGGGCCGGGCCCTCTTCGGCCTGGACCCGGTCCTGGGGGGTCGGGTCATTTTCAACCGGCGGACCCTGAAAAAATTCACTCCGGCCGAATCCCTGGCCCGGGGCATCCTCTACCTGCCGCCCGACCGGCACAAAGAGGGTTTGGTCCTTTGCCGGCCCATCAAGGAAAACCAGACCCTGCCTTCCCTCCCCCTTTTCGAAAAGGCGGGGCTGATTGAAATCAAACGGGAGGAATCGGTAGTCAAAAAGATTATCGAAAAAATGCAGATCCGGCCGCCCCGTCCGGATCAGACCATCATTTACCTGAGCGGCGGAAATCAGCAGAAGGTCATGCTCTCCCGGGGCTTGACCCGGGAAATCAAGCTCTTTATCTTCGATGAACCCACCTGCGGGATCGATGTGGGGGCCAAGCGGGAGGTCTATCTTTTCCTGAAGGAACTGGCTGAAAACGGAGCCGCCATCATTTATATCTCCTCGGAGATCCCCGAGGTCATGAATCTCTGTCATACGGTCATGGTCATGCACGCCAATACGGTCAGCAAGCTGATCCCCCGCGAGCAGGCCACGGAGGAAAACATTTTAAGCGCCTGCTTCGGATATCAGTTCCGGCTGTCGGCCGGCAGCCCGGCCGCTTCCGAGACCAAGGCGGGGCGGTGAACCAACGAACATTTTCAACAGGAGTGACACGGTTTTGAATGCCCTCAAAAATATTTTTATCCGGATCGGGGTCCTGCCCTTTCTATTGGCGATCCTGGTCATCCTCTTCAGCCTGGCCGGCCAGGGACGGTTCATGACCCTGTCCAACCTCATCAACATGGGCCGTCAATCCACCTACCTGGCCATCGTCACCGCCGGCCAGATGCTGACCATCGTCTGCGCCGGATTTGACCTGTCCGTGGGTTCTTCGGTGGCCTTGACCAGTGTCGTCACCTCGCTGGTCCTGGTCTCCTTCAGCGATCCCTTCACCGCCATCCTCCTGGGGGTGCTCGCGGGCATCGCTTCGGCCACCGTGATCGGGATGGCCAACGGCTTGACCATCTCCTTTTTCCGGGTTTCTCCTTTTGTGGTCACCCTGGGGATGATGTCCGTGGCCCAGGGGCTGGCCCTGCTGCTTTCCGGCGGCGTGCCTATTTTTAATCTTCCGCCCAAACTGAATAAGCTGTTGGGGATCGGAACGGTCGGCGGCCTGCCGGTGCCCATCATCGTCGCGGCCGTCCTGATCCTCCTGATTTACATTTTGCTGAACCGAACCCGCATCGGCCGGTATTTTTACGCCCTGGGCGGGAACCAGGAAGCGGCCCGGCTGTCCGGCATCTCGGTCACCAAATATACCTTTCTGGCCTATATCCTTTGCGGCACATTGACCGGCATTGCCGGGGTTATGCTGACGGCCCGCATCGCCTCGGGCGAGCCCAACCTGGGGGCGGCCCTGCCCCTGGAATCGATCGCCGCCGCCGTTATCGGCGGCGTTTCGCTGCGCGGCGGTGAAGGCGGGGTCATCGGGGCCATTTTCGGGGCCGTGCTGATCGTCCTGATCCGCAACGGCATGGACATGATGAATATCAGCTCCTATCTGCAGATGGTCGTCATGGGCCTCTTGCTGATCTTTGCCGTGGTCATGGATCACTTCCGGTTGGCCTTGAAAGGGAGGCAGCGCTGATTAAAAAAGACAAACATCGAACATCGAATTTAAAAACGTAGGGCGGGCGTCTCGCCCGCCGGCCCGGTAAGGGGAATGACTGCTTGGGTCTCCCCGGAAAGATTTGGAACTTTATCCCGACCCGGAAGGCCGAGCGGGAAAATTTAAATGGTCATCACGACCATCCGGGAGCGGCAGTTGTTTCGGTCATTTTAATTTTTGATTTTTTGATATTGTTTCGGATTTCGTGCTTCGAATTTCGGATTTAAGATGATGTTATTTTAGAATACCTGATAATCAACTGTGACTCGATTTTCCAAGGGAGGTTAACGTGAATATTGATCTCAATGCCGACATGGGTGAAAGTTTCGGCATGTATGCCATGGGCAATGACGACGCCTTCATGAAACATATCTCCAGTGCCAACGTAGCCTGCGGCTTTCACGCCGGGGACTCTTCGGTCATGCGTAAAACCGTAGGCTACGCCAGGCGGGACGGAGTCCAGGTGGGGGCCCACCCCGGCCTGCCCGACCTCCAGGGCTTCGGCCGCCGGGAAATGAATCTGACCGTGGACGAAGTGTACGATATCGTGGTCTACCAGGTGGGGGCCCTGAAGGCCTTTGCGGAGGCGGCGGGAATGAAGCTGCACCATGTCAAACCGCACGGCTCGCTTTACGGCATGGCCCACCGGCGGGAGGAAATCGCCCAGGCCGTCTGCCGGGCGGTCCGGGACATCGATCCCCGGCTCTTTCTGTATATCATGAAAAAAGGCGTCATCGGGGAGGCCGCCCAAAAAATGGACCTGCGCTGCGTCTATGAACTCTACGCCGACCTGGGGTACGACGCCCAGGGCAACCTGGTCATTACCCGGCACCATGAAGCCCAGACGGCGGCGGACGTGGCCCGACGGGTGGTCCGCATGGTCCGGGAGGGCCGGGTCCGGGCCACCGACGGGACGGAAATCGGGATCGAGGGCAACTCGGTTTGTGTCCACAGCGACACTCCGGGAGCCGTCGAAATCGTGCAGGCCGTTCGCCAAGCCTTGGAAGAAGCCGGCTGTCAAATCGCCTCGCCTCCTTTATAAGTTGGTGGGCCTGCTAAATCCGAAACACGGAACAAAATCCGAGGAGAGCTTACTTTGAGTCATCATACCTCCAATGAACAACTGCTGAAAGAGCGGGCGGAACAGGTCCCCCAAGGACCGTTTAACACTGTCCCGGCCTTTGCGGCCCGGGCCAAGGGGGCGGAAATCTGGGATGTGGACGGGAAACGGTATATCGATTTCGCCGGAGGTATCGGCGTGGTCAATGTGGGACACTGCAACGACCGGGTGGTCGCCGCCGTCCGGGACCAGGCGGAAAGGTTTCTCCATACCTGCTTCCACATTGTCATGTATGAACCTTACGTCGAGTTGGCCCGGCGGCTGAACGGGTTGACCCCCGGCCGGTTTCCCAAGAAAACCATCTTTGTCAACAGCGGCGCCGAGGCGGTGGAAAACGCCGTCAAGGTGGCCCGCTACCATACGAAAAGGCCGGCGGTCATTGTCTTTGAAGGGGGCTTTCACGGCCGAACCCTGCTGGCCATGACCATGACCAGCAAGGTCAAACCCTATAAATTCGGTTTCGGTCCTTTCGCTCCGGAAGTCTACCGGATGCCTTATGCCTATTGCTACCGCTGCACCTTTGGACTGACTTATCCGGACTGCGGTCTCCACTGCGCCCATTATCTGGAAAATTTTTTTATCGATCACGTCGCCGCCGAACAGACCGCGGCGCTGGTGGTCGAGCCCGTTCTGGGGGAAGGGGGTTTTGTCGCCCCGCCACCGGGGTATTTCAATGTCCTGGCCGATATCTGTAAAAAATACGGGATTGTTTTCGTTGCCGACGAAGTCCAGACCGGGATCTGCCGGACCGGAAAGCTGTTCGCCATGGAACACTATGGGGTGGAGCCGGACCTGGTGACCATTGCCAAGTCTCTGGCCGGAGGACTGCCGCTGGCGGCGTTGACCGGACGGGCCGAGATGATGGAGGCTTCCCATGTGGGCGGCCTGGGAGGCACGTACGGAGGGAATCCGGTCGCTTGCCGGGCAGGCCTGGCCGTGCTGGATTTCATCGCCGAGACCGATCTCTGCGCCCGGGCGGCCCGCATCGGGGACCTGGTCCGGGAGCGTTTCCTGCAGTTCCAGGAGCGTTTTCCCTTGATCGGGGACGTCCGGGGGCTAGGGGCCATGATGGCCCTGGAACTGGTAGTGGATCGCCGGACCAAGAAGCCGGCCGGCGCTGCGGCCAAGGCCCTGGTTAAATACGGCTACGAAAACGGACTGGTGCTTTTAAGCTGTGGGAAATTCGGCAACGTGATTCGAACCCTGATGCCGCTGGTGATCGCCGACGACCAGTTGGAGGAAGGGCTGCAGATCATTGAAAAAGGATTAGCCCAACTAACCATTCAGTAAAGGAGAGGACGGATATGAGCCAAGGCGAGTACTCGGTAATTCTGGACACCATGCCTCAGACGGAATCCCGGCTGGAGGTGCTGTTCCGGCAGGCGGGGGACGGGTTTCTGCAGGTGGAATACGGCCGGGAACAGCGGGCCGCCCTGCAGGATTCTTTCCGCATGTTGGCCGTCAACGACATCATGCACGCCAAAAAGATCAAGGGTCTGATCGAGACCGTTCCCGGTCTGCGCACCAACCTCTTTCATTTTGACCCGGAAATCCTGGATCGTTCGGCGTTGATCGCCGCGATCAAGGAGGGGGAAAACGCCATGCCGACCATCGACGACGTGGTGCTCGAATCCCGGATTATTCACCTGCCCATCGCCTTTGAAGACTCCGAGACCCGCAAGGCCGTTGCGAAATACCAGAAAGAGGTCCGGCCGGATGCGCCCAACATCATCAACGGTTATAACCTGGAATACATGGCCCTCTGCAACGGCGTGACCGTTCAGGAGGCCAAAAACATGATCCTCGGCACCGACTGGTTCAACAGCGGCGGCGGCTTCTGGCCCGGAGGGGCCTTCCTCTGGCCCACCGACCCCCGCTGCGCCCTGGTGGTTCCGAAATACAACCCGCCCCGCACCTGGACCCCGGAAGCCGCCGTCGGCATCGGCGGACCCTGTGTCTTTACGTACACGACCCCCACCGGGGGCGGGTACCAGCTCTTCGGGCGGACCATTCCCGTTTTTCAGTTCAAACAGACCCATCCCATGTTCAAGGACGGGCCCTTCCTCTACCGGCCGGCCGACCGGGTCCGCTTCCACGAGACCAACGAAGAAGAAATCCTCTACATTTTCGAGCACGTCCACAACCAGACGGATTACGAGTATCAAACGGAACCCGGCAAGATCGTGGTCAAGGACTACCTGGCCTGGTACAACAGCGCAGCCGTGCAGCAGGGCATGCGGGAATTGAAAGCCAAACAGGCCGAAGGCGTCAAGAAAGCGCCGCGCCTTTAACCGAGGGAAGGAGAAAAACCATGTTAAAAGTCATCAACGGCGGTATTGAAACCTTGGTCGAGGATTGGCCCGGACGGTTGGGATATCTAGGGAAAGGCATGGCCCCCTCGGGCGCCTTTGACAATGTGGCCCTGGGTTTGGCGAATATATTGGTCGGCAATCCGGCCGGGGAAGCCGGCCTGGAGGTCACCGGCGGTTTCTTCGAAGGGGAATTCGGGGTGGACACGGTGATCGCCGTGGGCGGTACCCCCAATCCGCCGCTCCTGAACGGGCAGCCGATCCCCCTCTGGGAATCCCTGGAGGTCAAAAAGGGCGACGTCATCAAATTTTCCCATATCGGGGATTACGGCTTTCGCTGGTACCTGGCCCTGGCCGGAGGCATCGATCTGCCTCCCTATTTAGGCAGCAAATCCACCTGCATCTTCGGCAGCTACGGCGGGTTCGACGGACGGAAGCTGGCGCCCGGCGATACCGTTCCCCTGGGCCGGCCCTCGAAAAGCTTGAAGGACCTGGCCGGTCGGCGGATCAAAAAGGAAGTCATCCCGGCCTATCCCCGGGAATGGCTCCTGCGGGCCGTTCCCGGACCGAACACGGCCCCGGATTACGCCACCGAGGAAGGTATGGACTATCTGTTCAGTCATTCCTTCAAAATTCAGCACACCTCCAACCGTTCCGCCTACCGCCTGGAGGCCCTTCCGGACAGCTTCTTCGCCCGGGCGGACGGCGGAGTCGGGGGGAGCCATCCCTCCAACATCATCGACCATGCCTACGCCATGCGCGGAGCCCTGAACATCTGCGGCAACACCCCGGTCCTGCTCATCGCCGACGGTCCCACCCTGGGGGGCTACATGTGCGCCCTGAGCGTCATCAACGCCGACCTCTGGAAAGTCGGCCAGGGCACCCCGGCCCGGGATTTCATCAAGTTCCAGGCGGCCAGCCAGGAAGAAGCCACCCAGGCCCGGAAGGATCAGAAAAAACTCTTTACCGAAGCCTCGCTGGCCTAAAGGTTTTTAATTATTAATTAAGAATTGATTATTGATTATTAGCCTTAAGCTTTGCCAGGCCCTTTATTTTCATGCTTCGCGGGTGCTCGCCTCGAGCATGATGGTTTAATACGAAAATAGCTTGCCCAGCTCACCCGGGCTCAGACCGACTCGGTCTGCCAGACCGAGTCGGTCTTAACCTTGGTCCTTACCCCTGAAGCTTTTTCATGCTTCGCGGGTGATCGCCCCAAGCATGGGGATTTAATTCGAAAATAGGATGCAAATTTTTATCTTAAACGGAAAGGAACGCGGATATGGAAAAAAGCATTAATGCCATCATGCCGGGATTGACGGCCCGGGTCGTGGTCAACGAAGGAGATAAAGTCGGCAAGGGCCAGGAAGTGGCGGTGATCAACTGCATGAAAACCGAGATTCGCGTCCTGAGCGAGGACGAAGGGGTGGTGAAAAAGATCCTGGTCAAAGAATGGGACGAATTGCAGGTCGGCACTCCCATGGTCGTTTTGGAAATCTAGCCAAGCGGCTTGATATTTCGAATATCGAACAAGGAATTTCGAACCGCAGAAGGGGCCGTGGAACTTCAAAATTCGATATTCCTTGTTCGATATTCTGCGGTTTATTTAGAGAAAATTTCTCAAAACAATGGATGTAAGAATTTAAACCGGAGTTTCTGATGATCCGCAAGCTCCTGATCGCCAACCGGGGGGAAATCGTCAGCCGGATTATCCGGACCTGCCGGGTAATGGGCATCGCCACGGTGGCGGTCTATTCCGAACCGGACCGGAACGCCCCTTATCTAAAAGAGGCTGACGAAGCCGTACTGATCGGTCCGGCCAATCCCTTGCAGAGCTATCTCAACATGGACGCACTGCTGGAGGCCGCCCGCCGGACCGGGGCCGAGGCGGTGCATCCCGGGTACGGATTTTTGTCCGAAAGGGGGCTCTTTGCCGAGGCGGTGGTGAATGCCGGACTGATCTGGGTCGGCCCCGCCCCTCAGGTGTTGCGAACCATCAGTTCCAAAAGCTATTGCCGGCAACTGGCCCATGAGGTGGAAGTCCCGGTCATTCCCGGGACCCTGGAGCTGCTGAACGAGGCTTCGGAGATCAAAGACTACGGCCGCCGGCAGGGCTATCCCCTGTTTATCAAACTGGACCGGGGGGGCGGCGGCAAGGGGATCGAAGTGGTCCATAGCGAGGACCAGGCGGAGGAAGTTTTCCAGCGGGCCGCCAGCATCGGTCAAATGGCCTTCGGTCATGCAGGCTGTTATATCGAAGCAGTGGTGGCTCAACCCCGGCACATCGAAATTCAATTCCTGGCCGACTCCTTCGGCAACTGCGTCTGTCTCAGCGAACGGGAATGCTCGATCCAGCGCCGGCATCAGAAAATCATCGAGGAGTCCCCCTCGGTGGTGGTCGGCGAAGATGAACGCCGCGAGCTTTTTGACCGAACCCGCCGTCTGGTGCGGCGCATGGGCTATCAGGGGGCCGGGACGATCGAAAACCTGCGCTCGGCGGACGGCCGATTTTACTTCATGGAGATCAACGCCCGGCTTCAGGTGGAGCACCCGGTGACCGAATTCCTGACCGGAGTGGATATCGTCCGCTGCCAGTTGGAAATTGCCTCCGGAGAAAAACTGGCCTTCGGGCAGGCGGACGTGACAAGGCAGGGCCATGCCGTCGAGGCCCGGGTCTATGCCGAAGATCCGGATACTTTTTTCCCTTCTCCGGGGACCATCAGCGCCCTGGAGTTGCCGGCCGAGAGCGACCACCTGCGTATCGATCATGCCCTGGCCGATCAGGGGGTGATCCCGCCCTACTACGACCCCCTGCTGGCTAAAGTCATCGCCTGGGACCATACCCGGCCGCAGGCGGTTGAGCGGTTGGTGCAGGCCCTCAAAGATTTCCGGATCGAAGGGGTTAAAACCACCATCCCCGCCAACCTGAAGATCCTGGAACACCCTCGGTTTCTGACCGGGGACTTCACTACCGCCTTCATCCACGAAATGTTGGGTGAGAAGCCGACAGTGGAGACCTAGCCTGAACAAATCCCAATGACCCAAATTCGAAATTCAAACCAATACCGAAAACGGGTCGGTCAGGAGTTTCACCACCATCCTTTACATTTGAAGAACCGCTTGCTCCGTTCGGCCACCATGGAATATATGGCCGATCTGGAGGGCCAGGTTACCGATGATTTATTGAAACTCTATTACGATCTGGCCCGGGGGGGAGTCGGACTGATTATTACCGGCTGTGCGGCCGTGGAGGAAAAGGGCCGCGCCTGGGCCCAGCAACTGGGTATCTGGGACGATCGGTGTATCGAGGGCCTGCGCCGGTTGGCCGCCGTCATCCGAACTTACGGGGACGGCTGCCGATCGGCCGTGCAACTGGCCCATCAGGGTTCCTCCAAAACCGGTTATTCCTACGGGGCCGCCGAGCAGGGGTATTCCCTGGAGACCGTGACCGCAGGGGACATCCAAAAAACCATCCGCCGCTTCGGGGAAGCCGCCGCCCGGGTCAAAGCAGCGGGTTTCGACGCCGTGGCCGTCCACGGGGCCCACGGCTACCTCCTGAGCGAATTCCTGTCGCCGGCCACCAACCCGCGCCGCGACCGCTGGGGGAGCAGCCTGCGCAACCGGATGCGTCTGTCCCTGGAAGTCTACCGCGCCATCCGCCGGCGGGTGGGCGAGGACTTTCCGATCCTCTGGAAACTGAATACCGCCGACTACCTGGAAAACGGGGCCGGACCGGAAGAGTATGCTGCGGTAGCCGGTGAGCTGGCCAGGGCCGGGGTGAATCTGATCGAAATGAGCGGCGGCCTCCAAGACCAGATCCGCCTGCGGGCCCGGCTGAAAAAAGAGGCCGGCCCGCGGGAGGCCTATTTTTATTCAGCGGTGGCCCCCTTCCGCCGGGCGGTCGGGACAACCCCGCTGGCGATTACCGGAGGGATTCGTTCGCTGACGGCCATGGAGGATCTGCTAGAGGCAGGGGTGGATTTGATCGGCCTGTGCCGCCCCCTGCTCTGCGAGCCGTCCCTGCCCCGCCGCCTGCTCTCCAGCCCCCATCCCCGCCGGGCCCGCTGCACCTCCTGCAACCAGTGCCTGCTGCGCATCGCCCGGCAGCCGGTTAAATGCGTAGCCTTCGATCCCTTTCAAAAAATAGTTCAGCAGTTATAGCATTTCCGAAATTCGATGTTGGACGTTCGATGTTGGATGTTCATTTTTTTTACTCCGGAGGTCTCATGCCTAACGAACAATCTTATGACGAAAACAAACCGCTGGACATGCACAACCTCCAGTTTGACCTGGCCGCCGAACGGCTCCACCTGGAACCCTGGATTGCGGAAAAAATCAAGCACCCCCGGCGGGAGTTTTTGGTCCGCTTTCCCCTGCGCTACGACGATGGCCGGATCGAGCTGTTGCACGGGTACCGGGTCCAGCATAACACGCTCCGCGGGCCGGCCAAAGGGGGGATCCGCTACCATCCCCGGGTGGACCTGGATGAAGTTCGGGCTTTGGCCGGATGGATGACCTGGAAGTGCGCCATCGTGGACCTGCCCTTCGGGGGCGCCAAGGGAGGTGTCACCTGTGATCCCTCCCGGCTCTCCCAGACGGAACTGGAAAGATTGACCCGACGTTTCATCTGGGAAATCTCCCCCATCATCGGGCCCGACCAGGATATTCCGGCCCCGGACGTCAATACCAATCCCCAGGTCATGGCCTGGATCGTGGATACCTACAGCGTCTTCAAGGGCTATACCTGCAACAGCGTAGTGACCGGCAAGCCTCTGTCCATCGGGGGTTCGCTGGGGCGCCTCAAGGCCACCTCCCGGGGTGTCCTCTATACCCTGCAGGAAGCGGCCCGCCTGCTCCACATCCACTTTGCCTCTTCCACGGCGGTCATTCAGGGCTTTGGGAACGTGGGCTACCATGCCGCCGAGTTGCTCCACGAACAGGGGATCAGGATAACGGCCGTCTCCGACCTCCAGGGCGGCATCTACAACGAGCGGGGGCTGGACCCGGCCGCCGTTTTGCACCATGTCCAAAAGACGGGCCGGGTCCAGGACTATCCGGAATCCGAAAATATCTCCAACGCCGAACTTTTGGAGCTGCCCTGCACCTTCTTGATTCCGGCAGCCATTGAAGGGCAGATCACCCGGAAGAACGCCGGGCGCATCCGGGCCAAAGTCATCGCCGAGGGAGCCAATGGGCCTACGACGCCCCCCGCCGACCGGATCCTGGACGGACTGGGAATCTTTGTGATCCCGGATGTCCTGGCCAACGCCGGCGGGGTGACCGTTTCCTACTTCGAATGGGTGCAGAACGTGCAGAAGCTATTCTGGACCGAAACGGACGTAAACCAGCGGCTGCAACAGGTGATGGTCCGGGCCTTTCACGAGGTCTACGCCATCTCCCTCCAGGAAAAGGTCAATCTGCGCACCGCCGCCTACATGCTGGCCATCGACCGGGTGGCCGAAGCCAAACGGGTGCGGGGGATCTTTCCATAATCTGCTTGACTTTCATCCGAACAATTGGAAACATGATACAAATTTTTTAGCAAGGGAGCGCTTGTATATGAAAGGTTTTTTTAACCGCGTTCTGAAGATAAACGCCACCGAGCAAACCTCTACCATCCTGGAGCTCCCCGATTCCATGCTGGAAAAGGTCCTGGGCGGAAAAGGCCTAGCCACCCGCCTGCTGCTGGATCACAATCCCCCGGGCGTGGCCCCCCTCGCCCCGGAAAACTGCCTGATCGTAGCCGTGGGCCCGGTGACCGACACGCCGATCTACGGCTCCTGCCGGCACGGGATCTTTACCAAGAGCCCGCAGACCGGGTTTTACGCCGAATCCTATTCGGGCGGCAAGGCCGCCGAATCCATCAGCCGCATTGGTTTCGATGCCGTGATCATCCAGGGCGCCTCCGCGGAACCCGTGTTTCTGGAAATCACCGAAGACACGGTCCGCTTCCACCCGGCTCAGGAGCTGTGGGGACTGGACACCTACGCCGCCGAAGACGAAGTGCTGAAGCGCCTGGGGAAAAAACGCCTGGGCGGACCGGGGGAGCGGGCCGCGGCCCTGGTCATCGGCCCGGCCGGCGAGAACCTCGTCCGTTTTGCCGTGGTGGAAAACGACTACTGGCGTTCGGCCGGCCGAACCGGGACCGGCGCGGTGCTGGGGTCCAAGAAAATCAAAGGGATTTGTTTTTTCGGCCAACGAAAACGGGAAACGGCCTTTCCGGACGAGGTGCAGGCCTTTGCCCGGGAGATCCTGGCCCAGGGTAAAGAGGACAAAGGGGTCCAGAACTACCGGAACTTCGGCACCCCCATGATGGTTTCGGTCCTCAACACCGCCGGGGCTTTCCCCACCCAATACTGGTCCAAGGGCCGGATGGAAGGCTGGGAAGCCCTCAGCGCCCAGAGCCTCCATGAACGCTGCGACGTGGCGCCCCGGGCCTGCGCCCGCTGCTTCATCGCCTGCGGCCGGATGAGCAAGGTCAAGGCGGGCCCCCGGAAGGGCCTGACCCTGGAAGGCCCGGAGTATGAAACCATCTATTCCTTCGGCGGACTCTGTCTGATCCCCAGCCTCGAAGACATCCTTTACCTGAACGATATCTGTGACCGCCTGGGCATCGACACCATCACCGCCGGCAACCTGGCCGGCCTGGCCATCGAGGCCTCCCTCCGAGGCAAGATCCCGGACAAACTGGAGTACGGGGACGTCCCGGCCATTGCCGATCTGCTGCACAAAATAACTTACCGGCAGGGGATCGGAGCCGTCCTGGCCGAAGGGATCAAGCCCGCCGCTAAAGAATGGGGGCTGGAGGACATCGCCGTCCACGTTAAGGGCCTGGAGCCGGCCGGGTACGATCCGCGGGTGCTCAAGGGTGTCGGCCTGGGCTACGGCACCTCCGACCGGGGCGCCTGCCACCTGCGGGCCACGTTTTATAAAGCCGAACTGACCAAGATGATCGAACCGGATCAGATCGAGGGCAAGGCCGAATTATTTCTGGATTTCGAAGACCGCCTCTGCCTGTTCGACACCCTGATCCTCTGCCGTTTCTACCGCGACCTCTACCCCTGGCCGGTGCTGTCCCGGATCATCCACATGACCACCGGCCTCACCTGGGGGAAGGAGGACATTCAAAAAATGACCAACCACGTCATCGGACTGACCCACCAGTTCAACGTCCGGGAAGGCTGGACCCCGGCCGATGACCTCCTGCCCCGGCGGTTCCACCTCGAACCGCTGCCGGAAAGCGGCAAAGTAATTACGGAAGACGATTTAAAAGCCATGTTGAAGGATTACTATCGCTTGCGGGGCTGGGAGTAATTATCCAACCCTCCCAACCCGGAAAATTCGGAAAAGCCTTTTTACCACAGACAAAAGCGAGACAGGATTAACGGGATCGACAAGATGTTTTTGTCCCGGCCGGATGCCGGAACAAAACAGCCCGCACCGCCTTCGGCGGATGGTGTTTGCTCCCTTCCATCCGGGAAGGGAGCAAAAATCCTTTCCATCCTGTAGATCCTGTCGAGCTTTCGTGCCTCGTTGTTAATCCCCACCCGCAGCTTGGCTGTCCCGGACCGGCCCAGCCGGGTGTAGCACAGCCGCCCTCGGCTGTGCCCCCTTCAGGCGACCCACCGGAAATCTAAAGGACTTGCCTTTTAGACAAAAAAAATCTATTTTTCTTATAAGTTAGGACCAATTCGGAACTAAAAAATAGGAAAGGATGTCAACCATGAAGATCAAGAACGGCCGTGAATACCTGGAAAGCCTCCGGAAACTGCATCCGGTTATCTATTACAAGGGGAAGCGGATCGAGGACGTGACCAAACACCCGGCTACGGCCCCCCATGTCCGCTCCGCGGCCATGACCTACGCCCTGGCCGCCGATCCGAAATACCACGACCTGGCCACCGTCAAATCCCACCTGACCGGCAAAACCATCAGCCGCTTCACCCACGTCCATCAGAACGTGCAGGACCTGGTTAAAAAGGTCAAGCTGCTGCGGGCCCTGGGCCAGAGGACCGGCACCTGCTTTCAGCGCTGCGTGGGCTGGGACGGGATCAACGCCGTCTATTCGGTCGCCTACGAGATGGATCAGAAAAACAAGACCGACTACCTCGAGCGCTTCAACAAATGGCTGACCTACATCCAGGAAGAAAACCTGATGGTGGTGGGGGCCATGACCGACCCCAAGGGCGACCGCTCCAAGGGGCCGGCCGAACAGCCCGATCCCGACCAGTATGTCCACATCGTGGAGCGGCGGAAAGACGGGATCGTCATCCGCGGGGCCAAGCTGCACATGACCGGAGCGGTCAATTCCCATGAGATCCTGGTCATGCCCACCACGGCCCTGGATGAAAAAGCGAAGGATTATGCCGTAGTCTGCGCCATCCCCATTGACGCCCCGGGCGTGACCCTGATCTTCGGCCGCCAGACCAGCGACGACCGGCGCGACAAGCTGGAACGGATCGATGCCGGCAAGCCTTCCTTCGGGGCCGTCGGCGGCGAGGCCGTCATTGCCTTTGAGGACGTCTTCGTCCCCCGGGAACGGGTGTTCATGGACGGCGAGGCCGAATTTGCCGGAACCCTGGTTTACCGCTTCGCGGCCCACCACCGCTCCAATTACGGCGGCTGCAAGACCGGCCTGATCGACGTGTTGACCGGCGCCGTGGGCTACCTGACCCAGATCCAGGGCACGGCCAAGGCCTCCCACGTGCGGGACAAGATCACCGAGATGATCCATTTGGGAGAAACACTGTACAGCTCTTCCATCGCCTGCGCCGCGGAAGGGTCACCGACCCCCTCCGGGGCCTATATGGTGGACACCATGCTGGCCAACGTCTGCAAGCAGAACGTGACCCGCTTCCACTTCGAAGTGGCCCGCCTGGCCCTGGACCTGGCCGGCGGTTTCCTGGCCACCCTGCCCAGCGAATACGATCTCAAGCATGAAAAGATCGGCCACCTGGTGAAAAAGTACTTCTCCGGCGTAGCCGGCATCCCCCCCGAAGACCGCATCAAGATCGGCCGCCTGATCGAAGCCATGACCGGCGGCACGGCCCTGGTGGAGTCCATGCACGGCGCCGGCTCCCCCC